>NZ_VOBM01000002.1:0-223042 GCF_008370005.1 Pseudomonas sp. ANT_J28
CGGTGTGTCATCCAGTACATGTGTCGGATGACACACCGCCTTCGCGAGCAAGCCCGCTCCCACACTGGATCTGCGTGCACTTCAATATGGCAGGCGCCGGGCAACAGGCCCGGCGCCGGTGCAACTCAGACGCCTTCGAGCATCGCGTCAGCCGGCGCATCGAAGCGCTGCTTGGCGGTCAATTGGAAATACAAGTAACCGACAGCCATAAACCCGAGGAACACACACCCGATCAGTGTGTTGAACCAGGCCATCGCCACCAGGCACACCACCGCCAGAAACAGCGCAATACCCGGCACGATCGGATAACCCGGCGCGCGGAAGGTGCGTTCAAGGTTCGGCTCGGTTTTACGCAGTTTGAACAGGCTCAGCATACTGATGATGTACATCACGATGGCACCGAATACCGACATGGTGATCATCGCTGCCGTCAGGGTCATGCCTTGCAGGTTGACCAGGCCGTCGCTGTAGATTGCTGCGATGCCGATCACGCCGCCAGCCAGGATCGCCCGGTGCGGAGTCTGAAAGCGCGAGAGCTTGGCCAGCGAACGAGGCAGATAACCGGCGCGAGCCAGGGCGAAGAACTGCCGCGAGTAGCCAAGAATGATCCCGTGAAAGCTTGCTACTAGCCCGAACAGGCCAATCCACACCAGCATGTGCATCCAGCTCGAATTGTTGCCGACCACGGCTTTCATTGCCTGAGGCAACGGATCGTTGATGTTCGACAGTTGACGCCAGTCGCCAACGCCGCCCGCCATCACCATCACGCCGATGGCCAGGAACACCAAGGTCAGAATGCCACTGACGTAAGCCTTGGGAATCGTGCGCTTCGGGTCCTTGGCTTCTTCGGCCGCCATCGCCGCGCCTTCAATCGCAAGGAAAAACCAGATCGCAAAGGGGATCGCCGCAAAGATGCCAGGGATCGAGCCCATGGTGAACTCGTTGGCGCCCGACCAGCCGTTAAGCGCGAAATTACTGAAGCTGAAGCCCGGCGCAACGACGCCCATGAACACCAGTAACTCGGCAACCGCCAGCACGGTGACCACCAGTTCGAAAGTGGCGGCGATGCTGACGCCGAGAATATTGAGGCTCATGAACACAAAATAGGCGCCAACGGCGGCGATCTTGGGGTCCAGTTCCGGGTATTGCACGTTGAGGTAGGCGCCGATGGCCATGGCAATCGCCGGGGGCGCAAAGACGAATTCGATGAGGGTGGCGATGCCGGCGATCAGTCCGCCTTTCTCACCAAAGGCCCGCCGACTGTAGGCAAACGGCCCGCCCGCGTGGGGAATCGCGGTAGTCAATTCGGTGAAGCTAAAGATGAAACAGGTGTACATCGTCGCCACCATCAGTGCGGTGACGAGGAAACCCAGGGTCCCTGCGGTGCCCCAGCCATAACTCCAGCCGAAATACTCGCCGGAAATCACCAGGCCGACGGCAATTCCCCATAAATGCAGGGTGCCGAGTGTGGGTTTGAGCTGTGTAGTAGAAGTCATAAGTCCTCGCTGTCTTTTTTATTGTTTGATCTGTTGGACTTTCAGGTGCGACGTTTTCGTGCAGAACGGGCACGCAAAGCCCGTGCCAGAGCGGCAGGGCGATGTTCGGTGTTGTCGGTGAGGACGCCTTCGCGAGCAAGCCCGCTCCCACAGGGGGGTTGTGTGAGTCCACTGGAATGGGTCGACACAAGTCCACTGTGGGAGCGGGCTTGCTCGCGAAAGCTATGTGAAGGGCGACACAGGAATACCTGTCCCGCCCACGCTTTTTAGAAGAAGCCCAACGGATTAATGTCGTAGCTCACCAGCAGGTTTTTGGTCTGCTGATAGTGATCGAGCATCATTTTGTGGGTTTCACGACCGACGCCGGATTTTTTGTAGCCGCCGAACGCGGCATGCGCCGGGTACAGGTGGTAGCAGTTGGTCCACACACGACCGGCCTTGATGGCACGGCCCATGCGATAGGCGCGGTTGATGTCGCGGGTCCAGAGGCCGGCACCCAGGCCGAACTCGGTGTCGTTGGCGATGGCCAGGGCTTCGGCTTCGTCCTTGAACGTGGTGATGCTCACCACCGGGCCAAAGATTTCTTCCTGGAACACACGCATTTTGTTGGTACCCTTGAGCAGGGTCGGCTGGATGTAATACCCGGTCGCCAGGCTGCCCTCGAGTTTTTCCACTTTGCCGCCGGTCAGCAGCTCGGCGCCTTCGCCCTTGGCGATTTCCAGGTACGAAAGGATTTTGTCGAATTGCTGCTCGGACGCCTGGGCGCCGACCATGGTGTCGGTGTCCAGCGGGTCGCCACGTTTGATCGACAGGACTTTTTTCATCACGACTTTCATGAAGTCGTCGTAGATCGACTCTTGCACCAATGCGCGGGAAGGGCAGGTGCAGACTTCGCCCTGGTTGAAGAACGCCAGCACCAGGCCTTCGGCGGCTTTTTCGATGAAGGTCTCTTCGGCTTGCATGATGTCGGCGAAGAAGATGTTCGGCGACTTGCCACCCAGCTCCACGGTGGACGGAATGATGTTTTCGGCGGCGCATTTCATGATGTGCGAGCCGACCGGGGTCGAACCGGTGAAGGCAATCTTGGCGATGCGTTTGCTGGTGGCCAGTGCTTCGCCGGCTTCTTTGCCGAAGCCTTGCACCACGTTCAGCACGCCCGGCGGCAGCAGGTCGCCGATCAGTTCCATCAGCACGGTAATGCCCAGCGGCGTTTGCTCGGCAGGCTTGAGCACCACGCAGTTGCCGGCGGCCAGGGCCGGGGCGAGTTTCCAGGCGGCCATCAGGATCGGGAAGTTCCACGGGATGATCTGACCGACCACGCCCAATGGTTCATGGATGTGATAGGCCACGGTGTTGCCGTCGATCTCGGCGGCGCTGCCTTCCTGGGCGCGGATGCAACCGGCGAAGTAGCGGAAATGGTCGGCTGCCAGCGGGATGTCGGCGTTGAGGGTTTCACGCACGGCTTTGCCGTTGTCCCAGGATTCGGTGATCGCCAGGACTTCGAGGTTCTGTTCGATGCGGTCGGCGATTTTCAGCAGCACCAGCGAGCGAGCCTGGGCGGACGTGGCGCCCCAGGCATCGGCGGCCGCGTGGGCAGCGTCCAGGGCTTTTTCGATGTCTTCGGCCGTGGAGCGCGGGAATTCGGCAATCGGTTGGCCATTTACTGGCGAGGTATTGGTGAAGTACTGACCTTTAACAGGCGCGACGAACTCGCCGCCGATGTAGTTACCGTATTTGCTCTTGAACGAAACGATAGCGCCTTCAGTACCGGGGTGAGCGTAACGCATGGTGATTTCTCCTTGGCTTTTGTACTTATAAGAGAGCGCGCTTGTGCGCTTGTTATAAGCGTAGAGCAAAGGTCGGGCCATTGCCTTGCAGGTCAGGCAAATCAAGGCCTTACGCAGTTTTTGTCGGACCGGCGGACGCTGCCTGTGACGCTTTCGGTACGGTCCCCGTGACACTTTGTGCCGCTTTTGGCACAGCGTGTGACGGGTCGGTCTCGCCAGCATTGCAATGCGCCGATGGCAGGAGGATGCTGGGCGTCACCTCAAGCACGGGTCGCCGAGCCCCGGGGAGAACAATAAGAAATGCACGACAACCATTTGAGTCGCCATGCCCAGCAGGTCCTGACCGTCACTCAGGGAAAATCCCACCTGCACGGCCCCGGCAGCGATCCGTCGATTGCCCGTTCCTGGCTGCGCTGTCTTGAGGACTATCACCTCGACCCGGCCCTGGCTATGGCACCGACAGTGCTGGAACATGGCCGCGTCCTGGAAAGCCGCGAGCGCTTGCAGCAGGTGCTGCACATCGCCGGCAGCGAAATGACCAGCCTTCATCAGCAACTCTCCGGCGCCGGCCATGCGGTCTTGTTGACCGACGCCCGCGGCGTGATCCTCAATTGCGTCACCGCGCCTGCCGAGCGGAAGATTTTTGAACGCGCTGGTCTCTGGCTCGGGGCTGACTGGAGCGAAGCCTGCGAAGGTACCAACGGCATCGGCACCTGTCTGGTGGAGCGTCAGTCACTGACCATCCATCAGGACGAGCATTTTCGCGGCCGTCACACCGGCCTGACCTGCTCGGCGAGCCCGGTGTTCGACCCACACGGCGAACTGCTGGCGGTGCTCGATGTGTCCTCGGCGCGCCACGAGGTCTCGCGTCAGAGTCAATTCCACACCATGGCCCTGGTCAATCTTTCGGCGAAGATGATCGAGAGCTGCTATTTCCTGCGCTATTTCGACAATCAGTGGTTGCTGCGTTTTCACCTTCAGGCCGAATCCGTCGGGCTGTTCAGCGAAGGGTTACTGGCGTTTGACGGGGAGGGGCGGATCAGCGCGGTCAACCAAAGTGCGCTGAACCTGCTGGGGCATATTCGCGGTGGGCTGCTGGGCAAGCCGGTGGAGGCGTTTTTCGATTGCTCGCTGGATGAATTGCTCGGCCGCGCCAGCGTCAATGCCAGCGCCAGCTGGCCGTTGCGCACGCGCGACGGGCGGAGTCTGTTTGCGGTGTTGCGCGGGCAACCACGCAGCATTCCTGTGCCAGTGGTGCAAAGCCCGGTGATCGCCGAATCTTCGCGCTTGTCGGGCATTTGTCTGGGCGACGTGGGGTTGCAGGAAGCCTTCCGCAAATCCTTGCGCGTGTTCGAGCGGGACGTACCGCTACTGATCAACGGCGAAACCGGATCCGGCAAAGAAGCGTTTGCCAAAGCCGTCCATCAGGCCAGCCAGCGAGCAGAAAAAGCTTTCGTTGCCCTCAACTGCGCAGCCATCCCCGAAAGCCTGATCGAGAGCGAACTGTTTGGTTATCGCGGCGGCAGCTTTACTGGCGCGCGCAAGGAAGGCATGCGCGGCAAGTTGCAGCAGGCCGATGGCGGGACCTTGTTCCTCGATGAGATCGGCGACATGCCCCTGGCCTTGCAGACCCGGCTTTTAAGGGTGCTGGAAGATCGTCAGGTGGTGCCGATCGGCGGCGAACCGGAGTCGGTCAATGTGCGGATCATCAGCGCCACTCACCGCAATCTGCTGGAGCGGGTGCAGGACGGCAGCTTCCGCGAAGATTTGTATTACCGGCTCAACGGGCTGGAAGTTGCACTGCCGGCGTTGCGTGATCGCAGTGACAAGTCTCAGTTGCTCGACTTTTTGCTGGCCGAAGAAGCGGGCGGGGAAACCGTATTGATCGACGGTCCGGCACGCCAGGCGTTGCTGGCCTTCGTCTGGCCGGGGAACGTGCGGCAGTTGCGTAATGTGCTGCGCACGTTGGCGGCGTTGTGCGATGGCGGACGGATTGGCCTTGAGGATTTGCCGACGATGATTCGTCAGGCTCGGCCGCTACCGGTCGCGGCCCCTGAACAGCCGTCGGAGCATCCGCTGGAGGATGCCGAGCGGCTGGCGCTGCTTAATGCCCTGGAGGAACAGCGCTGGCACATGACGCACACCGCCGAGCAACTGGGCGTCAGTCGCAACACCCTTTATAGAAAGTTGCGCAAGCATGGGATTGCTCGTTAAGAAGTGTGAAGTTGAGTCAAGCCCAATGACCGATATTCAGCGGAAAAACGTATCCGGGAACTCATCGAACAGGTCCGTTTCAAGGTCCATGGCGTCCATAGCCTTCTGATACTTCTGAAACTCCCTTTGCTCCTTGAGCCAGGCTTTCAAAATTTTGGGGTCCTTCAGTTCTTCGCGCAGGCCGTTCAGCTCTTCTGTGTCGTTAATTAGCATGTCGAGCTGATATTGGTACTTGCCAGCCAGGTTTTTGGGTGTCACCTCATCGAACGGATCGAGCTGGAATTGCTGTTTGAACGCCAGCTCCTTTTCGAACACTTCGTCTTGCAGCTTTCCGAGTTGCTCGGACAATACCTGGTTGTAATGTTTAAGCCGATCAGCGGGAAGTGCATCAAGGGTGTCTGCGCTGATGTGCTCGATTTCCAATTGCAGTTGCAGCAGATCAAGCAGGTTCCGTTCGCCATAGGCGTGGTTGACTCGTTGCATCAGCACGGTTTTGCGTTCGCGCTCCTCGGGGTCTGTTTCTCGGTCGGGGTGCAGGGCACTGGCCAGCTTGCGATAAATCTCGCGCACAGATTGACTGGCTTGGGCGGCGTCTGCTTCCTGGCGCAGATGGCTTGCGGTTTTTTTGCCGGTGCTTTGCTGCTGCTGCGCCGTTTGCTCGGCCCACAGGCGCTCGTGCATTTTTTGCGCAATTTCCTCAGCAGATAACGTGTCGATATCGTCGCCCAGATCAACGCCGAATATCTCTTGCAATCCCTGTTTCAATAACTCGTCGTCTTCACTCGCGTCGGCATCGAAGTCACGACCGCTGTGCTTGTTGTACAGCGCTTTCAAGGTGGCTTTATCTTCATCGGTGTAGTTGCCGCTATCGATCAACGACAAGGTCTGGGCGCAAATCTCCTGAATCAACGTGTGGCGATCGGTTTTCGAGAGTTTGATCCGTTCGCTGAGTTCATCCAGAACCTGCACAAGCTCAAGCGAGCGTTGACTAAATGTGTGGAACTGAGGAATGAACTCCTCGCGCCAGCGTTCAATATATAAAGGGGTGGCGGTTTCCCATGCCAGGAGCGTCTGGCGCTGTTTTTCGATTTTTTTGACAAGTCCGTTGAATTTCCGCTGCCCGGCGGACAGTTTTTTCGTGCTTGAGCCAGGCGTGATGCTGAGTTGAGACGTCTTGTTATTCATGAGCAGTTTCCGAGCAGTCATCCAGGAGGTAAGGGCCGTATTATCAAGGAAAACCTTGCCGTACTACGCTGTCGCACAGCGTGGGCCGATTCTGAATGTCGAGTAGCATAATGGGAAGTCATCGTCGGCCAGTCTAAACACAAGGTGCGATTTCCCCCACCCTACGCTAACCTGCGGCCATGTTTTACGAGGTCGACTAATGCACATTCACATTCTTGGTATCTGCGGCACTTTCATGGGTTCGATGGCGGTTCTGGCCAAAGAGCTGGGCCATCACGTGACGGGCTCCGATGCCAACGTCTATCCGCCGATGAGCACTCAGCTGGAGGCTCAGGGTATTGAGTTGACCCAAGGCTATGACCCGGCGCAGCTCGATCCGGCACCGGATCTGGTGGTGATCGGCAATGCCATGTCCCGCGGCAACCCGGCTGTCGAATACGTGCTGAACAAAGGCTTGCCGTACGTCTCCGGCCCGCAATGGCTGGCGGATCACGTGCTGCAAGGTCGATGGGTGCTGGCCGTCGCCGGTACCCACGGCAAAACCACCACCAGCAGCATGCTCGCCTGGGTGTTGGAACACGCGGGCATGAGCCCGGGTTTCCTGATCGGCGGTGTGCCGCAAAACTTCTCGGTGTCCGCTCGCTTGGGTGGTACACCGTTCTTCGTGATCGAAGCCGACGAGTACGACAGCGCGTTCTTCGACAAGCGCTCCAAGTTCGTTCACTACCGCCCGCGCACGGCGATCCTGAACAACCTGGAATACGATCACGCCGACATCTTCCCCGATCTGCCAGCCATCGAGCGGCAATTCCACCATTTGGTGCGGACCATCCCGAGCGAAGGCCTGGTGATCCATCCGACCACCGAGCCTGCGTTGCAGCGTGTGATCGAGATGGGCTGCTGGACGCCGGTGCAAACCACCGGTGCCGGCGGTCAGTGGCAGGTCAAGCTGCTCAGCGAAGACGGTTCGAAGTTTGAAGTGATGTTCGAAGGTGTTGCCCAAGGTGTGGTCGAGTGGGACATGACCGGTCAGCACAACGTCGCCAACGCCCTGGCCACGTTGGCTGCGGCGCGCCACGTCGGTGTTGTGCCGTCCATGGGCATCGCTGCGCTGAGCGCATTCAAAAGCGTCAAGCGCCGGATGGAGAAAGTCGCGGAGGTCCGTGGCATTACCATCTATGACGACTTCGCTCACCATCCGACGGCTATTGCGACGACCCTCGACGGTCTGCGCAAGCGCATCGGCGATGCCCCGTTGATTGCGATCATCGAGCCGCGCTCCAACTCCATGAAGCTCGGTGCTCACCGCGACGGCTTGCCGGAAAGCGTGGTCGATGCCGATCAGGTGATCTGGTATGCGCCGGCCAACCTCGGTTGGGATCTGGGGGCGACTGCTGCATTGTGTACGGTGCCGTCGATCGTCAGCGATTCGCTGGAAGGTATCATCGAGCGTGTGAAGAGCCAGGCCCAGCCCGGCACTCACGTGGTGATCATGAGCAATGGCGGCTTCGGCGGCCTGCACTCCAAACTCGCCGAGGCGCTGCAATGAACAACGGCCCGGAGCGCATCACGCTGGCGATGACCGGCGCTTCGGGCGCCCAATATGGTTTGCGCCTGCTTGACTGCCTGATTCGCGAAGACCGCGAGGTGCACTTCCTGATCTCCAAGGCTGCGCAACTGGTGATGGCCACCGAGACTGACGTGACGTTGCCGCCGAAAACCCAGATGATGCAGGCCTTCCTCACCGAATACACTGGCGCTGCCGCCGGGCAAATTCGGGTGTACGGCAAGGAAGACTGGATGTCGCCGGTCGCCTCGGGCTCCGGCGCGCCGGCGGCGATGGTGGTGGTGCCGTGTTCCACCGGGACCTTGTCCGCTATTGCGACGGGGGCTTGCAACAACCTGATCGAGCGTGCCGCCGACGTCACCTTGAAGGAGCGTCGTCAGCTGATTCTGGTGCCGCGTGAGGCGCCGTATTCGAGCATCCATCTGGAGAACATGCTCAAGTTGTCGAACATGGGCGTGACGATTTTGCCGGCGTCGCCAGGCTTTTATCATCAGCCGCAAACCATCGACGACTTGATCGATTTTGTCGTGGCGCGAATTCTCAATCTGCTGAACATTCCCCAGGACATGCTGCCGCGTTGGGGCGAACACCATCTGACCAGCGATGAATAAGCTATTGGCAATTGTGCTGGCGCTGCAATTGGCTGGCTGCGCCACGGCGCGAACGCTTGATGCCGCCAAGCCCGGAGCGCCGGTGGTGTATTCGGGGACGCGTCTGGATTTGTATGCCATGAACGGCGGTTGCTGCGCCATGGACCACTTCGGCGCCGAAGCCCCGAGCTATCCGGGCATCGACCTGCCGGCCAGTGCGTTGCTCGACACGCTGCTGTTGCCGCTGTCGGTGCTTACGGTGATCGGGGTAAGTTTTCAGGCGACGGGCGGGTTGTAGCGTTCGGCTACGAATCGGAGTCGTGCCCTTCGCGAGCAAGCCAGACGATGAAGATTACTTGCCTAACTTGCGCAACTCATCCGACTCCACAATCCGCACCCCATCCTGCTCTTCCAGCGCCAGTCGCCACATGGCGCGGGCCAGTTGGCAGGCTTCGATGCCGCGGTATTTGCCCGGGATCAAGCGGGACAAGGGCCCGACGAATTGCTCAGCCATACGCGGTTCCATGCGCTCGCCCAGCAGCAGCGAAGGTCGACAAATGGTCAGTTGCGGCCAGTCCTGTGCGCGCAATGCATATTCCATCTCGCCTTTGACCCGATTGTAGAAAATAGACGACCTCCGATCGGCCCCCAGGGCACTGATCACGATCAGGTGCCGTGCGCCCATCTCCCGTGCACGTTTGGCGAACGCCACCACCATGTCCAGGTCCACCGCGCGAAACGCCTGCTCCGAGCCGGCCTGTTTGATGGTGGTGCCGAGGCAGCAGTAGGCGATGTCGACGCGACCGCTCAGTTGCGGCAGAAACACCGCCGGGTCGCCGACCGGGTTTTCCAGATGGGGATGCTCGGCCAATGGCCGGCGTGAGGGCGCCAATACTCTTGAGATCGTGGGCTCATTGAGCAGGCGATCAAGTAAATGTTCACCGGTCAAGCCGGTAGCTCCGGCAAGCAATACGTGCTGAGGCGTCAAGTACATAGTGTTTCCCCCTTGATACTATTCAGCTTAGTTGCTCTTTGCGTCCTTGCTGCTGATAGAGACACTTTGCAACGCCTTTCGTGCCTGCTGCTTGCGTAACAGCTGCCAGTGAGAGAGAACGGTTTTCGGCGCCCAGATCTGCGGTTCAGAGGCTTCGAAGCTGTCCGCCAGTTCGCGCTCGGCGACGGTGGCCTTGGCCAGTTTGAAGGCTTGCTCCAGGTCGTCGGTCTGGTTCAGTGCCTGGGCGAACAGCGCATCGCCGAAGTAGGTGAAGTTGGCTTCTTCCGAGCAGCCGAAGGACACGCGGTCAGCGCGCGAGGCGGTCATGATCAGGGTGCGTTCATCCTTGAGCGCCGGAATGAAGCCACCGGAGTAGCAGGATGAAATCACGATGATCTTGTCGCGGTTTTTCAGCGGTGCGAGAACCGCGGCGAGTTCGTCGGCCGGTAGATCGGACAGTTCCATGCGCGGCTGGTCGAGCACCAGTTCGTGTTCGCTGGTGCCGTGGCTGGTCATGTAAATGAAGATCAAGTCTTCCGGGCCACTGCGTTCGGCCAGGGTGGCGGCGGCGCGGCGCAGGTTTTCCCGGGTGGCCATCGGCCGGTCGACAAGGTGGTCGCGATGGTTCACCAGACGGATCTGGCCAAACGCACCAAAGCGGCTGCTGAGCATATTGCTGACGTAATCGGATTCGCGCAGGAACACGCTTTGCTTGCCGTCACCGCCCAGTGTCAGGGTGTACAACTCGACTGCCGGGGTCGAAGCCGGCACGTTGGAGAGTGCATCGTCGAGCAAACGGCCCTGGGCCAGCAAACCGAGTTCCAGGCTATCGGGCAGCAGCTTGCCATTGGCATCGCGAACACGCTGGCCATTAATCCACGTACCGCTTTGCACTGTGCCGTCAGTCAGCACCAGGGTGCCGTGCCCCGAGTAACTGTCACCGTCGAATTGACCAATGTAGAAGCTGCCGTCGGACAGGTTCAATCGACCTTGGCCGGAAAAGCGCCAGTCACTGAACTGACCGATGTAATGGCTGCCGTCGGCGCCGATCAACTCGCCCTTGCCGTTCAGCGATCCTTCCTTGAATTGACCGAGCCAGACATCACCGTCGGCGTTCTCGTAGCGGCCCTTGCCGTGCAGTTGGTTGTTCTTGAAGCCGCCGACATAGATATCGCCATCGGCGCTGTTGAAAGTCCCGTTGCCTTCAAGCTGACCGTCGACGAAATGCCCGGTGAACTGATTGCCGCTGGCGTCGCCCCGTTGGCCTTCGCCGTTGGGTTTGCCGTGAGCGAACTGGCCCTGATACGAGCTGCCGTCTCCGAGTTCGAGACGACCGAGCCCTGAATATTGATCGGCCTTGAATTCACCGCGGTAGGTCATACCGTTTTCTTTGAGGGTGCCTTCACCGTCCCGTCGACCGGCTTTGAAACTGCCGGTGAAGCTGCTGCCGCTGGTGGTCAGTGTGCCCTTGCCGTCGAACAGCCCTAGATTGAATCCCCCGCGATAGACTTCGCCGTTGCTGCCGTGCCATTCGCCCTGGCCATGCCATTGGCCCTTGTCGAAGTCGCCGGCGTACCAGCTGCCGTTCGGGTAATCGATACGGCCCTGGCCTTGCAGCAATCCGTTGACCAGTTCACCGCGATAGCGTCCGCCGTCCGGCAACCGGGCGTCGGGGGGCAACAGCGATTCGCCGTCGCCGCAAGCGGTGAGCAATAGGGTCAGAGCGAGGAGTGCAAGTGGGCGCATAGCGGGATCCGGGCAATTAGGCGACCGAGTATGCCGCAGCTCTATGACCTTATATAGCCGGGAAAACAGGAGAGGGCGCGAAACAGCGTGAGCTGCTTCGCATCCGGGATGGGTTACACGAAGCAGAGAGACAGTGGCTCGGCGATGTAGGCCGGTTTGTCCGAGCCTTCGATCTCAAGCGTGGCGGTGGCCTTGAGCAGCCATTGGCCGGGTTTCTTCTCGATGACTTCGTTCATGTCGACCTTGAGTCGTACCCTGGAATTGACCTTCACTGGCTGGATGAAACGCACGGTATCCAAGCCGTAGTTGACCACCATCTTCGCCCCTTCAGGGAGGATCAGGATGTCTTCCATCAGTTTGGGGATCAGCGACAGCGACAGGAAACCGTGTGCAATGGTGCTGCCAAATGGCGTTTGCGCGGCTTTGACCGGGTCGACGTGGATGAACTGATAGTCCCCAGTGGCTTCGGCGAACAGGTTGATGCGCTCCTGATCGATGGTGAGCCATTCGGAACGTCCGAGTTCCTTGCCGACATAATCTTTGAGCTCTGCAACTGGAACATAGGGCATTGAGACTCTCCTTGGGTTCATCGCTTTTATAGTTTTGAGGTGGGGGGATTTGACCTCCCGGATTACCACTTTAGATCAACATGGCAAATGGCTCCGGTCAACTGACCATGATTTTGGCGAATGCCGGTCTATAGCGTTGACGTGCTTATAATGCCGAGCGCGAATTTGCGGGAGATGACGGATGTTGTTACGTGGCCTGACCTGGCTGGTGCTGTTCCAATTGTTGGGCACAGCCATCAACCACTTGTTTTTACCGGTGCTGCCGGGACCGATTGTCGGCCTGCTGTTGCTGCTGGTGTTCCTGATCAGCCGTGGCCAGGTCGGCGAACCGCTGAGCCTCGCGGCCAGCAGTCTGCTGCGTTACCTGCCGTTATTGCTGGTGCCGCCAGCCGTGGGTGTGATGGTTTATGCCAAAGACATTGCCGCAGATTTTTGGGCCATCGTCGGCGCGCTGGTGTTGTCACTGTTGCTGTCCCTGGCCTTCGCTGGCGTGCTGATGCAGCGCATGGTCAAGCGTCACGCTCATCGTGAGGATGGCCAATGATCTTCGACGGGCACGGCGCCTGGGCATCGGTGATTCATCATCCGTTGTTCGGTATCGGTATTACGCTGGGGGCTTATCAGTTGGTGCTGGCGGCGTTCGAGAAAACCCGCTGGATCTTTCTGCAACCGGTGCTGGTCTCGATGCTGCTGGTGATTGGCGTACTGGTGGGTTGCGGCCTGACCTATGCCGAGTACCGCAAGAGCACCGAGATTCTCAGCATCCTGCTCGGGCCGGCGACCGTGGCGCTGGCTGTACCGCTGTACCTCAATCTGCGACGCATTCGGCAGTTGTTCTGGCCGATATTTACTACGCTGGTGATAGGTGGCGTCGTCGCCACCGGCATGGGTGTATTGCTGGGCTGGTCGTTTGGTGCCGAACACATGATCCTGATGACCATGGCGCCGAAGTCGGTGACGTCGCCGATTGCCATGCTGGTGGCAGAGCAGATCGGTGGCGTTGCGGCGCTGGCGGCAGTGTTCGTATTGATCACCGGGGTGATCGGGGCGATCTTCGGGCCGAGCCTTTTGACCAGGCTGGGAGTGCACAGCCCTGAGGCGCGTGGCATGGCGCTGGGTATGACGGCGCACGCGGTCGGCACGGCGGTGGCGATGCAGGAAAGTGAAGAATGCGGCGCCTTCGCGGCGCTGGCGATGAGTCTGATGGGCGTGGCCACGGCAGTTTTCCTGCCGTTGGCGGTGTCGATGGTGGTGTAAGGAAATGTCTATGAGCTTGCCGCTTTTTCCGCTGAACACGGTGTTGTTTCCTGGCTGTATCCTCGATTTGCAGATCTTCGAGGCGCGCTACCTGGACATGATCAGTCGCTGCATGAAACAGGGCGGCGGCTTCGGCGTGGTGTGCATCCTCGACGGCGAAGAAGTCGGCATTGCCCCGTTGGGTTACGCGCTGGTCGGATGCGAGGCGCTGATCACTGATTTCAAACAGCAGGACAATGGCTTGCTGGGCATTCGGGTGCAGGGCGGACGGCGTTTCCACGTGCTGCGCACCGAGATTCAGCGCGATCAGCTGACTGTCGCCGAGGTCGAGTGGCTGGAGGACGAACCTGAGCAACCGCTGCAGGACGAGGACGCCGACCTGGTTGCACTGCTCAAAGCCTTGGCCGAACACCCGATGGTCGAAGCGTTGAACATGGGCACCGAGGCGACGGGGCAACAGTCGCTGGCCAATCAATTGGCGTACCTGCTGCCGTTTGCCGAAGTGGACAAGATCGACCTGCTGCAACTCGATGATCCGCAGCAGCGACTGGATGCGATTCAGGCGCTGCTGGATGAGTTGCAGGGGGAGTTATTTGCTTAGTTGTAC
Source organism: Pseudomonas sp. ANT_J28 (assembly GCF_008370005.1). NCBI lineage: Bacteria > Pseudomonadati > Pseudomonadota > Gammaproteobacteria > Pseudomonadales > Pseudomonadaceae > Pseudomonas > Pseudomonas sp. ANT_J28. Next base: position 14,013 of record NZ_VOBM01000002.1, read on the forward strand.
TTTGTATTAACTTGGTTTGTCTGCCAGCATTGTTTTGATTTTGTCTTTGTCTTAATTTCAAGTTGCCCACAAGGAGTGGGTGGCCTGATTAATGATAAGGATGGAATTATGATTGTTTATGAAGATGAAGGGGCGTTCTGGGACGATATTGCTGGCAAGTATATTTTGAAACATGCAGCGGTCGATCATAACGTCGATAAGGTGATAGGCGCTGCGGGCGTTTATGCTGACTTGATGGTGCTTGAGCGCCGTAAGCGCAAACGCGTAAAACCTCCTGTTAAAGATGTGCCCGTGGCTGCGGTAGCTTAGGCCGTCTTTTTATATTTCGTCGATTTTCTTGTTTTCAGAGTTCCCGGCTGAATGGGCGGGCATTAAATAATATCGAGTTTGATAAAATGCAGGTGGTTTTATGTCTCTGGATAATAACAAAGCATTTACAGCTAATCTTTACCTCAATGGTCTGCCCTTGGTGCTCAATCAACAGCGTCTGAAGCTACGGCTGCGAGACCCACGGATCACCAGGCGCGAGCAGTTGGATGTCGAAGTCGCCCTGGCCGACATTGGCGGCTCGAGTTTTGTTACGTTGGCCGATCATGAAGATGACAAGCCCTTGTTACTGAAATTTGTTCCGCACGGTGAAAACTATGTTGTCACCGCCGTTCTGCGGGGCATTTATGAAGGATGGCGGTTGAGAATAGAAGGCGGTACGCATCATTTGTCCGTGAGTGATAACGCTCCGTCCGATTATTTTTCGATCAGTAAGGATGTTGTGTCAAAAGTCGGACTAGCAGATCTTGCCCCTGGCCCTTCTTATGTGCGTCTTGTGAGCGAGACAAATAAAAAAGCTTTATATCGTGCCGAGAAGGAAGGGAAGATACATTTCAAAAATGTAGATCCGAATGTTACGGGGCATCCTGCTTTTAATGGTGCGCCTGCCACTTTCGTACTCAAGATTATTGATAAGCCCACTGGGGTGGAAGAATGAATTCGCGCCATTCATTCGTGCAATGAATGGCGCGTTTTATCGGCATCTTTAATACGCATACCGCAACATCGCATTCGGCAAATGCCGCAACGCAAAGAAACCGAACAGCGCCACCAGCGCCGGCAACACCAGCCACCAGACCTTCGGTGGCATGGCGTTTAGCGGCGCCGGGCGCTGATTCAGCCACAAGCTCGCCGCACACACGCACGCTGCCAGCATCGCGCCGGCCAGCACATCTGTTGGCCAGTGCGCGCCGAGGTACACCCGCGACAGGGCAATCGCCAGTGCCGGCAAGCAACCCAATAGCAGCCAGGTCAGGCGCATGCGCGGCGGTTGTCCGCGGCCGGCCAGCACGGCCAGCGTCAGAAACAGCGCAAAAGAACCCGAGGCGTGGCCGCTGGGCATGCTGTAGCTGGTCAGAGGATCGCTCAACACTTCCGGGCGTACACGGGCGAAAAAGTGTTTGGTCACGGTGTTGCCCAGCGCGGTGCACAGCAGGGTGCTACCGGCGAAAATCGCCTGGCGCCATTGTCGGGTGAGCAACAGCAAACCCGTCAGGAGGGCGCTGAACACCAGCATGTTGCGGAATTCGCCGATCAGCGTGAACGTGACCGCCACTTCATCGAGCAGCGGGCTGCGTTGTTCCTGCACCAGGGTCATCACGCCCTGATCGAGGGCGGTCAGGTACGGGTAGCCGATAAACAGTCCCGCCAAAATCAGGAAGCTCATTCCAGTAATCAGCATCGTCGCTTTGCGATGACGGCGCATGCTGCTGGTGATGCTCAAGCCCACCATGACGGCGATGCTGCCGGCGACGATGCCGGCCTCAGGCCAGAAACCCTCTGGCAACGGCAAGCGAATTGCCGCCCCGGTGGCCCAGCCGGGCAGCAGGTATGCGACGCTCCAGCCAGCGGCGGCCAGCAGGCTGACGGCTGCGAAGCGCGGGAAGGGCATGTCGAACATCCCCGCGACCATCGGCAACATCGGCCGCAGCGGGCCGATGAAGCGCCCGACCAGCAGGCTGGCGATGCCGTAGCGCTGGAAATACGCCTCGGCCCCGGCGATCCATTCCGGATGATGGCGCAACCCTGGCAGGCGCCGGATGTTCTGATGGAAATGTCGCCCGAGGAAGTACGAAATGATGTCGCCCAGCACGCCGCCGAGAAACCCCAGCAACAGCGTTTCGCCCAGCGACAGCGCGCCGCTGCCGGCCAGTACCGCCACGGCAAACAGCAGCACCGTGCCGGGCACGATCAGCCCGGCAATCGCCAGGCATTCCACGCAGGCCACTATGAACACCGCCGCGGCCAGCCATTGCGGGTTGACCGTCAACCAACTGGTCACGCTATCGAGCCATGGGCCCATAAAAACAACTCCCTCTTATTAATTGACCCCCGCAGGGGTTGTACTCACAGCAAAAAATAATCGCGACCTTCGACTTGCCCCCGCCGCAAGGGGTTGCGCGTGCAATACGGCGCGTAAGCCGCATCGACGAAGCGGTACATCAAATGCTCATCGCGCCCATGGGGAATGCCCAAACGCGTGGTTTGTATGATGTGAACGGGCGCCGGGCCGACATCTTCCACCAGCAGCACTTCATGGTCGAAGCGCTTGGCGTCCCAGACCGGCACCTTCAGGCCCAGCGCCTTGCAAAGCAAAGTCTGTCCGGCGCAAAGCTCTTGCGAGGGGCGAGGGCGGCCCTGGGCGTCGGGATTGTTCAACAGCATCTGCGCCAGGCTCGCCGGCCCGCTCAAGTCATCGACCCACGGATAGGCGGATTTGATCAGCACAGCATTGCCCGGCCCCTGGGCGCTGAAGTTCAGGGAGTCGCCGCCACGGGCGTAATACATATAGATGTGGCCGCCATCCAGAAACAAAGCCTTACGTTTTTCTGTGTAGCCGAGGGAGGCGTGGCTGCCTTTTTCTTCGCAGTAATAGGCTTCGGTCTCGATAATCCGGGCGCTGAGCCACAGGTCGCCGACCCGGTGACGGATGACTTTGCCGAGTAAATCCCGCGCCAGCGTTTGGGCGTCTCTGTCGAAAAATGCATCCTCGAGCCCCTTGGGCAGGCTCGTCGCGGACGTGCGAACAGTCAGGTTGGTCATGATGAACGGCGTTTATCAGGGCTGATTGAGTCGCGATGATAACAATTTGCAGCTTAATCACGGCTGAACGTCGGCAAATTGCCCTCCATTTCGACCATCCGCCCGTCACCGCTGTTAGTCGGGAGACGTGACAGCTATAATCTGCCGCTTTCCTCTTTGCCAAGACCACAGCAGACAATGACTGAGTCCGTTCTTGACTACATGACCCGCTTGGGTCGCGCTGCCCGCGAAGCTTCTCGCGTCATCGGCCGTGCCAGCACCGCGCAGAAAAACCGCGCCTTGCAGGCTGCTGCCAATGCGTTGGACGCCGCACGCGCCGAGCTGACGGCTGCCAATGAACTGGATTTGGCCGCTGGCCGTGCCAATGGTCTTGAACCTGCATTGCTTGAGCGTCTGGCGCTGACCCCGGAACGCATCGACGGCATGATCGTCGGTTTGCGTCAGGTAGCGGCTCTGCCGGACCCGGTCGGCGCGATCCGCGACATGAGCTTTCGCCCGTCGGGTATTCAGGTCGGCAAGATGCGCGTGCCGTTGGGCGTGATCGGGATCATCTACGAATCCCGGCCGAACGTGACCATCGATGCTGCCAGCCTGTGCCTGAAGTCCGGCAACGCGACCATCCTGCGCGGCGGCTCCGAGGCGATTCATTCCAATCGTGCCATTGCCGCCTGCATCCAGCGCGGTCTGGCCGAAGCCGATTTGCCTGCCGCCGTGGTGCAAGTGGTCGAAACCACCGATCGCGCCGCCGTTGGCGCACTGATCACCATGCCTGAATACGTCGACGTTATCGTGCCCCGCGGCGGCCGTGGCCTGATCGAACGTGTTAGCCGTGATGCCCGCGTGCCGGTGATCAAGCATCTGGACGGCATCTGTCACGTTTACGTCAGTGCTCACGCCAACCTGCCGAAAGCCCAGCGCATCGCGTTCAACGCCAAGACTTACCGATATGGCATCTGCGGTGCGATGGAAACCCTGCTGGTGGACCAATCGGTCGCCAAGGATTTCCTGCCATCGATGGCTGCACAGCTCCGCGAAAAAGGCGTCGAGCTGCGCGGTTGCGAACGCACCCGGGCGATCATCGAGGCTGTTGCCGCTAGCGAAGAAGACTGGAACACCGAGTACCTGGCGCCGATTCTCTCGATCCGTGTGGTTGACGGGCTGGACCAGGCCATCGATCACATTAATAAGTACGGCTCCCATCACACCGATTCGATCGTCAGCGAAAACCTTGCTGACACCCGGCGTTTCGTCGCGGAAGTCGATTCATCGTCGGTCATGATCAACACCCCGACGTGCTTCGCCGATGGCTTTGAATACGGATTGGGTGCCGAGATTGGCATTTCTACTGATAAGCTGCACGCCCGCGGCCCGGTGGGCCTCGAAGGTCTGACCTGCGAGAAGTACATCGTGGTCGGGGATGGCCAGTTGCGCGGCCAGGCGTCGGACTGACTTGGGCGACCTCGGCCTGTCAGCCCCGGACACCGCCAGTGAGCCTGCGCCTCGACGCATCGGTATGCTGGGCGGGACCTTCGACCCGGTGCACATCGGCCATTTGCGCAGTGCGCTGGAAGTCGCCGAATCGCTGGCGCTCGATGAGCTGCGTCTGACACCCAGTGCCAGACCGCCTCATCGCGGTACGCCGCAGGTATCGGCGAAAGACCGTCTGGCGATGGTCGAGTGCGCGGTGGCCGGTGTGGCGCCGTTGGTGGTGGACGCCCGCGAACTGCAGCGGGACAAACCGTCCTACACCATCGACACCCTGGAACTGATGCGCGCTGAACTGGCCGCTGAAGACCAGGTTTTTCTACTTTTGGGCTGGGACGCATTTTGCGGCCTGCCCACTTGGCACCGCTGGGAAGAGTTGCTCCAGCATTGCCACATCCTGGTGCTGCAACGCCCGGATGCCGACAGCGAACCGCCGGATGCCTTGCGCAATCTGTTGGCGGCACGCTCGGTGAGCGACCCGCTGGCCCTCAAAGGGCCGAGCGGACAGATTGCATTCGTCTGGCAGACGCCGCTCGCGGTATCCGCCACCCAGATCCGTCAACTGCTGGCCAGCGGTAAGTCGGTACGTTTCCTGGTGCCCGACGCGGTCCTGGCCTACATCGATGCGCACGGTCTCTACCGTGCGTCGAACTGAAAAAGGGAGCGCTTCAAGGCACGTGATCACGTGTAACGAAGCGCCCGAACATACGAGCAAAACGAGTTTTATATGACGAACAAAGACGTAACTAAAGTAAAGCGCAAAGGCACGTTCAAGAGCGCCCCGCTGCCAGTAGAGGTTCCAACCGGCCCTGAGCTGCGCGGCGAAGAGCTGGTCAAGGTTGCCGTAGCGGCCCTGGAAGACGTGAAGGGCCAGGATATCCAGGTCATCGACGTTCGTGAAAAGCAGAGCATCACTGACTTCATGATCATCGCGACCGGTACTTCGAACCGTCAGATCGGCGCGATGCTGGACAAGGTCCGCGAAGCGGTCAAAGCCCTGGGCGTCAAGCCGTTGGGTGAAGAAGGCAAGGGCGACAGCGACTGGGTCCTGCTGGATATGGATGACGTCATCGTGCACATGATGACCGCTTCGGCTCGTCAGTTTTACGACCTGGAGCGTCTGTGGTCCGGTGCAGAACAGAGCCGTGCTCTGAACGCGGCTCACCACAGCCCGGAAAACACCCATGAGCACTTCGTCAAGCTCAACAAAGACCAGCAATAAGGGACCGCTGTGCGACTGCGACTGATCGCCGTCGGTTCACGCATGCCCAAGTGGGTGGAAGAAGGCTGGCATGAATATGCCAAGCGTCTTCCGTCCGAGCTGGCGCTGGAACTGGTGGAAATACCGCTCAACACCCGTGGCAAGAACGCCGACGTGGCGCGCTTCATCCGTCAGGAAGGCGAAGCCATGCTGGCCAAGGTCGGGCCGAACGAGCGCGTTGTGACCCTCGAAGTCCACGGCAAGCCCTGGAGCACCGAGCAGCTGGCGGTCGAGCTCGATCGCTGGCGGCTGGACTCGCGCACGGTGAATTTCATGGTCGGCGGCCCCGAAGGGCTGGCGCCGGAAGTCTGTGCCCGGGCCGATCAGCGCTGGTCGCTCTCGCCGTTGACGTTGCCGCACCCGCTGGTGCGAATCCTGATCGGCGAACAGCTGTATCGTGCCTGGACAGTCCTGTCCGGCCACCCTTACCACAAGTAGTTCTGCCCTCATGCCCCAGCCGATCCGCATCAAGGACCACGAAAAAGACGCCCGTCTGGTGCGTGGCCGCGTCGTGTTCGGGGCAATTGCGGTGGTGTCGCTGATCTGTGTGCTGATCGCGCGTCTGTATTTCCTCCAGGTGATTCAGTACGAGTACCACTCGACCCTGTCGGAAAACAACCGCGTCCATGTGCAGCCGATTCCGCCAACGCGCGGGCTGATTTTCGACCGCAATGGCGTGGTGGTGGCGGATAACCGGCCCAGCTTCAGCCTGAGCATGACCCGCGAGCGTTCCGGCGACTGGCAGCAAGTGCTCGACGTCATTGTCGAAGTGCTGGAGCTGACGCCCGAGGATCGGGTGATCTTCGAGAAGCGCATGCGTCAGGGGCGTCGGCCGTTCGAGCCGGTGCCGATCCTGTTCGAGCTGACCGAAGAACAGATCGCCCGCATCGCGGTGAACCAGTTCCGTCTGCCGGGCGTGGAAGTGGTCGCGCAGCTGGTTCGTCACTATCCGCAGGGCGCGCACTTTGCGCACTCGGTGGGATATATGGGGCGGATCAACGAGAAAGAGCTCAAGTCTCTGGACCCGGTGAGTTACAGCGGCACCCATCAAATTGGCAAGACCGGCATCGAGCGCTTCTACGAGCCGGAATTGCACGGTCAGGTCGGTTACGAAGAAGTCGAGACCAACGCCCGTGGCCGCGTGCTGCGGGTACTCAAACGTACCGAACCGATTTCCGGCAAGGACATCGTCCTGAGCCTGGACATCAAATTGCAGGAAGCGGCCGAAGCTGCACTCGGCGGTCGCCGTGGCGCAGTGGTGGCGCTGGACCCGAAAACCGGCGAAGTCCTGGCGATGGTCAGTCAGCCGAGTTTTGACCCGAATCTGTTCGTTACCGGCATCAGCTTCAAGGCCTATGCCGAGCTGCGCGATTCCATCGACCGGCCACTGTTCAACCGCGTGTTGCGTGGTCTGTACCCGCCGGGCTCGACCATCAAACCGGCGGTAGCGATTGCCGGTCTTGATTCGGGCGTGGTCAACGCATCGACTCGGGTGTATGACCCCGGCTATTACCAGTTGCCCAGCTACGATCACAAATACCGTAACTGGAACCGTACCGGTGACGGCTACGTCGATCTGGACACGGCGATCATGCGGTCCAACGACACCTACTTCTACGACCTGGCCCACAAACTGGGAATCGATCGCTTGTCGGCGTACTTGAGCAAGTTCGGCATCGGCCAGAAGGTATCGCTGGACATGTTCGAAGAGTCGCCGGGGCTGATGCCTACACGTGAGTGGAAGCGTGCAACCCGGCGCCAGGCCTGGTTCCCGGGCGAAACGCTGATTCTGGGGATTGGTCAGGGCTACATGCAATCAACGCCATTGCAACTGGCCCAGGCCACGGCGCTGGTCGCGAACAAGGGTGTCTGGAACCGTCCGCACCTGGCCAAGACCGTCGAAGGCGAGCGACCGAAGGATGAAAACCCGATGCCGGACATCATTCTGCGCGACCCGTCCGACTGGACCAAGGTCAACCACGGCATGCAGCAGGTAATGCACGGTGCCCGTGGTACCGCGCGCAAGGCATCGATTGGCGCTCAATACCGGATTGCCGGCAAAAGTGGTACAGCCCAGGTCGTCGCGATCAAGCAGGGCGAGAAGTACGACCGCTCCAAGGTTCAGGAGCGCCATCGCGACCACGCCTTGTTCGTCGGCTTCGCACCAGCCGACAACCCGCAAATCGTGGTGTCGGTGATGGTCGAGAACGGCGAGTCCGGCTCCGGCGTCGCAGCGCCCATGGTGCGTCAAATCATGGACGCCTGGCTTCTGGACCAGGACGGTCGGTTGAAGGCCGAATACGCCAGCCCTATCAGTGCGGAGGCTACGGCCCGTGAAGAGTAATTTCGATCGCATCCTCTCCAGCGAGGATGTGATGCGTCGCCGCGCGACGCTGTTGCAACGCATGCACATTGATGGCCCGTTGCTGATCCTGCTGCTGACCCTCGCTGCCGGCAGCCTGTTCGTGCTGTATTCGGCCAGCGGCAAGAGCTGGGATCTGCTGGCCAAGCAGGCCACCTCGTTCGGAATCGGCCTGGTGTCGATGATCGTCATCGCCCAATTCGAGCCGCGCTTCATGGCCCGTTGGGTGCCAGTCGGTTATGTCCTCGGCGTGCTGTTGCTGGTGGTGGTGGATGTCATGGGCCACAACGCCATGGGCGCCACACGCTGGATCAACATTCCCGGGGTGATCCGCTTCCAGCCCTCGGAGTTCATGAAGATCCTGATGCCGGCGACCATCGCCTGGTATCTGTCCAAGCGCACCTTGCCGCCGCAGCTCAAGCATGTGGGTGTCAGTCTGTTTCTGATCGGCTTGCCGTTTATCCTGATCGTGCGTCAGCCCGATCTTGGCACTTCGCTGCTAATCCTCGCCGGTGGCGCTTTCGTGTTGTTCATGGGCGGCTTGCGCTGGCGCTGGATCATCAGCGTAATCGCCGCCGCCGTGCCGGTGGCCGTCGCGATGTGGTTCTTCATCATGCACGACTACCAGAAACAGCGAATCCTGACCTTCCTCGATCCGGAAAGCGATCCGTTGGGCACTGGCTGGAACATCATTCAATCGAAAGCAGCCATCGGTTCCGGCGGTGTGTTCGGCAAGGGCTGGTTGCTCGGCACCCAGTCGCACCTGGACTTCCTGCCGGAAAGCCACACCGACTTCATTATTGCGGTCATGGGCGAAGAATTCGGCCTGGTGGGTATCTGCGCACTGCTGCTGATTTACCTGCTGTTGATCGGTCGCGGACTGGTGATTACCGCTCAGGCCCAGACATTGTTCGGGAAATTGCTCGCGGGCAGCCTGACCATGACGTTTTTTGTTTACGTTTTCGTCAACATCGGTATGGTCAGTGGCCTGTTGCCGGTTGTGGGGGTGCCGTTGCCGTTCATTAGCTACGGAGGAACTTCGCTGGTGACGCTGCTGTCAGCGTTTGGGGTTTTGATGTCGATCCATACCCATCGTAAGTGGATCGCTCAGGTTTGAATAAGGTGAAGATTTCAATGCAAGTAATGCGTGGCTGGGCGACTCGATATGCGCCATGGGTCGGCCTGGTAAGCATCCTTGGCACAGCGCAGGAAGCGTTGGCCGGCGATTACGAAGGCTCACCGCAGGTGGCCGAATTCGTCGGTGAAATGACCCGCGACTACGGTTTTGCCGGTGAACAGCTGATGAGCGTGTTCCGCGAAGCCGAGCGCAAGCAGTCGATTCTGGACGCGATCTCGAAACCGGCCGAGCGGGTCAAGCAGTGGAACGAGTATCGCCCGATGTTCATCACCGACGCGCGCATCGCCCGTGGTGTGGACTTCTGGCGTCAGCACGAGGCGGTACTGGCCCGTGCCGAGCAGGAATACGGCGTGCCGGCGCAGGTTATTGTTTCGATCATCGGCGTTGAGACCTTTTTCGGCCGTAATACCGGCAATTTTCGGGTAATCGACGCCTTGTCGACCCTGGGTTTCGACTATCCTCCCCGTGCCGAATTTTTCCGCAAGGAATTGCGTGAGTTCCTGTTGCTGGCCCGGGAAGAGCAGGTCGATCCGCTGACCCTCAAAGGCTCGTACGCCGGCGCCATGGGCTTGCCGCAGTTCATGCCGAGCAGCTTTCGCGCCTATGCGGTGGATTTTGACGGTGACGGCCACATTAATATCTGGACCAATCCGGACGATGCCATTGGCAGCGTCGCCAGTTATTTCAAGCGTCACGGCTGGGTCGCCGGCGAACCGGTGGTCAGCCGCGCCGATGTGCGTGGCGATCAGGTGGACGAAGGTTTGACCACGGGCATCGAACCGACTAAAACCGTCGGGGAGTTGCGGGCGCTGGGGTGGTCAAGTCATGATGCGCTGCGCGATGATATGCCGGTCACGGCTTTCCGCCTGGAAGGTGACAATGGCCCCGAATATTGGATGGGCCTGACGAATTTTTACGCAATCACGCGTTATAACCGCAGCGTGATGTACGCCATGGCCGTACATCAACTGTCTGAACAGCTGGTCCAAGCACGGGGCGTCAAGTAATGCGGGCATTGCCTATGAATAAACCCCTGAAGCTGATGGCATTCGCCGCGTTGGCGGTGCTGGTCGCCAGTTGTTCGACGAGCCGTGCGCCGACCCAAAAGTCTTCCACCGCCGTGCGCGCAGCGCCAGGCCTGGACATCAACCGTGCGCACAAAGATGGCGCGCCGTGGTGGGACGTCGATGTATCGCGCATCCCGGATGCCACGCCGACCCTGCACAGCGGCCCTTATAAAGCCAACCCGTACACCGTGCTGGGCAAGACCTACTTCCCGCTACAAGAATCCAAGACCTACGTCGCCTCGGGCACGGCGTCCTGGTATGGCACCAAGTTTCATGGACAGAACACCGCCAACGGGGAGGTATACGACCTGTACGGCATGAGTGCCGCCCACAAGACATTGCCACTGCCGAGTTACGTTCGGGTGACCAACCTGGACAACAACAAGACCGTGATATTGCGGGTCAACGACCGCGGGCCGTTCTACTCGGACCGGATCATCGACTTGTCCTACGCCGCCGCCAAGAAGCTCGGTTATGCCGAAACCGGCACGGCACGGGTCAAGGTCGAAGGCATCGACCCGCAGCAATGGTGGGCAGCCAAAGGCCGTCCGGCGCCTTTGATGCTCAACGAGCCGCAAGTAGCGCAAAATGCCGCGCCGACAATTACCGCCTCTGCGGGGACTGTCGAGCAATGGACACCACCGCCGCAGCAACACGCCGCGGCCGTAGTGCCTGTTCAGCTTGATGCAAAAAAAAACGCTTCTGTACCAGCCTCTGGCCAGTATCTGCAGGTGGGCGCGTTCGCCAACCCGGACGCTGCAGAACTCCTGAGATCGAAGCTCAGCGGGATGGTGAGCGCTCCGGTGTTCATCAGCTCGATCGTGCGCAATCAACAGACCCTGCACCGGGTGCGCCTGGGGCCGATCGGCTCGCCGGGTGAAATCCAGCAAGTGCAGAACAGCGTGCGACTGGCCAATCTCGGTTCGCCGAGCGTGGTCACTGCCGAGTAATACGTAGTACTTGATTGACGGTTCGCTTGCGGTTTGGGGGGTGGACCTGGTTGTTGGCTCGTTGAAGAACAAAAGCCCGGCAAGGGTTCTGAGTGAACAACTGAACACGCGACAGCTCGTTAGAAAGCTGTCTGATTAGTTTTGCCCTTGGGCAGTTTCCATTAGCGATTTCGAGAGACGGATGAACATCACCACCTTTGCCAAACGCCTGTGCCTGCTAGTCCCGCTGCTCCTCTCGCCTGCCGCTTTCGCGGTCGAGATGATGCCGTCGCCACCGCAACTGGCCGCCAAAGCCTACGTACTCATGGACGCCAGCAGCGGCAACGTGCTGGTAGAGAACAATGGTGACCAGCGTCTGCCGCCGGCCAGCCTGACCAAGCTGATGACCGCGTACATCGCGACCCTGGAAATCCGTCGTGGCCAGATCGGCGAAAACGATCCGGTGACCGTCAGCGAAAACGCCTGGCGTACCGGCGGTTCGCGGATGTTCATCAAGGTCGGCTCGCAAGTCACGGTCAGCGACCTGCTGCACGGCATCATCATTCAGTCGGGCAACGACGCCAGTGTTGCGCTCTCCGAGCACATCGCCGGCAGCGAAGACGCCTTCGCTGACATGATGAACAAAACCGTGGCCGATCTGGGCATGACCAATAGCCACTTCATGAACCCGACCGGTCTGCCGAACCCTGAGCACTACTCGTCGGCTCACGACATGGCGGTGCTGGCTCGCGCGATCATCCACGAAGACCCGGCTCACTACGCGATCTACTCGCAGAAAGAGTTCTTCTGGAACGGCATCAAGCAACCTAACCGTAACCTGCTGCTGTGGCGCGACAAGACGGTTGACGGTCTGAAAACCGGCCACACCGACGAAGCCGGCTACTGCATGGTGTCTTCGGCTGTACGTGATGGCATGCGCCTGATTGCCGTGGTGTTCGGCACCAGCAGCGAAGTGGCTCGCGCCTCCGAAACCCAGAAGCTGTTGACCTACGGTTTCCGCTTCTTCGAAACCCAGACGTTCTATCAGAAAGGCGCTGAGCTGGCTCAGGCTCCTGTCTGGAAAGGCACCACCAATCAAGTCAAGGCCGGCCTGGCTGAAGACCTGACCATGACCCTGCCAAAAGGCCAGCTGAAAAAGCTCGCTGCCAGCATGACCATGAACCCGCAACTGGTTGCGCCAATCGCCAAGGGCGACGTAATCGGTAAAGTCGAAGTGAAACTGGACGACAAAGTGGTGCACAGCGCCGACCTGATCGCCCTGGACGCTGTCGAGGAGGGTGGTATCTTCCGTCGCATGTGGGATAGCATCCGTCTATTCTTCTACGGCTTGTTCAACTGAATTAGTGTGGACTTGCATGGCCCTGTTCCAATCTGGAACGGGGCCATGTCCGTTGCCACGGCTTACGAGGCCGTTACGCCATGACAGACAACGAAGTAAAGGCGCCAAAGATCGAATTCCCCTGCGCGGATTACCCTATCAAGGTGATCGGCGATACCGGCGTGGGCTTCAAGGACAAGATCATCGCGATCCTTGAGAAACACGCGACCGTTGACCACAAGACCCTGGCCGAGCGCCAGAGTACCAACGGCAAGTACACGACCATTCAGCTGCACATCATCGCCACCGGTCAAGAACAGCTGTACGACATCAACAGCGAGTTGCGGGCTACCGGTTTCGTGCACATGGTGCTGTGATGTCTGGCACGCTGGGCTTTCGCGAGCTCGGCCAGATGGCTTACGAGCCGGTCTGGCATGCCATGCAACGCTTTACCAACGAGCGCGGCAGCGATGCCGCGGACGAGATCTGGCTGGTCGAGCATCCGCCGGTGTTCACCCAGGGGCAGGCCGGCAAGGCTGAGCACTTGCTACTCCCGGGAGATATTCCGGTAGTAAAGGTTGATCGCGGTGGTCAAGTGACTTATCACGGTCCCGGCCAATTGGTGGCGTACCTGTTGCTCGATGTGCGCAAGCTGGGCTTCGGCGTGCGTGACCTGGTCAGCCGAATGGAACAATGCCTGATCGAGTTGCTGGCCAGCTACGGCGTGACCGCAGTGGCCAAGCCTGATGCTCCGGGTGTCTACGTCAATGGGGCGAAAATCGCTTCTCTGGGTCTGCGGATCCGCCACGGTTGCTCCTTTCATGGCCTGGCCCTGAACGTGGACATGGACCTGGAACCGTTTCGACGGATTAATCCCTGCGGCTACGCCGGGCTGGCGATGACCCAGCTGCGCGATCACGCAGGATCGATTGAATTTGCCGAGGTAAGTGCCCGGCTGCGCGCGCAGCTCGTCAAACACCTCGACTATGCTGAGCAGACGACCCTAACGGGCGGAATCGACTGATATGACTACTGATGCAGTGCAAACCATGATCCCGACGCTGGATGTCACCGAGCGTCCGGCCCCGCGTGCCAAGGTTGAAGCCGGCGTGAAGCTGCGCGGCGCCGAGAAGGTTGCACGTATCCCGGTGAAGATCATTCCGACCACCGAACTGCCGAAGAAACCTGACTGGATTCGCGTGCGTATCCCGGTTTCCCCGGAAGTCGACCGCATCAAGGCCCTGCTGCGCAAACACAAGCTGCACAGTGTCTGCGAAGAGGCGTCCTGCCCGAACCTGGGCGAATGTTTCTCGGGCGGCACCGCGACCTTCATGATCATGGGCGACATCTGCACCCGTCGCTGCCCGTTCTGCGACGTTGGACACGGTCGGCCGAAGCCACTGGACGTCAACGAGCCGGAAAGCCTGGCCATCGCCATCGCTGACCTGAAACTCAAGTACGTGGTGATCACCTCGGTTGACCGCGACGACCTGCGTGATGGCGGTGCCCAGCACTTTGCCGATTGCATCCGCGAGATCCGCAAACTGTCGCCGAACGTTCAGCTCGAAACCCTGGTCCCGGACTACCGTGGCCGTATGGACGTTGCGCTGGAAATCACCGCTGCCGAGCCGCCGGATGTGTTCAACCACAACCTGGAAACCGTGCCGCGCCTGTACAAGGCTGCGCGTCCGGGTTCGGATTACCAGTGGTCGCTGACCCTGCTGCAACGCTTCAAGCAGATGATGCCGCACATTCCGACCAAGTCCGGCCTGATGCTGGGTCTTGGCGAGACTGACGAAGAAGTGATCGAAGTCATGAAGCGCATGCGCGAACACGACATCGACATGCTGACCCTGGGCCAGTACCTGCAACCGTCCCGCAGCCACTTGCCGGTCCAGCGTTTCGTGCACCCGGACGTGTTCGCCTGGTTTGCCGAGGAAGGCTACAAGATGGGCTTCAAGAACGTCGCTTCCGGCCCGTTGGTGCGCTCGTCGTACCATGCCGACGAGCAAGCGAAGCTGGTAAAAGCCGAGTTGATGTCGTCTTTGTGATTTGCCGGTGACTTAAAAACGCCCGCACGGCTTTTCAGGCCTTGCGGGCGTTTTTTTGCCTTGCCTACGTCCAGCAGAGGCTTTTCCTGCAATGCGCGGCGCAACTGACCCTCTTCTGTTTGTCCCCGTTCCTGACTACTGTGTGCTTGACGCTTTCACGCAGGGAGATTCATGGATGACCGTTCGACCGACTCACACACTCTGTCCTCACGCACCCGTTCCGGCCTTGCCGTCGGAAGGTCTGATTGGCGTCATCGCGCCTGCCGGTCCCGCAGCGCTGGATACCGATAAGGCAATCGGCTGGATGCGCGCTCGCGGATATTCACTGCGGGTTTTCCCCGGCGTGTACGAGAAGGATGATTACCTGGCCGGCAGTGATGATGTACGGCTCAATGACCTGCACGCAGCGTTCGCCGACAGTGAGGTCGACGCCATCATTTGCTTGCGTGGGGGTTACGGTACGCCGCGGTTGCTCGATCGCATCGACTTTGAGCTGCTGCGCAACAATGCCAAGCCGTTCATCGGCTACAGCGACATCACCGCGCTGCACTTGGCGATCAGCCGTTATGCGGGCTTCGTGACCTTTCATGGCCCGATGCTCAACGCCGACCTGCTAGGTGACAAGCAAAAACCTACCGAGTCTTCGTTCTTCAACATGCTCAGAGGACAGGTGAAGGCTGGGAGCGTGCTGCCGCATCCGGTGGCCTACCCGTTGACCACAATCGAGCCTGGTATCGCTCACGGGCGCTTGCTGGGAGGCAATCTGTCGATAATCGCCGCGACCATGGGCACGCCGTATGAGATGGATGCCGAGAGCGTCATCCTGTTCATCGAGGACATCAACGAGCCGCTGTATCGCATCGACCGGCTGCTGACCCATCTGCGCCTGGCCGGCAAACTGAAGAAGCTGCGTGGGGTTCTGGTGGGGGATGTGGCGGGGGTTGGTACGGTTTCTCTGGAGCGCTTGCTCAAGCAGACCTTTGCGCCTTTGCGGATACCGGTGTTGTCCGGTTGGCGCAGCGGGCATTGCGATCCGAACCTGACGTTGCCGATGGGCGCGCTGGTGAGGCTGGATGCGGGGAGCAAGGAATTGGTGTTGGAGCAGGATGTGGTCGTCAGGCGCTAGATAGTGGTTGCTTATTAGTCAGTCTTCGCGAGCAAGCCCGCTCCCACAGGGGATACGCGGTGCCAATGTGGGAGCGGGTTTGCTCGCGAAGGCGGCATCCGCCATACGGCTGACTATCGGTTACGCAGTCCTTCGAGCAACTTGTGCGTCGGATACCCATCCGCCGGCCAGCCAAACGACTGCTGGGCGCTGCGGATCGCCTTGCGGGTGTTGGCGCCGATAATGCCGTCGGCGTTGCCTGCGTCATAGTTCTGCGCGCTCAGCAAGCTTTGCAGTTCGATCCGCTCGGTACGGCTCAGCGGCAAATCATCTTTCGGCCACGTGCCGTTGATCAGGCCGGTGCCGTTGAAACGCTCGGACAACAGGCTTACGGCCAGGGCGTAAGACGACGAGTTGTTGTACTTGAGGATCGCGCGGAAGTTGTCGAGGACCAGGAACGCCGGGCCACGGTAACCGGCCGGCAGCAGCAGGGCGGCTGACAGGTTTTCGGAGCCTGCCGGAACCTGGCCGCCATTGGGCAGGGTGACGCCCAGTTGCAGCCATTCAGCGACGCTCTTGCGAATCGTGCCATCGGCCAGGACGTAGTTGAAACTGCCCGGCAGCTGCACTTCAAAGCCCCACGGCTGGCCTTTCTGCCAGCCCGAGCTTTGCAGGTAGTGCGCCGTCGAGGCCAGCGCGTCGGCCGGGCTGCCCCATATGTCGCGGCGGCCGTCGCCATCGAAGTCCACTGCGTGGGTGTTATAGGTGGTCGGGATGAACTGGGTCTGGCCCATGGCGCCGGCCCAGGAGCCAAGCATTTTCTCAGGCTCGATATCACCCTGTTGCAGGATCTGCAGGGCGGCGATCAGTTGCGCGTGGGCAAAGCCGGGACGCCGGCCTTCGTAGGCCAGGGTCGCCAGGGAATTAATCACCGACTTGTTGCCCTGGAACTGCCCGAAGTTACTTTCCATGCCCCACACCGAGACCAGTGCCTGACGATCGACGCCATAGCGCTGTTCGATGCTTTGCAGGATGTCGGCGTACTGGCTGACCAGCGTCTGACCTTTGCGTACCCGCAGCGGCGAAAGGGCGCCGTCGAGGTATTCCCATACCGGGCGGGAGAACTCTGGTTGGCTGCGATCAGCACGAATCACGCTGGCGTCGAAGCTGACATTGGCGAAGGCGCGGTCGAACAGGTCGGCGCGGATACCGGCGGCCAGAGCGTCCTTGCGGAAACCCGCCTGCCATTCGGCGAAGGTCTGGGTGGGCTGGATGTCGAGGTTTTCACCGGTCGGAACCACGGGCGGAATGACCGCAGGAGCTGTCGCGACGGGAAGGGTCTGAAGCGGCTTGGCGTCGGCTGCGGTGGGTTTTTCCGCGCAGGCAACAAGCAAAATGAGGCTGGAGGCAGCGATCAGTTGGCGCAGGGGCCAACGACGGGAAATACAAAGGGGCATGCACGGGTCCAGGGAGTACGAATCAGGTGCAGACCTTAACATGTTGAGCGAGCGCTTGCCTTTCAGGCCGCCAGAAAGTAAGAAGCCTCCCAGCTATTAGACTGGAAGGCTTCGCGGCGGTAGCTGCCTTTGCCCTTGCCGGCTGGTTCCTGACGGCTGCGGAACAGAGGCTGGGCGATGATGGATTTGGCCTTGTTCGGGCCATTTTTGGATGGCTTTTTGCTCATGATCGGATCTCTCGATTGAGTGGGTTTTGCGGGGGGAAATAATCTGCCGAAGTTGGGGATCTGTCTATAGGGCAGTTGGATGTGTGTTGTGTAGGAAAGCAGGATCTTTTGATCTTATTCAGCGGGCAAAGACAATCTCTGCCCGGCCATCAACAACGACAACCGACTCAAACTCATCCACGGTGAACCGGCCGCCTGGCCTTTGATCTGTGCGTCGATGCGCTGAGCTTCCAGCAATAGCTGTGCCCAGCGTTGCGCCGAGTAGCGTTGCAAGGCTTTGCTCATCAGCGGTTTGCGTTTGTCCCAGACCGGCGGTCGGGCAGAGCTGAAGGCTTTGTCCAGTGGCACGCCCTGGCTGTACTGCAGTGACAGGTTGGCCAGCAGGCGCAGCTCCCGGGCCAGCGCCCACAGAATCACTGGCGGTTCGACGCCTTCACCGCGCAGCCCTTCGAGCATGCGCAGGGCATGAGCTGCTTCACCATTGAGAATCGCATCGGTCAGGCCAAAGACATCAAAGCGCGCACTGTCGGCCACCGCCGCTTGCACGGTTTCGACGGTGATCTGACCACCTTCGGCCATCAGTTTGAGCTTTTCGATTTCCTGGGCAGCCGCCAGCAGGTTGCCTTCGACCCGTGCGGCGATCAGTTCGACGGCGTCCTGGCTGGCGGAAAGCCCGGCCTGGGACAACCGTTGACGGATCCAGCTCGGCAACTGGTTGGCCTCTATCGGCCAGATTTGCACGAACTGAGTCTGCTGACCTTCGACCAGCGCCTTGCCCCACTTGGTTTTCTGCGCACTGCCATCGAGTTTCGGGAGGCTGATCAGCAGCACCGTGTCTTCGGCGGGCCGTGAACAGTACTCGATAAACGCGGCAGCGCCTTTGTCACCGGGTTTGCCGGACGGCAGACGCAGTTCCAGCAGGCGCTTTTCGGCGAACAGCGACATGCTCGCGCCGGCTTGCAGCAACGTTCCCCAGTCGAAACTGGCGTCGGCGGCGAAGACCTGGCGCTCGTCGAATCCCTGTTGGCGGGCGGCGGCACGAATGGCGTCGGCGGCCTCCTGACACAGCAGTGGGTCATCGCCACTGATGATGTAGACCGGCGCGAGGGCACCTTGCAGGTGTTTGGCGAGTTGGGCGGGGGCGAGTTTCATAGGCGAGGGCGAACGGGGCGCCTGAGCGCCCCGTAAGTCTTACTGCTGCGGCAGTTGGATTGGCGACTGACGCGGAGTGTTCGCTTCAGCCTTCTGCGCTGCTTCCAGGGCCGCGGCTTCAGCCTTGGCACGGGCTTCGGCAGTCTGTTGCAGCTGATCCAGCTGGGTTGGCGTGAGCTGTTGCAGGCGCAGCATCATCCGTTGAACCAGTTCACGACGGGTTTCCTTGCGGGCGTCGTTGCCTTCCTGGTCGGAACCCACCAGGTTGTTGCCGTCGTGCATGAAGACCTTCTGCACTTCGAGCTTGTCGCTCAGCAGCGACAGGTCGCGCCCACCACGGATATCGTAGTTCAGCACTGTAGTCACCTGATACTCGCCAGTGCGACCGGCACCTGCGTAGCTGAGGATGCGCTGGCTTTCCTGCTCATCGGTCAGCACCAGTTTGTAGGGGGCGCCGCTGTAAACCTTGACGCCGCTGCTTTCGAGTACCTGGCGCAGTTGAGTCACGGTTTCGCCGTAGGCGTTACGGGCACTCAGGTCGAGTTCCTTGATCGCCAGTTCATTGGTGCCGGTGCCGCGCAGCTGGAAACCGCAGGCGCTCAACAGGACCGCAAGGCCCATCACCAGCAAATTGCGTTTGATCATCTTGTTGCTCCCCTTGAAACCATGTGGGCCGATCTTACGGCCCGAAAGGTTTTACTCGGCGCCAGGCATGACCTGGCGCCTGATCCAATTAGCTGGCGACGATATTGACCAGTTTCCCGGGCACTACGATCACTTTACGAATGGTCAGACCGTCGACAAAGCGCAGCACGTTCTCGTTGGCCCGTGCGGCGGCTTCGACTTCTTCGCGGCTGGCGCTGGCGGGCATTTCGATGTGGCCGCGCAGCTTGCCGTTGACCTGGATGACCAGTTGCAGGCTGTCCTGCACCAACGCGCTTTCGTCCAGCACCGGCCAAGCGGCGTCGATCACCGGATCGGCGTGACCCAGGCGATGCCACAGCTCATGGCTGATGTGCGGAGTGATTGGCGCCAGCAGCAGGACCACGGTTTCCAGACCTTCGTGAACCAGCGCGCGATCCTGTTCGGTGCCTTGCGGGGCTTTTTCCAGCACGTTCATCAGCGTCATCACCTGGGCGATGGCGGTGTTGAATTTGTGGTTCTGGCCGACGTCGTGGCTGGCCTGCTTGATGGCCTGGTGGATCGAACGGCGAATGGCTTTCTGCTCGTCATTCAGGCCGGCGACGTCCAGTTTGCCCGGCAGGCCCTGAGTAACGTGCGCTTGAGCCAGGCGCCAGACGCGTTTGAGGAAACGGTGCGAACCCTCGACGCCGGAGTCGGACCATTCGGCGCTCATGTCAGGTGGCGAGGCGAACATCATGAACAGGCGGCAGGTGTCTGCGCCGAACTGATCGATCATCGACTGTGGGTCAACGCCGTTGTTCTTTGACTTGGCCATCTTCTCGGTGCCGCCGATTTCCACCGGCAGGCCGTCCGCGATCAGCTTGGCGCTAATTACCTTGGCTTTGCTGTCGCGTTCGAGTTCGACATCCGCCGGGTTGAACCAGGTGTAAGCGCCATTGGCTTCGCGACGATAGTAAGTCTCGGCGATCACCATGCCCTGGGTCAGCAGGTTCTTGAACGGCTCGTTAGAGCTCACCAGGCCTTCGTCGCGCATCAGCTTGTGGAAGAAGCGCGCGTACAGCAGGTGAAGAATGGCGTGTTCGATACCGCCAATGTACTGATCAACCGGCAGCCAGTGGTCGGCCGCCGCTTTTTCCACCAGGCCGCCTTCATAGTGCGGGGAGGCGTAACGGGCGTAGTACCACGAGGACTCGACGAAGGTGTCCATGGTGTCGGTTTCACGCTTGGCCGGTGCGCCGCATTTCGGGCAGCTGCACTCGTAGAACTCAGGCATGCGCGCCAATGGCGAACCGGCGCCATCCGGCACGACGTCTTCCGGCAGTACCACGGGCAATTGATCTTCCGGGACCGGCACATCACCGCAGGTGTTGCAGTGGATGATCGGGATCGGGCAGCCCCAGTAGCGCTGACGGCTGATGCCCCAGTCGCGCAGACGGAACTGGGTGCGCGAGGCGCCGAGGTTCTTCTTGATCAGCGCGACTTCGATGGCGTCGAAAGCGCCCGCGAAGTCGAGGCCGTCAAACTCGCCGGAATTGATCAGCGTGCCGTGTTCGCCATAAGCGTCTTGCCATGGCGACGGGTTGGTGTCGCCGGAGCTGGTGCGCACTACCGACTTGATCGGCAGGTTGTATTTGGTGGCGAATTCGAAATCACGTTCGTCGTGAGCCGGAACCGCCATCACTGCGCCGTCGCCGTAGTGCATCAGCACATAGTTGGCGACCCACACCGGGAGTTTCTCACCGGTCAGCGGATGCTCGACGAACAGCGAAGTACGCAGGCCTTTTTTCTCTTGAGTGGCGACGTCGGCTTCGGCGACGCTGCCGCCCTTGCATTCAGCGATGAACGCTTGCAGCTCAGGGTTGTTCTGCGCGGCAAGGGTCGCCAGATGGTGTTCGGCGGCTACAGCAACGTAGGTCGCGCCCATCAGGGTATCCGGACGGGTAGTGAAGACTTTCAGTACGCCGCTTTCGCCGATGGAATCGACGTTGTACGGGAACTGCACTTCCATGCCGCGGGATTTGCCGATCCAGTTGCGCTGCATGGTCTTGACCTGTTCAGGCCAGCCAGTCAGTTCGTCGAGGCTCTCCAGCAGCTCATCCGCGTAAGCGGTGATCTTGAAGTAGTACATCGGAATTTCGCGCTTTTCGATCAGCGCGCCGGAACGCCAGCCGCGACCGTCGATCACCTGTTCGTTGGCCAGAACGGTCTGATCGACCGGGTCCCAGTTCACGGTGCCGTTTTTTTTGTAAATCACGCCTTTTTCGAACAGGCGAGTGAACAGCCATTGTTCCCAACGGTAGTAATCAGGCTTGCAGGTGGTGACTTCGCGGGACCAGTCCACCGCGAGGCCCAGGCTTCGCAGCTGGTTTTTCATGTAGGCGATGTTTTCGTAGGTCCACTTGGCGGGCGCTACGTTGTTCTTCATCGCGGCGTTTTCCGCCGGCATGCCGAAGGCATCCCAGCCCATGGGTTGCAGGACGTTCTTGCCTTGCATGCGCTGGTAGCGGGAGATCACGTCGCCGATGGTGTAGTTGCGCACGTGCCCCATGTGTAGCTTGCCGCTGGGGTAAGGAAACATCGACAGGCAGTAGAAAGTCTCCTTGCCTGGCTGTTCACTGACTTCAAAGGACTTTTGCTCGTCCCAGAACGACTGGGCGGCGGCTTCGATTTCACGGGGCTGATATTGTTCGTGCATGGCTACTTTTGAACTGAATAGGGGTGGCCTAATCCTCTTCAATGCAACGCTGGACGGTGATCGCGCCAAATCGGCGTTTCGCTGCCCAAACGAGCTGGAAGTGGAGTTACAGGAAGCGCCGTAGCATACATGACCGCACTCTACCGAGGGAAACCCTGATTACTGCTGCGGGTCGCCCAAAAACCGCTGCGAGGGCCGTTGGTCGCAGCACTTAGCCGGTTTGTTCATGGAAGCTAAGCTCTAAATGGGGAGTGAGTCTTATCTTCAATGAGGTGAGGGATGGTTGAGTCACGGCGAAAAGTTACAAAACCGGAGCTGTACGAAAGACTGATCGATCGTCTGGGAATGGCCCTGGACGCGGCAAAAACCGCTGACCGGTTACGCGATGAACGTCCACTGGAACTGGAATTGCGTGGCTTGAGCCCCGCAGAGTTTGCACTGGTCAAGGCGTATCTCGATCGCAGTGAACGTGAGACACACGGATGCTTGTCAGAAGCAGTGAAGCAACTCGACGCACCACGTTCGGCCAAGATCATCTGGCTCAAGGACAAGGTTCCCGGCAGGGACGCGGTAAAGGTCCGGTCTTTGCAAGTCAAGTAAGGACACTGGAAGTAATGTCTGATGTATTTGTGAAGCATAGTCCTTCCGTATTTGTTGTCGCATTGCGTCAACCCACTTAGGCTTCGGGCATCTTTTTGGAGATGCTCGATGCCTTTTCGATATTTCGTTAAACAACTCCTGTTGCCGCCCGGCATTCTGTTGCTGCTGTTGCTGCTTGCCTGGTGGTTGCGCCGCTCAAGACCGCGCCTCGCCGGGTTGTGCTTTACGTTGGGCGTGGGAGGCTTCTGGCTGATGAGCTTGCCGGTGGTGGTGCAGTGGGGCGCCAAGGCGCTGGAACGTGAAGCGCCGCTGGCCCGCGACGGTTGGGCAACGCTGAGTCAGCGTGCCGATGCGATCGTGGTGCTTGGTTCGGGGCGTGAGCGGGGCGATCTCGCATGGGGCGCTGATCAGCCAACGGGCGTGGGCCTGGAACGCGAGCGCTATGCGGCGCGGCTGGCCAAGGCTTCCGGTTTGCCGATTCTAACCAGTGGAGGCCTGCATTACGGCACCCCGCCGACCGAAGCGAAGTTGATGGCGGACTCGTTGCGTGACGATTTCGGCATGGCAGTGCGCTGGGAAGAAGGGCGCAGTCGCACGACTTGGGAGAACGCGCAGTTCAGCGCGCAAGTGTTGTTGCCGGAAGGGATCAAGCGCGTGGTCGTCGTGACTCAGGCCTGGCACATGCCGCGAGCGGTCTGGAGTTTCAAAAAGGCAGGACTTGAAGTGGTGCCGGCGCCGGTGGGGTTTTTAGGCGTGGACAACGCCCGGCCACTGGGGGGCTGGATGCCGGAATTCAAGTCGATCTGGCAGAGCGGGCAGTTGTTGAATGAGGCGGTGGGGCAGGTGGGGTATTCACTTTTTTACCGCTGAAGTTCGGTCGTTCCCACGCGGACGGTTCGACGCCTCGACGTGGGAACGATCATTTAGACAGTCTTGGCCATCCGACTTGCGATCAACGCCCAACCAAACAGCAACACGCAAACAATGATCAGCGGCCACGAACGCCATTCCAGATAAGGCGTCAGGTTGTGCATGGGCACCACTTCACCGTACAAAATGCCACGCTCGAACTGCGGGATCTGGACAGTGATCTGGCCGAACGGGTTGATCAAACCGGTCACGCCGTTGTTGGTGGCGCGGATCATCCAGCGACCGGCTTCCAGCGCGCGCATTTGCGCCATCTGCAAGTGTTGCAGCGGGCCGATGGATGTGCCGAACCAGGTGTCATTGCTGATGGTCAGCAGCAGATCGCTACGCGCCGCAAGGCTGGCGGCGAATTCCGGGTAAACCACTTCGTAGCAGATGAACGGCGCAATCTGATAACCCTTCGCTTGCAGCATGGCCTGATCGGCGGGGCCGCGGGCAAAATCCGACATCGGCAGATCGAAGAAAGCGATCAGCCCGCGCAGCACGTCCTGCAACGGCACGTATTCGCCAAACGGCACCAGCTTCTGTTTGAGGTAAGTGCCATCGCCTTCGCCCACGACGGTGATGCCGTTGTAGAAACGCTTCTGGTGATGGACTTCCTCGCGAATCGGCACGCCGGTAATCAGCGCGGACTTACGCTCTGCAGCGAAGCTTCCCATCATGTTCAGGTAGCCCTCGGCGGACTCCTTGAGCACCGGGATGGCCGTTTCCGGCCAGATCAGCAAGTCGACCCGTTTCGAGCTCAAGCTCATGTCACGGTACAACGCCAACTGCGCATTGAGCTGCGCCGGGTCCCACTTCATGCTCTGTTCAATGTTGCCCTGAATCGCCGCGACACTCAGCGGATCACCCGCCGGGGTTGTCCAGGCGTGTTCCTTGAGCGCCATGCCGGCCACCCAAGGGCCGACCAACAGCAGCGCGCCTGCGGCGATGAAACCTTTGCGACCCGTACGCGCCAGGCGCAACGCGTTGTAGATCAGCGCGGCCGTCAGGGCCAGGGTGAAGGAAATCAGCCACATTCCGCCCACTGGCGCGAGCCCGGCCAGCGGGCCGTCGAGCTGGCTGTAGCCGGAATAAAGCCACGGGAAACCGGTCAGGAACCAGCCGCGAAAGGCTTCCTGACCGACCCACAACGCCGCAAACGCCAGGGCGTCGGCCAACGGCGCTTCGTTACGGCGCAACCAGCGCGCCCAGATCCAGGCGGGCAGGGCGAAGAACCAGGCAATCGCCGCCGTGAAGATCAGCATCAGGAAGCCGGCCAGCAGCACCGAAGCGCCGCCGAAGTGGTGAATGCTGTAGTAGATCCAACTGGTGCCAGCGCCAAACAGGCCGAAACCGAAACACCAGCCACGGCCCAGGGCCTGACGTGGGTTCAGCTCGCGTAAGCCGGCATAGAAGAAACCGACCGCCAGCAACGCCAACGGCCAGATATCGAACGGCGCCAGGGCCAGGGTGGTGAGTGCGCCGGCCGCCACGGCCAGCAGGTTACCGGGCCAGCCGGGGCGGGTTACGCGGAGCATGTCAATCCTTAACGGGCAATGGGTGTCAGGCGCAGCAGGTGAATCCGACGGCTGTCGGCGTTCAGGATGCGGAAGCGATAAGGGCCGATTTCAGTGATTTCGTTGCGTTTTGGCAAGTGCCCGAACGCGCTCATCACCAGACCGCCGACAGTGTCGAATTCGTCATCGGAGAATTGGCTGTCGAAGAACTCGTTGAAGTTCTCGATCGGCGTCAGGGCCTTGATCAGGAAATCACCGCTGGGCAGCGGCTTGATGTAGCTGTCTTCTTCGACGTCATGCTCGTCTTCGATGTCGCCGACGATCTGTTCCAGCACGTCTTCGATGGTCACCAGGCCGGCCACACCGCCGTATTCGTCAATGACGATAGCCATGTGATTGTGGTTGGCGCGGAACTCGCGCAGCAGCACATTCAGACGCTTGGACTCGGGCACGAACGTGGCCGGGCGCAGCAGGTCCTTGATGTTGAAGCTGTCGCCATTCTCCTTGAGGATCAACGGCAGCAAGTCCTTGGCCAGCAACACGCCCATCACGTCATCGTGGCTTTCGCCGATCACCGGGTAGCGGGAGTGGGCCGAGTCGACCACGGAAGGCAGGAACTCGCGGGGTATCTGGGTCGCCTTGATGCTGATCATCTGCGATCGCGGGACCATGATGTCCCGTACTTGCAGGTCAGCAACCTGGATGGCGCCTTCGACGATGGCCAGCGCTTCGCTGTCCAGCAACTTGTTTTGGTGTGCATCGCGCAGCAGCTCCAGCAGCTCCTGGCGGTTCTTCGGCTCGTGGGCAAAAGCCTGGGTGAGCTTACCCAACCATGACTTTTGCCCGTTGCTCGATCGATCTTCGCTCATAGCGATTACTCTGAATCCTTTGTTGTAACGATAGGGGATGTGTCTGTTTCGTCGTCCGCATACGGGTCGGGATAGCCCAACTCTGCAAGCAACGTTCGTTCCAGTGCTTCCATTTCTTCGGCTTCATCGTCATCTATATGGTCGTAACCCAACAGATGCAAGCAGCCGTGAATGACCAGATGAGCCCAATGGGCCTTGAGTGCCTTGCCTTGTTCGGCTGCTTCGCGCTCGACCACCGCCACGCAGATCACCAGATCGCCCAGCAGCGGGATGTCGAGAAACTCGTCGGGCACATCGGCAGGAAACGACAAGACGTTAGTGGCGTAATCCTTTTGCCGCCAGGTGTGGTTCAGCTCGCGACCTTCGGCTTCATCTACCAAACGGATGGTCATTTCGGAGTCGGCTGTGCGCTGGCGCAGAGCCAGTTCGCACCATTGGCGGAACTCGGCTTCGCTTGGGGCAGGCGCTTCGGTAGCCAGTTGCAGATCAAGCTCAAGCATCGCGGCGGCTATCCTTCGGGGCTTCATCGGCCACGCGATTCTCGAAGCGCTCATAGGCTTCGACGATGCGCTGCACCAATGGATGGCGCACAACGTCTTTTGGCTTGAAATGGGTGAAGCTGATGCCCGGCACATCTTTGAGCACTTCGATCACATGGTGCAGCCCGGACTTGGTGCCCTTCGGCAGGTCGACCTGGGTGATGTCACCGGTGATGACTGCTGTGGAGCCGAAGCCGATTCGGGTCAGGAACATCTTCATTTGCTCGACGGTCGTGTTCTGGCTTTCGTCGAGGATGATGAAGCTGTTGTTCAAGGTGCGACCGCGCATGTAGGCCAGCGGCGCAACTTCGATCACCTGACGCTCGATCAGCTTGGCGACGTGTTCGAAGCCGAGCATTTCGTAGAGTGCATCGTAGAGCGGGCGCAGGTACGGGTCGATCTTCTGCGACAAGTCACCGGGCAGGAAGCCGAGCTTTTCGCCCGCTTCAACCGCCGGACGCACCAGCAGGATGCGGCGAATCTGCTCGCGTTCCAGCGCGTCTACTGCGCAGGCAACAGCCAGATAAGTCTTGCCGGTACCGGCCGGGCCGATGCCGAAATTGATGTCGTTACCGAGGATTTCCTTCACATAGCGCAACTGATTCAAGCCGCGAGGGCGAATCATGCCTTTTTTGGTGCGCAGGGCGACGGAAGGTTCGGAGGGGGAGACGTTGTCCAGCTCTTCGACGGCCGATTCCTGCAGGAACAGGTGAACCATGTCCGGCGACAGCTCGGTACCCTTGGTTTCCCGGTACAGGCGGCGCAGGAGGTTTTCCGCGGAGGTGGTGTGCTTTGGCTCGCCGATCAGTTCGAACTGGTTTCCGCGATTGCGGATCTCGATGGTCAGGCGCTGTTCGATCAAGCGCAGATGCTCGTCGAATTGCCCGCACAGATTGGCGAAGCGGCGAGCTTCAAAAGGCTCGAGGATAAAACGATGTGGTTCTATGGGTGCGTTCAAGGTCGTATTTAGCCGCCCTGGGGCAATTAAGATGCAATCAAGGATAACGCCAGTGGCCTGGGTGCGAAAGCTCTTATACAGACCAATGTTGAACACCTTCCCCTTTGGGAGCGAGCTTGCTCGCGATGACGGTCTGGCATTCAACATTTAAGTTGTCTGAGCTGGCGCCATCGCGAGCAAGCTCGCTCCCACAGGGTAATGAGTTGTTATTGGATCAGCGAGCCGCGTAGCGAGTGCGGCTGAGCAGCATCAATGTGCACATCGGCGAACTGACCAATCAAGGTCGGATTGTCGCAGCGGAAATTGACGATACGGTTATTCTCGGTCCGGCCTTGCAGTTCGCCGGGGTCTTTTTTCGAATAATCGGTCACCAGGATCCGCTGGATCGAACCGACCATTTGTCGGCTGATCTCGAAACCTTGCTGGTTCAGGCGATGTTGCAGGGCGTTCAGGCGTTCTTTTTTCAGCTCTTCCGGCGTTTCGTCGGCCAGATCGGCAGCTGGAGTACCCGGACGCTGGCTATAGACGAACGAGTAGGAGAAGTCGAAACCGACGTCTTCGATCAGCTTCATGGTCTGTTGGAAGTCTTTTTCGGTCTCGCCCGGGAAGCCGACGATGAAGTCCGAGCTGATGCAGATCCCCGGCACGGCAGCACGTAGCTTGCGCAGTTTGGATTTGTATTCCAGCGCGGTGTGGTTGCGCTTCATCGCCGCCAGGATTCGGTCCGAGCCCGATTGCACCGGCAAGTGCAGGTGTTTGACCAGTTCCGGCACGTCGGCGTGTGCCTGGATCAGGCTGTCGGAGAACTCCAGCGGGTGTGAGGTGGTGTAGCGGATGCGGTCGATGCCATCGACGGCGGCGACGACGCGGATCAGTTCGGCCAGGTCAGCCAAACGACCGTCATGCGTGGTCCCGCGATAGCCATTGACGTTCTGCCCCAGCAAGGTCACTTCGCGCACGCCGTTTTCGGCCAGGTGGATGATCTCGGCGATCACGTCATCGAAGGGGCGGCTGACTTCTTCACCACGGGTGTAAGGCACCACGCAGAAGGTGCAGTACTTGCTGCAACCTTCCATCACCGACACAAAAGCGCTTGGGCCATCGATACGCGGCTCGGGCAAGTGGTCGAATTTTTCGATTTCCGGAAACGAGACGTCGACTTGCGGCAGCTTGGTAGCGCGGGCGGCGTCGATCATTTCCGGCAGGCGGTGCAGGGTCTGCGGACCGAAGACCACGTCCACGTAAGGGGCGCGGTCGCGAATTGCAGCGCCTTCCTGGCTGGCCACGCAACCGCCAACGGCGATGACCATGTCCGGGTTTGCCAGTTTCAGTTCGCGCCAGCGACCGAGTTGGGAATACACCCGGTCCTGGGCGCGTTCGCGGATCGAGCAGGTATTGAGCAGGATCACGTCGGCATCTTCAGCGCGAGCGGTGACTTCCAGGGCCTGATGTTCGCCCAGCAGATCGACCATGCGCGAGCTGTCGTACTCGTTCATCTGGCAACCGTGGGTTTCGATGTAAAGCTTCTTGGCCATGGACAGAGTCATCACGTGATTCAAAGAACCGCGCATTATAGGGAACATGACCCAAGGTTCCTACCGCTGTGCGTCCGGAGGCTATGCTATAGTTCGCGCCCTCATTTTTATCCCCGATGTGTTGCTCGCCCACCATGACCAAACGTGAAGCTCCAATCTACAAGGTGATTTTCCTCAATCAGGGCCAGGTGTACGAAATGTATGCCAAGCAGATCTATCAAAGTGATCTGTGGGGCTTCCTGGAAGTGGAAGAGTTCGTCTTTGGCGAGCGCACGCAAGTGGTCGTCGATCCGAGCGAAGAGAAGCTCAAGGCTCAGTTCGAAGGCGTTGTGCGCAGCTTTGTGCCGATGCATTCGATCGTGCGGATCGACGAGGTCGAGCGCCTCGGCACGCCAAAAATCAGCGAAGCCCGCGGCGCGGTCGGCAATGTCATGCCGTTTCCGATGCCGATGCCTGAGAAGTAAGCCTCAAGACCGAGTTGCCCCCTTCGCGAGCAAGCCCGCGCATTTGATTTGTGTACGACGCAGATCAAATGTGGGGCTTGCTCGCGAAGGGGGCAGAAAGATCGAAGCAGAATTCAAGGCAGTGGCGAAAACGGCGTACGCCCATCGGCGCTCTGCAATTCCATCAGGTACTTGCGGAAGATTTGCCCCAGTACCTGGGTAGCTACTTCCAGTTCTTCGCGGGGCATTTTCTCGGCGACTTCGTCGGCGGTGTCCAATGCTTCTTCAGCGCCATTGACCGCAGCCATTTTCAGCACGATATACGCCTGAACGTTATTGGCCGGTACGCCTTCGCCGTGGAAGAACATGGAGCCGAGTTTGAATTGCGCCTGAGCATGGCCTTGCAACGAGGCCTTTTCGAAGTAGCTCAGGGCTTTTTTGAGGTCGCGCGGCGTATTTTTGCCGTCGTAGTAGAACTCACCCAACTCGTATTGCGCTTGCGCATCCCCTTCATCCGACGCTTTCTGGCAGGCGGCGAGCGCCTGTGCCAGGTCTTGCGGCTGAGTATTGAGGGTGCAACGACCCATCGCTGGGATTAACAACGAGTTGCCGCCCGCTTGTGCGAGCGCGAGCAGGGGCTGAAGGAGCAACAGGCAGCCCAATGCAAGGGCGCGGCCGGTGCGGTTCATGGGAATCGACTTACCTCTGAAGGGCGCGCGGACCCGTCGAGGGATCCAATAAGCGCGCATTATGAAATAAGCAGGGCCAACCTTACAAAGTCTTTACTCGTTTTTCTGCTGCGCGGGGAATATATCGCCCACTTTGCTGGGGATTTTGAGCAGAAGCGTAGGAATAAGGGCGGAAATACAGGTGAAAGCTGACGCTGGCAACCGCCAACGTCAGCGGCACAGCGTTATTTCAATGCAGCAAATGCGCGCTCGGCGGCATCCAGCGTCAGTTTCAGCTCGGTTTCGCCGTGGGCGATCGAGGTGAAGCCGGCTTCGAAGGCGCTCGGCGCCAGGTACACGCCGCCTTCGAGCATCAGGTGGAAGAAGCGCCCGAACAGGGCGGCGTCGCTGGCCATCACGTCATCGAAGGTCACGATGTCGTCGGCGCCGCTGAAGTACAGACCGAACATGCCGCCGGCCTGTGTAGTCACGAACGGAATGCCCGCGGCATCGGCGCGTTGTTGCAGGCCATCGAGCAGGCGGCTGGTGTAGTCAGTCAACTCTGCGTGGAAACCCGGGCGGCTGATCAGGCGCAGGGTCGTCAGGCCGGCAGCCATGGCCAGCGGGTTACCCGACAAGGTGCCCGCCTGATAGACCGGGCCCAGTGGCGCGATGTGCGACATGATTTCGCGCTTGCCGCCGAAGCAGCCAACCGGCATGCCGCCACCGATGATTTTGCCGAAGGTGGTCAGGTCAGGTGTCACGCCGTAGTGGGCTTGTGCACCGCCAAGGGCGACACGGAAACCGGTCATCACTTCGTCGAAGATCAGCACCACGCCGTGCTTGTCGCACAGATTCCGCAGGCCTTCGAGGAAGCCCGGCGCCGGTGGCACGCAGTTCATGTTGCCGGCCACTGGCTCGACGATGATGCACGCCACGTCCTGGCCGACTTCGGCGAGCATGGTTTCTACGGCGTCGATGTCGTTGAACGGCAGGGTCAGGGTGTGTTTGGCGAAGGCCGCCGGCACACCGGCCGAGCTCGGCACGCCTTGGGTCAGGGCGCCGGAGCCGGCCTTGACCAGCAGACTGTCGGAGTGACCGTGGTAGCAGCCTTCGAACTTGATGATGCTGTCGCGGCCGGTGAAACCACGGGCCAGACGGATCGCACTCATGGTTGCTTCGGTGCCGGAGCTGACCATGCGCACCATTTCCATCGACGGCACGATCGAGCAGACCAGATCCGCCATCTGGGTTTCCATCTCGGTCGGCGCGCCGTAGGACAATCCGTGCTCAAGCTGTTTGCGCACGGCGTCCAGCACGTCCGGGTGGCTGTGGCCGAGAATCATCGGCCCCCAGGAACCGACGTAATCCACATAACGCTTGTTGTCTTCGTCGGTGACGTAGGCGCCTTCCGCGTGTTTGAAGAACAACGGCGTGCCACCAACGCTTTTGAATGCGCGAACAGGCGAGTTCACGCCACCGGGAATGTGTTTCTGGGCATTGGCAAACAGCGTTTCGGAACGAGACATGATTTGGTTCTCAAAGTCAGACTAGCTTTTTAAATATGAAGCAATTCGTTAAATGCGCGGGCGCGGCGTGTCACTTCAGTCGTGCTCTCGGCGCCAAACAGGCCATGGACCACCGCCAGCAGATCGACCCCGTGGGCCACCAGGGGCTCGGCGTTTTCCAAGGTGATGCCGCCAATCGCGCAGATCGGCAGGTGCAGTTTGCTGCGGGCCTGGTCGAGCAATTCGAGGCTGCAAGTCGGTGCGCCGGGTTTGGTGTTGGAGTTGAAGAAACGACCGAAAGCGACGTAACTGGCGCCTTCCTTGGCCGCTTGCTCGGCGAGTTCGAGTTGCGCGTGGCAGGTCGAGCCGATGATCGCCTGGCGACCGAGCAGTGCCCGAACCGGCATCAGCGGGCCATCGGTCTGGCCCAGGTGCACGCCGACGTTCAGGCGTGCAGCGAGTTCGGCATCGTCGTTGATGATCAACTGGGTCTTGTAGCGTTCACACAGATCGCGCAAGGCTTCGGCCTCGCGCAGGCGGCGGGCCTCGTCGCTGCTCTTGTCGCGGTATTGCAGCAGGGTGACGCCGCCTTCCAGCGCCGCCTCCACGTACGAAAGAAATTTACCTGCCAGCAGTTGGCTATCGGTAATGGCGTACAGGCCACGTAGCTTCATCGGGCAATCCTTTTTGCTTTACGCATGGACAGTTACGAACAGAAATCCAGCGGCAGGCGGCGCGGCACGAACTGGCCTTTGCCCAACTGCTCCGCATCACGCAGGGTGCGCCACGTGTAGTTAAGCGCGGTCTGCACGGCACTGGCGAGATTTTCACCGAGGGCCAGACGACCGGCGAGGGCACTGGCCAGCGTGCAACCGGAGCCGTGATAACTGCCGGGCAAGCGCTGGCAGGTGAAGGTTTCGCGGTGACCGTCGCGGCTATACAGGCGATTGTGGATTTCGTGTTCATCGCCATGGCCGCCAGTGATCAGCAGGTGTTTGACGAATGGCAGGAGTTTTTCAGCGCACTCGTCCGCGGTGCCTTCGGGCAGTTCGGCGAGGATGCGGGCTTCGGGAAGGTTTGGGGTGGCGATGATCGACAGAGGCAGCAGGCGTTCGCGCATGGCGTAGCCGACTTCGTCCTTGCCCAGGCGTCCGCCGCCACCGGCGCGCAGCACCGGGTCGCAGACCACCGGCAAATGCGGGTGCGCCGAGAGCAGTTCGACTACGGTGTCGACCATTTCCAGGGAACCGAGCATGCCCAGTTTGACGGCAGCGACTTCGGAATCGTTGAGCACGGCATTGGCCTGAGCCAACACCCACTCGCGGTCGAGGACGCGGAAGTCCGTGACGTTGACCGTGTCTTGCACGGTCAGGGCGGTGACGGCCGGGGCCGCATGACAACCCTGAGCGAGCAGGGCTTCGATATCTGCCTGCAAGCCGGCGCCACCACTTGGGTCGTGGCCGGAGAGACAGAGGACAACGGGGCGAGAGCTGTAGATATTCATGGTGCGCGAGCTTACCACCAGTCGACCGACGAGTCATGACGGTCCATGTAGCAGCTGCCGAAGGCTGCGTTCGGCTGCGCAGCAGTCGTCAAACCGGCATCCACAATTTACCTGAAACACCGTTGTGCCTGATTTCACGACTGCTGCGCAGCCGAACGCAGCCTTCGGCAGCTGCTACACGGAGTGGGGCGTTGTCACAAACTGACCGGCGAAACAGCTCTAGCCCAACACATGTAGCTGGAACGCCCGTGCTAGAGCCTTTGTAGGAAAAATTTCAATGGTGTTCAATGGCCACCAACGGCTATGCTAGAGTGGATCCAAACCAATAACAGGTAATACCGGTTTTACGTCTACTCAAAAGGAATGAGGGGCTTCCTGAGATAACCGGACAGGCCACGCTGGGGCTTAAATGCGCTATTTGCTGATGTTGCTGTTGTGCTTGCCCCTCATGGCGAGTGCAGTCGAATTCGACGAATTCACTCAAAGCCTTCCCCTGGGCCGAACCCTGCAAGTGTTCGAAGACGCGAGCGGTCAGGCGACCATCGCCGATGTCCGTGCACAAGCCGCGGCCGGAAACTTCAAACCCCACGACAAAGCCACTCTCAACGCCGGTTACTCTCGTTCGGTGTTCTGGCTGAAAATCGACCTGCATTACCGCCCGAACAACCCCGCGGTGCAACGCACCTGGTTGCTGGAACTGGCCTATCCGCCCCTTGATCACCTTGATCTCTATTTGCCCGATACGGCGGGTGGTTATCAACTGGCACGCCAGACGGGCGATGCCTTGCCGTTCGACAGTCGCGAGATCCGCCAGAACAACTACCTGTTCGATCTGAACCTCACCCCTGATCAAGCGCAAACCCTGTACCTGCGCCTGCAGAGTGAAGGGTCGATCCAGGCGCCGGTCACCCTATGGTCGAGCACTGCCTACCTGGAAGAGCAACCGATCCGACTCTATGTGCTGGGGGTGATCTACGGCGTGTTGCTGGGGATGCTGGTGTACAACCTGTTCATCTATCTCAGCGTGCGCGATACCAGCTACCTCTATTACATCTTCTATATCGCCTCGTTCGGTTTGTATCAGCTGTCAGTGAACGGCGCGGCCGTGGAGTATTTCTGGCCGAACAATCCCTGGTGGGCCAACGCAGCGACGCCGTTTTTCATCGGTTGCGCAGGCCTGTTCGGCAGCCAGTTCGCGCGCGGCTTCTTGCAGACGGCGACCCACAGTCGTTGGCTCGACCGCTTGCTGTTGGCGTTGATTGCGTTTGGCGCGGTGGTGGTCGGATTGTCGTTGATGACCAGTTACGCCTTGGCCCTGCGCCTGGCGACGGCGCTGGCACTGACCTTCACCGTAGTGATTTTTGCCGCAGGGATTTTTGCCTGGCTGCGTGGCCTGCGAGTGGCGCGTTATTTCATCATCGCCTGGTCGGCGTTTTTACTCGGCGGCATCGTCAACACCCTGATGGTGCTGGGTTACCTGCCGAACGTGTTCCTGACCATGTATTCCAGCCAGATCGGCTCGGCGATTGAAGTGGCGCTGCTGTCCCTGGCGCTGGCCGATCGCATTAACGCCATGCGCGAGCAACAGGCACAGACCCTGTTCGATGCCGGTCAAACGCTTGAAGTGCTGAACCAGCAACTGGCTCGCAGTAACAAGCTCAAAGACGAATTCCTCGCCACCCTGACCCACGAACTGCGCACGCCCATGAACGGTGTGATCGGTTCGCTGGAACTGATGCAGACGGTCGAGATGGACCCGGAGCTGGAGCAATATCAGCAAACGGCCGCCGGTTCCGCGCGAGACATGATGCGCATGGTCAACGGCATCCTCACCCTGACCGAGTTGCAGGCCGGCAAGCTCAAGACCTATCCGGCCGTTTTCAGTTTGCGCGGCGTGGTCGAGGCTTTGCGCCTGCAGTTCGAGGGCAACGCGTTGAGCAAGTCGCTGGACTTCAAAGTCGAGGTCACGCCGGGGCTGCCGGATCGCTTGCACGGCGACAGCGCCAAGTTGGCGCAATGCCTGGAATGCCTGCTGGATAACGCGATCAAGTTCACTCGGATCGGCGGACTGGCGCTGCGGGTGACGGGTAAACCCGTGGCGCCCGACCGACTGGCGTTGTCCTTTGCGGTGATCGACACCGGCATCGGCTTCACCGATCTGGGGGAGGCGACCCTGTATCAGCGGTTCTTCCAGCTCGACGGCTCGATGACCCGGGAGTACGGCGGTCTGGGCGTTGGCCTGGCGATCTGTCGGCAACTGGTCGAATTGCTCGGTGGAAAACTGACCCACCGCTCCGAGCCTGGTCGTGGCAGCCGCTTCCAGCTCGATGTCGAGTTCGAACTGCCCGTGGTGGAGCGGCGGTCAGTGCCCTTGATGCCCCGGGAATTTCCTCGCCTGCGACTGCCTCAGGACTGCACCGTCCTGCTGGTTGATGATAACAGCATCAATCAGTTGGTGATGCGTGGCATGTTGCTCAAGCTGGGCTTCCGGGTGCGCACCGCCGACAACGGGGCTGCCGCGATCGATCACTTGCAGCGCGAAACCTTCGATGCGGTATTGCTCGATTGCCAGCCTCCATCTCTGGGTGGCGCGTCCCTCTGTTGCCAGATCCGCGCGTTGCCGGGCTGCGCCGAACTACCGGTATTCGTGATTGTCTTGAGCATTGATCGGGAACGCTGCCCGACCGGTGCCTTGATCGATTACCTGAGCAAACCGGTGAAATTCGAGGACCTGCAGGCAGCGCTCTATCGCCGGGTGCTGTGTCCAAAGCAAGGCGAAAGCGCCGACAGTTAGGCAGATATGACACTTTGTTCGGCCGGGGGGCGGTGCTTAACTGAAGTCCCTTGGCTGACCAAAGGAGCCCCGTCATGAACCTGCATCAGTTCGCCGAAACCCACGAAGTCACCAACCAGCCACCGTCGCTGGACGGCGCCAACCTGTATCGCATCGACCTGCCGTTGCAGGAGTGGTCGCGGCGTTTCGGGGCTGGATGGGCCGAGTCGCGGATCGACGCTTACGGCGCACTGGCCGGCGGGCCGCTGATGGAAGCGGGGTTCCTGGCCAATCAGAACAAGCCGGTTTTCAGCAGTCATGACCGTTACGGCCATCGCATCGACCTGGTGGAATTTCACCCGGCCTATCACGAACTGATGCGCACGGCGGTCGAACACGGTTTGACCTCATTGCCCTGGGCGCATCCGCAGTCCGGCGCCCACGTCGCCCGCGCTTCCATGACCTACCTGCACAGCCAGGCCGAGGCCGGTAGTGGTTGTCCGCTGACCATGACCTTTGCCAGCGTCCCGGCGATGCGCCTGCAAGCGGATCTCGCGGAGCAATGGCTGCCGAAAATCCTCTCTACCGAATACGATCCGCGCAACGTCGGCATGGCCCACAAGGCCGGGGTCACCATCGGCATGGCGATGACCGAGAAGCAGGGCGGCACCGACGTGCGG
Organism: Pseudomonas sp. ANT_J28; assembly: GCF_008370005.1. Taxonomy (NCBI): domain Bacteria; kingdom Pseudomonadati; phylum Pseudomonadota; class Gammaproteobacteria; order Pseudomonadales; family Pseudomonadaceae; genus Pseudomonas; species Pseudomonas sp. ANT_J28. The sequence continues at coordinate 50,519 of NZ_VOBM01000002.1, forward strand.
GCCAACACCACCAAGGCTTTTCCGGTCGGTGCCAGTGGTCCGGGCCAGGCGTATGAACTGGTGGGCCACAAATGGTTCTGTTCGGCGCCGATGTGCGATGCCTTCCTCACCTTGGCCCAGACTGACAAGGGGTTGACCTGTTTCCTGCTGCCGCGCCATCGCCCGGACGACACGCGCAATCAGTTCTACATACAGCGCCTGAAGAACAAACTCGGCAATTGCTCCAACGCTTCCAGCGAAGTGGAGTTCCGTGGTGCGCTGGCATGGATGGTCGGCGAGGAGGGGCGGGGCGTTCCGACCATCATCGAAATGGTCGCCATGACCCGCTTCGATTGCATGGTCGGCTCCAGTTCGTTGATGCGCCAGGCCCTGACCCAGGCCAGCCATCACTGCGCCCACCGCAAGGTCGGCGGCAAATTGCTCAGCGAACAACCCTTGATGCAGAACGTACTGGCCGACCTGGCCCTGGAAAGCGAAGCCGCCCTGGCCTTGAGCCTGCGCATGGGCCGGGCGCTGGATCATCTGGATGACGAGCAGGAAGCCAAATTCGCTCGGCTGGTCACGGCGGTGGGCAAGTACTGGATCTGCAAACGCGCGCCCGGAATGATCAACGAAGCCGCCGAATGCATGGGCGGCGCCGGTTATGTCGAAGACAGCATCTTGCCGCGGTTGTACCGTGAGGCACCGGTCAATTCGACGTGGGAAGGTTCCGGCAACGTGCAATGCCTCGACGTTTTGCGAGCGTTGTCGAAGGAACCGGGTGTGCTCGACGTATTGTTCAGCGAATTGGGCGATGGTCATGGCGACAAACGTCTGGCCGCACACATCAGCCAATTGCGGGCGGCCTTCAAGGACACCAGCGATATTCAATACCGCGCCCGCCAGCTCACCGAAGACATCGCCTTGGGCCTTCAGGCCAAGCTGTTGCTGGAAGCCGGTAACAGCGCCGTCAGTGACGCGTTCATTGCGAGCCGCTTGGGTTCCGCCGGCCGAGTGTATGGCGCGTTGCCACGTGGGCTGGATGTGGAAGCGATTGTCGCCCGCACGACACCACAGGGCTTCTGATCGTGCTGACTTGCAGGCAAGATGCAGGTCTGCAAGTCAGAACACAGGATGCTGATCGTGACCGAAGCTTTTATTGTCGTTCAAACCGCCGAGCAAGCCGTTGACCGGCTTGCGCTCTTGCACAATCGTGCAACCACCGCGCTGAACCAGGCGCTCAAGCGTTACCTCAAGGATCGAGTCGAACCGGACGCCGAACAGCGTGCGATGTTTCGTTATCCCGAGCTGCGTCTGACCTACCTTTGCCAGGGCGAAGTCCCACAGACCACACGCGCCTATGCCAAGGTTCAATTGCCGGGGACCTACAGCGTCACCGTCACCCATCCAGCGGCGTTCCGTAAGTACCTGCTGGAACAACTGGTGCCGTTGATGCACGACTTCACCGTCACGGTGGAAGTCGGCATCAGCCAGCAAAACATTCCTTATCCGTACGTGGTCGAGCAGGGCGATGAGCTGGCCGGTTCCGGCGTCACCGCTGCCACGCTGGCGCGGGTGTTCCCGAGTACCGACCTGTCCGCTGCCACCGACGGGATCGCCGATGGTTTGTATGACTGGGAAAACACCGACCCGCTGCCGTTGGCCTTGTTCGACGCCGCGCGGGTGGATTTCTCCCTGCGCAGGCTGGTGCATTACACCGGCAGCGACTGGCGCCATGTGCAGCCATGGATTCTGCTGACCAACTACCACCGCTACGTTGACCAGTTCATCGTCCATGGCCTGGAACAGTTGCGCAGCGATCCGCGCTTCGTGCGCATGGTCTTGCCGGGCAACGTGATCATCGAAAAGAGCATGGACCACGGCGAAGCCTCGGCGATTGCCGCGGGTGTGGTTTGGCACCGCTATCAGATGCCGGCCTATCACCTGATCGCCACTGACGGCCACGGCGTGACCCTGGTGAACATCGGCGTCGGCCCGTCCAACGCCAAGAACATCACCGACCACCTGGCAGTGCTGCGTCCGCATTGCTGGCTGATGATCGGCCACTGTGGCGGTTTGCGTCAGTCGCAGACGATTGGCGATTACGTGCTGGCGCACGCTTACATGCGCCGCGACGGGATTCTCGATCGGGTCGTGCCGCCGAATATTCCGATTCCGGCCCTGGCCGAAGTGCAAATGGCGTTGCAGCAAGCGGCGGCCAATATCACCGGTGAGAAGGGCGACGAACTGAAAAAACGCCTGCGCACCGGCACCGTACTGACCTACGACGACCGTAACTGGGAGTTGCGCTGGGCTCAGGAGCGTCCGCTGATCAACCTGTCTCGCGCCGTGGCGGTTGACATGGAAAGCGGTACCATCGCGGCGCAAGGTTATCGCTTGCGGGTTCCGTACGGCACATTGCTTTGTGTTTCGGACAAACCGTTGCACAGCGAAATCAAACTGCCGGGTTCGGCCAACGCTTTCTATGAGCGCGCGGTCAGCCAGCACTTGAAGATCGGCATCGAGGCGGTGGATCTGTTGCGCACCGAACTCAACTCGCTGCACTCGCGCAAACTGCGCAGCTTCGACGAGCCGCCGTTCCGCTGATTGTTCTCATGGTTATTTAGCGGTCAGGGCACTAGCATTAGCAGCCCTGACCGCTAGATGTTCCTTTTCCCATGTCCCGTCCTCAACCTCCCGTTTCCCGCCGTCCCGGCGTGAAGCCTGTGCCAACGTCCCAAGCACCGCGCCGTGTCGCCAAAGCGCCGCCGGCCGAGCCGAAGCTGATTCTGTTCAACAAGCCGTTCGATGTGCTGACGCAATTCAGCGATGGAGAAGGGCGGGCGACGCTCAAGGATTACATCGAGATTCCCGGGATTTACCCGGCAGGACGGCTGGACCGCGACAGTGAAGGTTTGCTGCTACTGACCAACGATGGCCAGCTTCAGGCTCGGATCGCCGACCCGAAACACAAACTGGCGAAGACGTATTGGGTGCAGGTGGAAGGCGAGCCGAGTGCCGAGCAATTGCAGCGATTGCGCGATGGCGTCGAGCTGAACGATGGCATGACGCTACCCGCTGATGCGCGGCAGCTTGAAGAACCTGAACTGTGGCCACGCAATCCGCCCGTACGCTTTCGCAAAAGTGTGCCGACCAGTTGGCTGGAACTGGTGATTCGTGAAGGGCGCAACCGTCAGGTACGGCGCATGACCGCGGCGGTCGGCTTGCCGACGTTGCGTCTGGTACGGGTCAGAATCGGCGACTGGTCGATCGAAGGGCTCGATCAGGGCCAGTGGAAGGAAGTGCCGGCGCGTTTATAGCGTGCCGGATTCGATCAGGCCGATGACCACGCTTTTGATCACGAACGCGGCGACGCCCAGGCCGAGTACGAAGAACAGGATGAACGAGCCAAAGCGTCCGGCCTTGGACTTCTTCGCCAGATCCCAGACGATGAAACCCATGAAAATGATCAGAATGCTGACCAGTCCGGTCATCATCCACTCTTCGAGTACTGCAGGATCCATCGAACATCTCCAGCGCGGGCGCGGCTAAAAGGCGCTGGAGTATACGCCACGGCGGATTGGCGGAGCATTGACCTGCGGCAGTGTGTCGCAGTCATTCGTCGCCTGGCCCGCTCCTACAGAAGCGGATCTCAGCTGCGTAGATGGGTTAAGGGCAACTCAGTACTGTTAAGCACCTGATTAAGCACAAAACTCGACCGCACACTCGTCACCCCTTCAATCCGGGTCAGATGCCCTAGCAGCAATTTCTGATAATGGTCCATATCCGGTACGACGACCTTGAGCTGATAGTCGGCATCCATCCCGGTCACCAGGCTGCATTCCAGCACTTGCGGCAACGTACGAATCGCCGCTTCGAAGTTCTCGAACCGCTCTGGTGTATGACGGTCCATACCGATCAACACGTAAGCCGTCAGGCTCAAACCGAGCATCTTGCGATCCAGCAGGGCCACCTGGCGGGAGATGTAACCGTCATCTTCCAGCTGCTTGACCCGCCGCGAGCATGGCGAGGGGGACAGGCCGATGCGTTCGGCCAGCTCCTGGTTGGAGATGCGCGCGTCACGCTGCAATTCCGCCAAAATGCTCAGGTCGTATCGGTCGAGTTTGCTCATCAATCAGGCCTTTGTCATAACTATTGCGGTGGATTATCTATCCAGGGTTAAAAATTGCGCAAGTGATGTTTATTTGAGCAATCTTCGCAATCCTCTGCCGGCGCCGCGAGCCTATTCTTATCACCAGAATCACTGCTCGGACAAACAGTCCAGTGCGGCTCGCCCAATCAGGCCAGCTGCGGTCGCCACCCCCACCGGGGATGAGCCGGCCCCCGAGCTACACACTGTCCAGAAGACGGCGTGAGGTGAGCCGACGTCAAAAGCGTCGAGCACGGACGAAGTTCTCAAAGGGAGGCCGACGGGTCTCCCTTTTCTTTTGCCCGGAATTTGCCGACTGCCCTCAATAAATAAGTTGCGCGACTGATAACCTGTTGCAGAACCGGCCTGTGCTTTCCCAGTCTTACGTACAGGCCCTAACCCGCAGTGAGGAAAAGCATGAAGTCGCGCATCTGGCGTTTGGCCGGTGTTGGTTTGCTGTGTATCAGTGTCACTGCGCAATCGCTGGCCGATGAGCCGCAAAACCGTGGCCCCGATGGCGGGCAACGCGGCTCGGATGGCCATCAGGAAAACAATCAGGGCCACGGCGGCAATAACCAGCCGCGTGCGCAGAATAACGACATCATTCGTGGCGACAACAGTCGCCAGTTCGAGCACAACGGCCAGAATCAGCAGAACCGTCAGCCGCACGACTACAACAGTCCGGTTCGACCACCACCTCCGCCGCCGCAACTACCGGCCAACGACCTGCCGATTCAGGGCCGGCCCGACACCGTGCGCCAGACCCAGCAGCCGCAGCGTGGTTACTACCAGGACGTGCCGCGGCGCTACGATAACAACCAGCACTGGCAGAACAACGGTCCGCGTCCCGATGACTATCGCTGGTCTGGTCGCCCGGATGGGCATGGCAATGGCTGGGGCGCCGGCCCGCAGTTTCGCCCCGGTCATGTGATCGATCGCTTCCCCGACCGTGATTACCGCGTGCCATATCGCGGTCAGGATTACTTCTACTCCGGCGGCTATTGGTATCGCCCACAAGGCCCGCGCTACGTGGTGGTGCAGCCGCCACGCGGGATTCGCGTCAGCTACTTGCCCGATTACGCGCGTGAAGTGTGGATCGGCGGTGCGCTGTTGTTCCTGGCGGCCGGTTCTTATTACGCCTATCAGGAAAGCACTCAGGATTACGTCGTGGTCGAGCCGCCCTTGCAACCGCAGCCGCAACCGGTCAGCAATGGTTATGACGTGGTGGCGTATCCGGCCAACGGTCAGTCGCCAGAGCAGGTCAATCAGGACGGTTACGAGTGCTATCAATACGCGGTGCAGCAGAGTGGCTTCGATCCGCGAACGGCTACCTACCAGCCAGACCCGTCGGTGGTGCAAGCCTACCGACAGGCTCAGGGCAATTGTCTGAGCAGTCGCGGTTATCAGGTTTCTTTCTGAGCCCTGCCTGCCGGTACCACTTCCTGCGGGTCGGCGTGCACCAGCACTTCGGCTCGCGGATAAGCCGCGTGAATCGCATCGGCGGCTTGGTCGCTGATGCCGTGAGCGACTGACAGGGTCAAGTCCCCCGGCAATTCCAGGTGCAACTGCACGAACCACTGGTTGCCGGAAATCCGCGTGCGCAGGTCGTGCGCCCCCAAGACTCCCGGTACGCTGCAGGCCAGTTCGAGCATGTGCTGGCTGACGTCCGACGGCAGTTCTTCATCCATCAGCACCGTAAAACTTTCCCGGGCGATATGAATCGCGCTCCAGAGAATGTAGGCGGCAATCCCCAAGCCGAACCAAGGGTCGACTTGATGCCAACCGAACCCGGCGAGCACCAGCGCCACCAGAATGCTGCCGTTGAGCAGCAGGTCCGAGCGGTAATGCAGAGAGTCGGCGCGCACGGCGTTGGAGCCGGTCGCCTTGACGACCCGATGTTGCAACATCAGCAGGGCCAGGGTCAGCGCCAGGGAAAACACAATCACCCCGATACTGATCCACGGCGCCCCCACCGGCTCCGGGTGTTTCAGTCGATCAATCGCCTGCAAGGCAATCAGCACCGCACTGCCACCAATGAACAACGCCTGAGCCATGCCCGCCAGCGACTCGGCCTTGCCATGGCCGTAACGGTGATCATCGTCGGCCGGGCGCAAGGCGTAATGCACCGCGAGCAGGTTGAGCAGCGAGGTGACGCCGTCGAGGGTCGAGTCGGTCAACCCGGCGAGCATGCTCACTGAACCGCTCAACCACCAGGCAATGGCTTTGGCGACGATCAGCGTGCACGCCACCGCCACCGAGGCACGGGTCGCCAGCCGCAGCAGGCGTGCATGTTCGGAGCTGGAGATCATAAGTGCGGCTATTCCTTTAAGTGCACGGATTACGCGGCAGGTTGCAGGCCGAACATGGCCAGTTGCTGAGCGCTGCCCTTGTGCTGGATCAGGCGTGGGTCATCCAGTGGGAAACTGCGGCCCAGTTCGGTTTCGAGAATAGTCTGCAACTTGTGGTTATCGACCTTGCCGTCGGCGCCGATGGCTTCCTTGAGTTTTTCCGGGGCCACCTGGGCGGTCTTGCCTGGCTCGAAGTAAATCGCGCCGGTGGCGAAGTCCACGGCAAACGCGATCAGGCCGGGAATGATGTAGAACAGCAGGCCCACGGCATCGAGCGCGGCGATGGCCGGGTCGATCTTGCCGTCGATCTGACCGCGACGGTCAGGGTAGAAAATCGATCCGCAAGCGGTCACCTGGGTCAGCAACGTCGCGACCAATACACCGCCAATCAAGCGAAAGGGAACACGCATATGAAATCTCCTGAGTCATCTGGAAAACGAAGGGGCGTCTATATGAATTAGGACCACGACGAACGCTAGGCAGTTCGCCGTTATACTCGCCGCGGCAGGGCGTGCCCACAGTAAATTACGGCCGCGTCTCACCCCTACTGGAATAGTTGAGGATTGATGTTGTTTTTTCCAGATCGACAACGCGTAACGGCTGATGGATGTTATCGGGGTTCGGCCCTCCGGGCTGAAGCTGTGGACGCGCCATGCTGCGTTGCGAGACTTGGTAAGGAAACGACCCTTACCGGCGTCCCGCGCCTTGCCTGGCACGCCCACAGCTTCAACGCGACTCGCAATTTACTGTGGGCACGCCCTGGGGAGCCAGCATGATTTCTTTGCCGATTGATGAAGTTTTACCCGCCCTGCGTGAAGCCTTGGCTACACGCCACGAAGCCGTGCTCGAAGCACCGCCCGGCGCCGGTAAAACCACCCGCGTGCCACTGGCCTTGCTCAACGAGCCCTGGTTGGCCGGGCAGACCATTCTGATGCTCGAACCGCGGCGGTTGGCCGCGCGCGCGGCAGCGGAGCGTCTGGCCAGTGAGCTGGGTGAAAAGGTCGGCGAAACCGTCGGCTATCGCATTCGTCTCGACAGCAAAGTCGGCCCCAACACCCGCATTGAAGTGGTCACCGAAGGCATTCTCACCCGGCGTTTGCAGGACGACCCGGCGCTCGAAGGTGTTGGCCTGCTGATTTTCGACGAATTCCATGAGCGCAGTCTCGACGCCGATCTGGCGCTGGCCTTGAGTCTGAATGGCCGCGAGCTGTTTCGTGACGATCAACCGCTGAAAATCCTGTTGATGTCGGCAACGCTGGAAGGTGAACGCCTGGCCGGGTTGCTCGATGACGCGCCGATCCTGCGCAGCGAAGGCCGCATGTACCCGGTGGCGATGCGCTGGGGCCGGCCGTTCCAGCCCGGTGAATTCATCGAACCGCGCCTGGTGCAGACCATTCTTGAAGCCTTGAATGATGAAACCGGCAGCGTGCTGGTGTTTCTGCCGGGGCAAGCGGAGATCCGTAGGGTGCATCAGCAACTCGCCGATGCACTGAGCGATAGCACGCAGGTTCTACTCTGCCCGTTGCACGGTGAACTGGACCTCGCCGCCCAACGCGCCGCGATCGATCCGGCCCCCACCGGCAAACGCAAAGTGGTGCTGGCGACCAACATCGCCGAGACCAGCCTGACCATCAACGGCGTGCGCGTGGTGATCGATGCCGGGTTGGCGCGAGTGCCGCGTTTCGACCCGGGTAGCGGCATGGCCCGCCTCGATACTCAGCGTATTTCCAAAGCCAGCGCCACTCAGCGCGCGGGGCGGGCAGGGCGGTTGGAACCGGGTGTGTGTTATCGCTTGTGGTCGCAGGATCAGCACGAGCAACTGGCGGCCTACGCCAGTGCGGAAATCCTCTCGGCGGACCTTGCCGGACTTGCTTTGCAGCTCGGCCGCTGGGGCGTGACACCGGGGCAATTAGTGTGGCTCGACGTGCCGCCCGCGGCCGCTTATGCACAGGCTCAGGACTTGCTTGATCGCTTGGGCGCATTGGACGGCGAAGCGCTGACCCGCCACGGTCAGGCCATGGCCGAACTGCCGGCGCACCCACGTATCGCGCATTTGCTGTTGCGCGGTCAGGCCCTCGGCTTGGCCAACATGGCCTGCGATGTCGCGGCCTTGCTCGGCGAGCGAGATATTTTGCGTGGCGCCGGGGCGGATCTGCACAGCCGATTGGTGCTGTTGTCCGGCGAAGAACGCGCCGCACGTGGCGCTCAGGGTGGCGTGCAACGAGCCCGGCAACTGGCGCGGCAGTATCGCGGTTACCTGCGGGGCAAGGCGTCGGAACCGGTCGACGATCCGGATCATCCGCGCTGGCTCGGTGCTTTGCTGGCACTGGCTTATCCGGATCGGGTCGCTCAGCAACGTCGTGCCGGTGGCGCGGAGTATCGCCTGGCCAACGGTCGCGCTGCGCTGTTCGCCGAAGCCGACAGTTTGATGAAGCAACCGTGGCTGGTGATCGCCGATCTCGGCAGTCGTCAGGGCCAGCGTGAAGAACGCATTTACCTGGCGGCGGATTTCGATCCGGCGCTGTTCGATTCAGTGCTGGCCGAGCAGGTGCGCTGCGTCGATCAACTGGAATGGGATGAGCGTGAAGGTGTGTTGCGCGCCGAGCGTCAGCGCAAGGTTGGCGAGTTGATCCTCAGTCGCGAGCCGTTGACCGGACTCGACGAAACTGCGCGCAGTCAGGCGTTGGTGAATCTGGTGCGGCGCAAAGGTCTGGAACTGTTGCCATGGACGCCAGAGCTGCGTCAGTGGCAAGCGCGAGTGGCGTTGCTGCGCCAGTTGGATCTCGGCAGTAAGGGTGAAAGTGAATGGCCGGTTGTCAGCGACGCCGCCCTGCTCAAAAGCCTCGAACATTGGCTGATGCCGTATCTGGGCAAAGTTTCGCGGCTCAGTCACTTCGCCAATCTGGACCTGTCGAGCATCGTCCATAACCTGTTGCCGTGGCCGCTGCCGCAACGGCTCGATGAACTGGCGCCGCATCATTTGAGCGTGCCGTCGGGTTCGTCGATTCGTCTGGATTACAGCGAGCAGCCGCCGATTCTGGCGGTGCGGTTGCAGGAGTTGTTCGGCCTGGCGGAAACCCCGCGCATTGCCGGTGGTCGTCAAGTGGTCAAACTGCATCTGCTGTCCCCGGCGCGACGACCAGTGCAGGTGACCCAGGACCTGGCGAACTTCTGGCGCAGCACGTATGCCGAGGTGAAGAAGGATTTGAAAGGGCGCTACCCGAAACATTATTGGCCGGATGACCCGCTGGTGGCCGAGGCGACCGCGCGGATCAAACCCCGTAAAAGCTGAAGATGTTCAAGAGGCGGCCTTCGCGGTCAACTGCTCCCGACAATAATCCGCAAACAGCTGCGCCGGTTTGGTCAGTTGCCCGCGCTTGAGCCACGCCGCCACCAGCCCTGAGCCGGTGATGTCTTCGACGATGTCCACGCACACCACTTTCTGGCCGTCATAGGTGCATTCCGAGTGCGGCCGGGTGACCAGGATCGAGAAACCGAACCCTTGCCCGACCATTCCCCGAACCATCTCGATCGACGGTGAGCTGAAGGCAATGTTCGGCGTCAGTCCCAACTCTTCGAACAGGCTGACGAAGTAGGTCCGGCTCGGTTGCACGTCCAGCAGAATCATCGGCTCCAGGCACAGATCGCGCAGCGACACTTGCTTGAGCTGGGCAAAGCGATGATCCGCCGGCAGCAACGCATAAGGTCGCTGCGCCGGCATCAAGGGTTCGGTCTGGATGGTGGCGTCGAGGTCGTGTTCATACAGGATCGCCAGGTCGAAGGTGCCCGAGGTCAGGCCTTGTACCAGCTCTTGCTGTTCGCCGTCGCGGATACGGATTTTCACCCCCGGATACAGCGCCGAAAACCCGGCAATCAACTGCGGCAGGTACAGCGGCGCGACCGTTTCAAAGCAACCGATATCGATTTGCCCGGCCACCACGTCGTTGTCAGCGAGGGCGTTCTGTTCGAACTCCTTAGCCATGCGCAGCAGTTCCTGGGCCTTGCGATAGAAGCGCGCGCCGCTGGGGGTTAATGACACGCCCTGAGCGTGGTGACGGATCAGCAGTTGCACGCCGAAGCTGTCTTCCAGGCCTTTGATCGCTGTGGAGATCGCCGGCTGCGCGATGTATAGCTTGCGCGAGGCCTCGGCGACGCTGCCGCATTCGACCGTGGTGATGAAGTATTTCAGTTGACGCAAGTTGTAGGCAGCCACGGCAAACCTCGGGGTGGATGATCTCGACATCCAGGCAAATTGCGCGCCGCCTGCGTTCGTTCTGACGACGGTGTTGTTATGCCTGAACAATAACCACATACCGCGTCACCGGGGAGATTGGCTGCCCAGTTTTTTCATGGTCTGCGAAGACATTTTTACTATTTTTCCTGGACACAGGCCTGGGCCACCATCCAATCACAAGAAAAGCCCTTGGAGCATCTGAACGTGTTCGAGCTTGCATTCTGGCAAAACAAAGTCGCTGCGCTGCGGTTTCCCGATCAGGCCGTGATCGACGGCAAACCCCGTGCGGCGCAGTCGGGGCAGACCTTCGCCGCAATCAACCCTGCCAACGGCCAGTGCCTGGCCAACGTGGCCGCGTGCGGCGAAGAAGACGTAGACGCCGCGGTGCGCAATGCGCGGCACGTGTTCGAGGCCGGCACCTGGTCGGCCCGTTCGCCGAATGAACGCAAGCAAGTGCTGTTGCGCCTGGCCGATCTGATCATGACCCACCGCGAAGAACTGGCGCTACTCGACTCGCTGAACATGGGCAAACCGGTGATGGACGCCTACAACATCGACGTGCCAGGCGCCGCCGGGGTGTTTCGCTGGTACGCCGAAAGCCTCGATAAACTCTACGACCAGATCGCCCCCAGCGCGCAGAACGTACTGGCGACCATCACCCGCGAAGCGCTGGGCGTGGTTGCTGCCGTGGTGCCATGGAATTTCCCGCTGGACATGGCCGCCTGGAAACTCGCACCGGCACTGGCGGCGGGCAATTCGGTGATCCTCAAACCCGCCGAGCAGTCACCGTTTTCCGCCCTGCGTCTGGCCGAGTTGGCGCTGGAAGCTGGCCTGCCAGCAGGCGTGTTGAACGTGTTGCCGGGGCTCGGCGAGCAGACCGGCAAAGCCCTCGGTTTGCACCCGGACGTCGATTGCCTGGTTTTCACCGGCTCCACCGAAGTCGGCAAATACTTCATGCAGTACTCCGCGCAATCGAACCTGAAACAGGTGTGGCTGGAGTGCGGCGGCAAGAGCGCCAATCTGGTGTTCGCCGATTGTCAGGATCTGGATCTGGCGGCGCAGAAAGCTGCGTTCGGGATCTTCTTCAATCAGGGTGAAGTCTGCTCGGCCAACTCGCGGTTGCTGGTGGAGCGTTCGATTCATGACGAGTTCGTCGAGCGCCTCAAGGCGCACGCCGAATGCTGGCAACCGGGTGATCCACTGGACCCGTCGAGTCGCGCCGGGGCGATTGTCGACAGCCGCCAGACGGCACGCATCATGAAGTTCATCCAGCAGGCCGAGCGCCAAGGCGCGACCAAGGTGTGTGGTGGTCGGCAGTCGATCTTCAATGGCTCCGACAACTTCATTCAGCCGACGATCTTCACCGGCGTGAGCCCGGACATGCCGCTGTTTCGCGATGAAGTGTTCGGCCCGGTGCTGGCGGTCACGGCGTTCGATGATGAGGCCCATGCCTTGCAACTGGCCAACGACAGTGTCTACGGTTTGGCCGCGTCGCTGTGGACCGACGACCTCAATCGCGCCCACCGCGTGGCGCGGCAATTGCGAGCAGGCACGGTGTCGGTCAACAGCGTCGATGCGCTGGACGTAACCGTACCGTTCGGTGGCGGCAAACAATCCGGTTTCGGCCGCGACCTGTCGCTGCATTCATTCGATAAATACACCCAGTTGAAGACCACCTGGTTTCAGCTGCGTTCATAACAGCCGCTAATAACAAAACGGAGAACTGGCGATGACCACACCACGTGAAACCCGCGACTACCAGGCCGCCGACGCTGCGCACCACATCCACGCATTCGTCGATCAAAAAGTGCTCAACGATGAAGGGCCCCGAGTGATGGTCCGTGGCGAGCGTCTGCACCTGTGGGACAACGATGGTCGGCGTTACCTCGACGGCATGTCCGGGCTGTGGTGCACCAACCTCGGTTATGGCCGCAAGGACCTGGCCGCCGCCGCGACCCGGCAGCTGGAGCAGTTGCCGTACTACAACATGTTTTTCCACACCACCCACCCGCAGGTGATCGAGCTCTCGGAGCTGCTGTTCAGCCTGTTGCCGGGGCATTACAGCCACGCGATCTACACCAACTCCGGCTCCGAGGCCAACGAGGTGCTGATCCGCACCGTACGGCGTTACTGGACGATTCTCGGCAAGCCCGAGAAGAAAATCATGATCGGTCGCTGGAACGGTTACCACGGCTCGACCCTGGCGGCGACGGCGCTCGGTGGTATGAAGTTCATGCACGAAATGGGCGGCATGCTGCCAGACATCGAACACATCGATGAACCGTATTTTTTCGCCCACGAAGGCAATCTGACCCCGGCCGAATTTGGCCTGCGGGCGGCGCAGCAATTGGAAGCGAAGATTCTCGAACTCGGCGCGGACAAGGTCGCAGGGTTTATCGCCGAACCGTTCCAGGGGGCCGGCGGGATGATCTTTCCACCAGAGAGTTACTGGCCGGAAATTCAGCGAATCTGCCGCAAGTACGATGTGCTGTTGTGCGCCGACGAAGTGATCGGCGGCTTCGGTCGCACTGGCGAATGGTTCGCCCACGAGTACTTCGGTTTCGAGCCGGACACGTTGTCCATCGCCAAGGGTTTGACCTCCGGTTACATCCCAATGGGTGGACTGATTCTGTCGAAGAAAATGGCTCAGGTGCTGGTGGAACAGGGCGGGGTGTTTGCCCACGGTTTGACTTACTCCGGGCACCCGGTGGCAGCCGCGGTGGCGATTGCCAACCTCACGGCGTTGCGCGATGAAGGAGTGGTGGCGCGGGTCAAGGATGACATCGGGCCGTACCTGCAACAGTGCTTGCGCGAGGTGTTCGGCAATCACCCGTTGGTGGGCGATATTCAGGGTGTCGGCATGGTGGCGGCGTTGCAATTGGCTGAGGACAAAACCAGTCGCAAGCGTTTTGCCAACGAGAATGACATTGCCTGGCGTTGCCGCACGATTGGCTTTGAAGAGGGGGTGATTATTCGTTCGACACTGGGGCGGATGATCATGGCGCCGGCGTTGATTGCCAGTCGGGAAGAGGTTGATGAACTGATTGGCAAAACCTTGAAAGCGGTCGATCGTACTGCGCAGGAATACGGTCGGCTCTGATCTTGTAGCGCTCTTCCAGACCTCTTCGCGAGCAAGCCCGCTCCCACAGTTGATCTATGTCGGTCACAGAGTTTGTGCACGACACTGATCAAATGTGGGAGCGGGCTTGCTCGCGAATGCGATAGTTCATTCAACACACCTTTCACTGTTTGCACCCACCTCGGGCACCCCCGCCCACAGCGCCCTTTCGCAGTGCGCGCTACCCAGTTTTTTCATCGCTCGCCTCGACATATTTCCTAATTTTCCTAATCCCGGCCTTGGGCCAACATCGACTTCGCCAGTCAGCCAGACGCTGCTCGCCGAAAGGTCCATCAGAGACCTCAGGTGGCAGCTCTTCTCCATGGCCGCTGGCCGTACTGCCCATGACAAAACTAAATCAACAGCTTTGGGAGTGCTCCATGATCAAGTCCTTGCTGAACTGCATCACTCATCCACTGGCGGTCACCGCCATCGCCGCGACGGTTGCCACCAGCGCCCAGGCCGGCACCCTCTCTATCGGCCACACCACGTGGGTCGGTTACGGCACGCTCTACTTGGCTCAGGATCTGGGCTACTTCAAGGAAAACGGTTTGACCGTCGAATTGCCAGTCGTCGAAGAGGCTTCGATGTACATGGCCGCGCAAGCCTCGGGCGAATTGTCGGGCTCGGCGTCGACTATCGACGAGGTGCTCAAGTACCGCCCGCAATTCTGCTTCAAGGCTGTAGCTGCATTGGATGACAGCCATGGTGGCGACGGTGTTTTGGTCGGCAAGGACGTCAAGAGTTTGCAGGAGCTGAAGGGCAAAGCCGTGGCGGTGAACGAAGGTTCGACCTCGCAGTTCTGGCTGTCGTACCTGCTGAAAAAACACGGCATGACCATGAGCGATATCACCGTGCAGAACATGACGGCTGACGACGCCGCCACCGCGTTCATCGCCGGTCGCGTGCCTGCCGCGGTGACGTGGGAACCGCACCTGTCGATGGTTCGCAGCAAGCAACAAGGCAAGGTGCTGATCGACAGCAGCAGCACTCCGGGAGTGATTGTCGACGTGGTCGCGCTCAACTGCACGGTCATCGAGAAGCAGCCGGAAGACGTCAAGGCGTTGGTGGCCGGTCTGTACAAGGCGGTCCAGTACACCAAGGACCATCCGCAAGAAGCCTACAAAATCATGGCCAAAGGCGTTGGCGGTTACCTCGCCGATCCGAAGGAATTGGCCGCAGCCGCGCAAGGCGTGCGTTTCTACGATCAGGCCATGAGCGAAAAACTTCTTGGCTCGCCGGGCAAACCGGGTGACAGCGAACCGCTGATCAAACTGGCCAACGAGACCGCCAGCGAATTGCAGGGCAAACCCTACAACGTCAGCAATGACGACCTGATCGACAACCGCTTCGTCAGCCCGCTCTAGGAGGTCCGCATGTTCAAGCGCAATTCATGGCTGAGCCGCTGCATCACGCCCAAGACCGGTTTGCCGGTGTCGGTGATTTGGAGCGCGAGCGGTCTGGCCTGGGTGTTGTTGGTCGGCCTGTGGGCCGGTTTGTCTTACGGTGGCGTGGTGCCGGGCATGTTCCTGCCGACACCGGGCGCGGTGGTCGAGGCCGCCGTGCGCCTGAGCCGCGACGGCACGCTCGGCCGGCATGTGTGGGCCAGCCTCGAAGTGGTGATGGTCGGTTTCATCGTGTCGTCGCTGGTGGCGGTGCCGTTGGGGTTGCTGATGGGCAGCTTCCGTATCGTCCAGGCGTTCCTTGAGCCGATGGTCAATTTCATCCGCTACCTGCCGGTGACGTCGTTCGTGCCGCTGTTCATTTTGTGGATTGGCATCGGTCTGGAACAGCGGGTCTCGGTGATCATCTTCGGCGTGTTTTTCCAGCAACTGGTGATGATCGCGGACGTGTCCAAAGGCATCTCCAAGGACCTGATCAACGCGTCTTACACCCTGGGTTCGACCCGCCGCGATGCGGTGCTGCATGTGATCGCCCCGGCGTCGTTGCCGGGTGTGCTGGACACTTTGCGCGTGACCATGGGCTGGGCCTGGACTTACCTGGTGGTCGCCGAGCTGGTCGCGGCCTCCAGCGGTCTGGGTTACTTGAGCCTTAAAGCCATGCGCGGCTTTCAGGTGGATGTGATTTTCCTGGCAATCGCGATCATCGGTCTGTTGGGCCTGGTCACCGATCAACTGTTCCGTTTTCTCCGTCTGAGGATCGCCGCATGGGCTCAGTAAGCGCCGTCAACCCTCGTTTCGTCACGCCACAGGCCGCCCCGGTGCACGCCGCGCCACGGCTGCAAGTGGACAAGGTCAGTCTTCGCTATCAAAAGCCCGATGGTGGAGTGTTCACCGCGCTGGATCAGGTGTCGTTCGAAGTGCCGGATCAGCAATTCGCCGTGTTGGTCGGGCCTTCGGGTTGCGGCAAGTCGAGTTTGCTGTACCTCACTGCCGGATTGAATGAGCCCACGGAAGGCGAGATCTACGTCGGTGGTCAGCAAGTTCAAGGGCCGGGTGCTGATCGCGGCATGGTGTTCCAGAGCTATACGCTGTTCCCGTGGCTGACGGTGCGGCAGAACGTTGAGTTCGGCCTCAAACGTCGCGGCATGGCCGCCGCTCAGCGCAAGGAAATTGTCGACTACTACGTCAACGAAGTCGGCCTGACCGGGTTCGCCGACAACTACGCCAAGCAGCTGTCCGGCGGCATGATGCAGCGCGTCGCCATTGCTAGGGCGCTGGCCAACGACCCGCAAATCCTGCTGATGGACGAGCCCTTCGGCGCGCTCGACAGCCAGACGCGTCTGCAAATGCAGCAGCTGTTATTGCGGGTCTGGGGCAACAGCAAGAAGACCGTGTTGTTCGTGACCCACGATATCGACGAGGCGATTCTGCTGGGCGACCGGGTCTACGTGATGGGCGCGCGGCCGGGTCGGATCAAGCAGATTCTGGACGTGCCGATTGAACGCCCACGGACTCTGGACATGGTCATGGAGCGCTCGTTCATCGACATGAAGCGCGAGATCTTCGGGCTATTGCACGATGAGCTGGAGGAGGAGCATTGATACGGAAGCCAGTTATGCGCAATCTCTGTGGGAGCGGGCTTGCTCGCGAAGGCGATTTATCGTTCAACATTGATGTCGGCTGACCCACCGCTTTCGCGAGCAAGCCCGCTCCCACAGGTTTTGCATCGTTAGTTGGCGGGTAAAAGGAAACGGGCGACCATCGGCAAGTGATCGGATATCCGCAAGGTATCGTGCTGCCTCACCGTCGCCTCGACCCGTTTGATCCGCGGACTGTAGAACAGGTAGTCGACAGTCCGGTCCGGGCCGTTCAAGCCAGGATCGTTCGGGTAATGGGTCAACCACCGCGCCCGGTCGATGCCGCTGGCTTCGTTGTTGGTCGGGATCATCGGGTATTTGTCCCACAGCACATGCAGCGCGCTGTCGGTGGAGTAGGGCGTGCGTTGCTCGTCGGGCAGGCGTCGATATTGCCCCAGCGGTAACAGGTTGAAGTCCCCACCGATCAACCAAGGCGTGCCGCGGCTTTCGAGCTTGTCGAGGACTTTTGTGACCGCCGTTACCTGAGATTGCAGCGTTTCGTCAGGCTGGATGACGCGGTCCAGATGGGTGTTGAGCACCGCTATCTGACCGCCGTCGCTCAACGGCAGGTACGTGACCAACAAGGCATTTTTCGGTTTGAACTGGCGGGTGATGAAGTTGGCCGGTCCGACCGGCAATTGCAGGCGTTCGGCATGTTCGATCTGGTAGCGGCTGAGGGTGGCCAGTTGCCGGCCGACGCTGCCGAAAATGTGCGGCTCAGGCACGAAATCAGCTTTCCAGTCGAAGGCGTGAGTGCTGCACGGATACAGGTCCGCGACTCGTTCCTGAAGCAGCTTGAACTGGTTTTGGTAATCGCTGGCCTTGGCGCCGTCATCGAGCTCCTGCAGCAGCACGACGTCCGGTTGCTCGTCGCGGATCACCCGGGCCACTTCATCGAGGCTGAAGGCCATGTCTTCGGGTGTGGGTTTTTCGTCATTGCCGGCCGCGAGGTCATTCCAGAATACGTAGCGTTTTCCCGCCAGGTACTGGACGTTCCAGGTCATCACCTTCAGCGCCTGACCGGGCACCAGCGTCGGTGCCTGGGCGTTGCAACTGACCGGTAGGGCTTCCTTGGCTTCGGGGCGCCAGGTCAGGTTGTAGATCAGCAAGGCAATCAGGCCGGTCACGGTCAACAGGCCCAGCAGGGTGTAGCGCAGTAGACGGGTCATGGCTCGGCTTATAGCGTTACAAAAGTTGAGCCCGAGCATAACCGACAGACGGGCTTAAGCCCACGGGGAGAGCGGTCAAAGCGGCCCGTCAACTTTCTCGGGCACATCGTCAATCAGCATGAACAAACGGAACAGCACCACGCTGACGAACAGTTGCAGGAAGCTGTGGGCGCTGTCGATCAGCAGGGAAATCACCGGGTTCTGCGGTTCGGGATAGACCGCCAGGGTTGCGCCCTTGAGCACCCACAACGGGCCCATCACACAGAGAATGCACACCAGAATGCGCAGGAAGTTGCCGCGGGTCAGGCGCAGGCTTTCCTTCATCGCCGCCAGCGGTGCGAAGCCGCGCAGCACCAGCAGGTACTCGCCAAATGCCAGGGTCACCATTAGCCAGATGCCCGGCAGGAAATACAGCGACAGGCCGATCAGGATCAGCAAGGTATTGAGCGCGGTAAGCAGCGCGAAGCGTGGCCACAGGGTCGCGGACATCGCCAGCAGGTCGCGATTGCGCGGTGATTCGCCGCGGCTGCGGGCATCGAGAAACAGGATCAGCGCGGCGGTGTACAACGGATAAACCAGCAAGCCGACTATCACACTGATGCCGGGAAAGCTGTCCGGCTCGGTGGAGTGGTCGACCACTTGTTGCAACAGCGCCTCAAAGATCACCAGCGGCAGGCACAGCCGCACGATCTGGCCCAGATTGCGCTTGAAGAAATATAGTGAGTCACGCAGTACATCGAACGAATTCATCAGTCGGTATCGCAGGTTGAAAGCAGTGGCCCACTTTAACCGATGAAGCGCTTTGGGGCGCAAACGTAAACGTTCGGTAAAGACCATTGAAACATCCTGTATCAGCCTCCATTACGGATGGGCACCTTATCCACAGTGGATAAGGGCGACGATATTCCCGGCAATCTACGAGGTCGCCATGAACAGCGAAGAACAAACCCTGATCGATGGACTGTTTTCCCGGCTGCAACAGGCCGAAACGGATTCAGCCCCGCGCGACGCCCAGGCCGAGGCGCGGATCAAGGAACACCTGACTCGCCAGCCCGCGGCGGGCTATTTCATGACCCAGGCGATTCTGGTGCAAGAGGCCGCCATCAAAAGCCTCGATGAACAGAACAAACAGCTCGCCCAACAAGTCCAGCAGTTGCAGGCCGAACTGCAATCGGCCAAGGCTCAGACGGCTGCACCGGCCCCGAGCAGCGGTGGTTTTCTGTCGAGCATCTTCGGCGGCAGCTCCCGTGATCCGCAGCCGACACCCACCCAAAGCCCTCCCGCATCGAGCGGTGGCGGCTGGCGTGAACCGGCGCGGCCGTCGTTCAACTCGCAGCCGCCACAACAGAACTTCGGTGCAGCACCGCCTCAGCAGAATTACGCCCCGCAACAGCCGGCCGGCAGCAGTTTCCTCGGGGGGGCGCTGAAAACCGCCGCCGGGGTGGCTGGTGGTGTGATGCTGGCGCAAGGCATCAGCAGCCTGTTCCATCACAATCAGCAGCCGGAAGTGGTTGAAGTGATCAAGGAAGAACCGGCGCAGGTCAACGATCAGAGCGGTGACAAGGGCTGGGGCGAGGATCAGCGCGTAGCTGACAACGCCAATGATCAGGGCGGCTTTACCGACGCCGACTACAGCGATGACAGCTCATCGTTCTTCGGCGGCGACGACGATTCCTTCGTCTGATACGCCATTCGTCCGGAGCGCTATGGCGCTCCGGACCGATTATTCGCGGAACAATCCTTCAGGCTGGCATACTGGGCAACTTTTCGGGCCTGGTGCCTGATCCTGCCCGCGCTCCGGCGCGCCAACGAGGATGACCGGTGAAAAAAATCGCAGTGTTCGCCGATGTCCAAAACCTCTATTACACCGTGCGTCAGGCCTATGGTTGCCATTTCAACTATGCCGCGCTGTGGGCTGATATCAGCAAACAGGGCGAGATCGTCGAGGCCTATGCCTACGCCATTGATCGTGGCGACAGCAAACAACAGCAATTCCAGCAGATCCTGCGCAACCTCGGTTTCATCGTAAAGCTCAAGCCCTACATCCAGCGCAGCGATGGCTCGGCCAAGGGCGACTGGGACGTGGGCATCACCCTCGACATCATGGACGCCGCCGATCATGTCGACGAAGTGGTGCTGGCCTCCGGTGACGGTGATTTCGACATGCTGCTGGAGCGCATCATCACCAAGCACGGGGTGCAAGCAGTGGCTTACGGCGTGCCGGGCCTGACGGCCAACTCGCTGATCCGCGCCGCCAGCCGCTACGTGCCGATCGAAGGCGCGTTGCTGCTCAAGAATTGATTTTTTTTGGAGTTGAAACAGGTTTGGAACGCATAGCAGTCATCGACTTTGAAACCACCGGGATCTCCCCGAGCAGCAGCTGCCGGGCCACGGAAATTGCCGTGGTGATCCTTGAACAGGGGCGCATCGTCGAGCGTTACCAAAGCCTGATGAATGCCGGCGTGCGCGTCCCGGCCTTCATCGAACAACTCACTGGCATCAGCAACGCCATGCTGCGCACCGCGCCCTCGGCGGAGCAGGTGATGAATGAGGTCAACGAATTCGTCGGCATCACACCGCTGCTGGCCCACAACGCCGCGTTCGACCAGAAGTTCTGGGACTTTGAGCTGGGGCGGATCAAACGCACACGCTTGCAGAACTTCGCCTGTTCGCTGCTCCTCGCCCGCCGTTTGATGCCCGCCGCGCCGAACCACAAACTCGGCACGCTTACCACGTTCGCCAACCTGCCCCACACCGGTAAAGCTCACCGGGCCATGGCCGATGCCGAGATGGCGGCCAATCTGACCGCGCACCTGGCACAGGAACTGCGGCAGAAGCATGGGTTGCGCGAGTTGTCCCATGATCTGCTGGTCAGCCTGCAGAAAGTGCCGGCGGCGAAGATCAATGAGCACCTGAAGCGCCATCGCGGGCTCTGAAAACACCGCACCCCCGAACACCCTGACAGCTCCTACAGAAGAACCATTTTTCCTTTCACATCCCCCGACGGCACGCGCTCGCGATGCAGGTTTATAGGGTGTTTAACGATGACTCTGATGTGACGATCGCTCCTACCCAATATTAGGAATTTGTCCGTCTTGCCCCGTACCTGTGGCATCGATAACCTCTCCAGCGTCGCTGCCAATTCAGCGACCGGGTCTGCAAGCCCGCCGACAGTTTGTTATGAGACCACCGGCGCACCTATAATCGCGTCGCTTTAATGAGCGACCATCGATTTATGGTAGCTGTGTGCGGGAGACCTTCGGGTCTGCCGGGGTGGTCTCCTACTCGGTCTTGCAGACCCGCGCATAGCTGCCACCCATCATCTGCAAGTGATGCTGGCAGCTCCCACTTTCTCAGGAGATTCGCCATGATCAAAGTTACCCCCAATCCCCCTGAAGATTTAGATCAGTCCTCATTACCGCAAACAGCTGCATGCGCAGCTTATTTCGCCCCCAAAACATTCATCCGTCACCACATCCAACTGCGCGCACTTTTACTGCACGCGGAACCCTGGTTCTGTGCCCGTGATATAGGCCGGTTAATGGGTGTGGACATAAACGGCAGACAAGCGATCAAGCTCGATGCGGATCAGCGGCGGATGTTGTGTTTGGCTGATGGCGAAGATTCGCAAGAGACATTGATGCTGAGTGAGTCCGGCGTATACGCGATGCTGGTTTATCACTACTGCCCGGAAAACCGCCATTTGCGACGTTGGTTGACCCACCATGTGGTGCCGATGTTGCGGGAGGAGGCGGGGCCCGTTTCGACTCAGGCGCCGCATATGCGGGCGATGGAGTGGGCGGGCGGAACGCTGCGGCTGCTGCATTGGCGGAAAGAATCTTGGGTTCGCCTGCGGGATATGCCTGGTGTGTTGTCTGCAAGTTACAGAGGCGTTTAACGGATCGCTGGCGGCCAATCTGACGGCGCATTTGGCCCAGGAGTTGCGGCAGAAGCATGGGTTGCGGGAGTTGTCGCATGATCTGCTCGTCAGCTTGCAGAAAGTGCCGGCGGCGAAGATCAATGAACATCTGAAGCGCCATCGCGGGTTTTAACTGACACACCGCAAATCCCCTGTGGGAGCGGGCTTGCTCGCGAAAGCGATTTATCATTCAGCATTGATGTTGACTGACACACCGCCTTCGCGAGCAAGCCCGCTCCCACTTTGGATCTTCGGCACCATTAGATCGTCTTCTCACTCCCCTCCAACTGCCCCAACGGCACACGCTTCTCTATCGCGCTCGACAACACAATCGACGTCTTGCTGAACCCGAATTTGGCGATCCGGTTGATCAACGCTTCCAGCTCCGGCATCGAACCCACGGCCGCTTGCATGATCACGCACGGATCGCCCGTCACCCGGTGGCACTCGGTCAGTTGCGGGATTTTGATCAGGTCGTCGTAGGCCTTCTGATTACCGTGCTGGTTCAAACGCAGTTCGATCACGCACTGGATCGGCAAGCCAAGCTTGGCCATGTCGACTTTCGCCTGGTAACCGGTGATCACCCCGCAGGCTTCCAGTTTGGCCACGCGCTCAGCCACGGCGGGGGCGGACAGGTTGACCTTGCGCGCCAGGTCGGCGTAGGACGCACGACCGTTTTCCAACAGGGCGCTGAGGAGCATGCGGTCGTATTTGTCCATCGTCGGACTCCTGAAAAATGACTGACTTTCGAAAACACGGTTTATAGCGATGATCTCCGTGTTTTGAAAAGTGTACCGGCGCTATAAACAGGTTTTGTAACTTATTTTACGCCGCTGGCCTTTCTAGAATAGCTGTTCACTTGTCTTGCCTACGAGCTGCCCCATGCCTGGCTTACGTCGTTTTCCCTTACCGTTGATCGCTGCCTTTTTCGCGTTGTACGTGATTTGGGGCTCGACTTACCTGGTGATTCGCATCGGCGTGGAGTACTGGCCGCCGTTGTTGCTCGCCGGTATCCGCTTCGTGATCGCCGGGACGTTGATGTACGCGTTCCTGCGTTGGCGCGGGGCGCCGGCACCGACCTGGGCGCAGTGGAAAGCCGCCGGGATCATCGGGATTTTGCTGCTGGCGTGCGGTAACGGCGGGGTAAGCGTGGCCGAGCACATGGGTGTCGCCTCGGGTGTGGCTGCGTTGGCGGTGGCGACGGTGCCGCTGTTTACCTTGCTCTGCGGATATTTCTGGGGCGCGCGTAATACCCGTCTCGAATGGGCCGGGATTGTGCTCGGGCTGATCGGCATTGCCATGCTCAACCTCGGTTCCAACCTGCAATCGAGTCCGTTGGGCGCCGCATTGCTGATATTCGCGGCAGCTTCCTGGGCATTCGGTTCGGTGTGGAGCAAACACTTGCCGCTGCCCCAAGGCGCGATGGCCAGTGCCGTAGAAATGTTGGTCGGCGGTGTAGCGCTGCTGATCGGCAGTGCGCTGAGTGGTGAGCATCTGGAAGCCATGCCGCCGATCGAAGGCTGGGCGGCCCTGGCCTACCTGACTTTCTTCGGCTCGATCATCGCTTTCAACGCTTATATGTATCTGTTGAAAAACGTGCGGCCGGCGGCGGCCACCAGTTATGCCTACGTCAACCCGGCGGTGGCGGTGTTGCTGGGGATCGTGTTTGTCGGCGAGACCATCGGTATCGAGGAAGCATTGGCCATGGCGGTGATCATCAGCGCCGTGGTGTTGATCGGATTGCCGCAGTGGCGCCGAGCTCCGGAACGACCTGCTGCCGTGGTGCAGACAGAATCGAGCGTGAATTAGGGTAAACTGCGCGCCATTGCATCTTGTTTTGCACACTTGTTTTGAAAAACCCGCGCTGAATTTTCCTACGGTAATCCCATGACTTTCGCCACCCTTGGCCTGATCGAACCCTTGCTGCGCTCTCTAGAGACGCTCGGCTACCAGACCCCGACGCCGGTTCAGGCGCAAGCCATTCCGGCGGTGCTGGCCGGTCGTGACCTGATGGCCGCCGCCCAGACCGGGACTGGCAAGACCGCCGGCTTCGCGCTGCCGCTCCTGCAATTGCTGGCCATGGAAGGGCCGAAAGTGGCGTCTAACTCGGTGCGCGCACTGATCCTGGTGCCGACCCGCGAATTGGCCGAACAGGTTCACGAAGCCGTGCGTCAGTACGCCGAGAACCTGCCGTTGAGCACTTACGCGGTGTACGGCGGCGTCAGCATCAACCCGCAAATGATGAAGCTGCGCAAGGGTGTTGACGTGCTGGTGGCGACGCCGGGTCGTTTGCTCGACCTGTATCGCCAGAAGGCCCTCAAGTTCAATCAGCTGCAAACCCTGATTCTGGACGAAGCCGATCGCATGCTTGATCTGGGTTTCTCCGAGGAACTGGGGAATATCTACCGCGTGCTGCCTAAGCAACGTCAGACGCTGTTGTTCTCCGCGACCTTCTCCGACGCAATCCGCTTGCTGGCCGGACAAATGCTCAACGATCCACTGAGCATCGAAGTCAGCCCGCGCAACGTGGCCGCCAACACCGTCAAGCAATGGGTGGTGACGGTCGACAAGAAGCGCAAGCCGGAACTGTTCATCCATTTGCTGCGCAAGGGTAAGTGGAAGCAGGTGCTGGTGTTCGCCAAGACCCGCAACGGCGTAGACGCACTGGTGGAAAAGCTTCAGGGCCTGGGCATCAATGCCGACGGCATCCACGGCGACAAACCTCAGGCAACCCGCCAGCGTGCACTGGACCGTTTCAAGGCCAGTGAAGTGCAGATTCTTGTGGCCACCGACGTTGCGGCCCGTGGTCTGGATATCGAAGATTTGCCATTGGTGGTCAACTTCGACCTGCCGATCGTGGCTGAGGACTACATCCACCGGATCGGTCGTACCGGACGCGCGGGTGCATCCGGGCAGGCGATTTCGCTGGTCTGCGCCGATGAAGTGAATCTGCTGTCGGCCATCGAGACGTTGACCCGTCAGACATTGCCTCGTCAGATGGAACATGACTTCGAGCCTGAGCACCGGGTGCCGGATACCGATGCCAGCGGTCAGGTCGTCAAGAAGCCGAAAAAACCGAAGAAGCCGAAGACCTCCAGTGGCGGTAAACGCAATCTGGGTAAATGGGTTGAGAGTGGGGATGCTTCGGCGCCGGAGCCTTCGATCAAGCCTGTGCGCAAGGTGCCGGTGTTTAATACCGGGCCGCGTAAGAAGAAGCCTTGAAAACACGCGACGTCTGTTAGGCCGCCTTCGCGAGCAAGTCGGATCGCCGCACCGCCGCTCCCACATTAACTGCATTCTTTCTGGAAGAACTCGGTCGAATGTGGGAGCGGCGGTGCGGCGATCCGACTTGCTCGCGATGGCCGCGCCTCAGTCCTCAGTCCTTGCGCTTCAACCACTCCACCATCCCCAACCCCGCCGCGCGCCCACTGGCGAAACACGTGGTCAGCAGATAGCCACCCGTCGGCGCTTCCCAATCGAGCATTTCCCCCGCGCAGAAGACGCCAGGCAGTTGCTTGAGCATCAAACGCTCATCCATCGCTTCGAACATCACACCACCGGCGCTGCTGATGGCCTCGTCCAGTGGGCGGGTTTTCACCAGTGACAGTGGAAGCGCCTTGATCGCTTTGGCCAGCAGCGCCGGATCAGCGAAGCTTTCGGCCGGAGTGAGTTCGCGCAGCAACGCCGCTTTCACGCCATCAATGCCGAGCTGACTGTGCAGGTGCTTCGACATTGAGCGTGAACCGCGTGGTTTGCTCAGCGCAGCCTGAACCTTATCCACAGGCTTGCCCGGCAACAGGTCCAGGTGAATGGTCGCCGAGGCGTGCTGATTGATGGCTTCGCGGATCGGCGCCGACAAGGCGTAGATCAAACTGCCTTCAATCCCGGTTGCCGTGATCACACATTCCCCGAGCCGCGGCACGTCGTCATTGAGGCCAATGGCGATGTTTTTCAGCGGTGCGCCGGCGAATTTGCTGACCATCAACTCGCTCCAGGCCTGCACATCGAAGCCGCAATTACTCGGTTGCAGCGGCGCGAGTCCTACGCCGTGTTGTTCCAGTGGCAGCATCCAGGCGCCGTCCGAGCCGAGGCGCGACCAGCTGCCGCCGCCGAGGGCCAGCAAGGTTGCGTCAGATTTGACGGTTTTTTCGCCCTCGGGGCTGTCGATACGTAATCCACCGGTTTCATCCCAGCCGAGCCAGCGGTGACGGGTGTGGATAACGACGCCGCTGTCTCGCAGACGTTTGAGCCAGGCGCGCAACAGGGGGGCGGCTTTCATGTCTGTAGGAAAGACTCGCCCGGAGCTGCCGACAAAGGTTTCGATGCCCAAGTCATGAATCCATTGGCACAAGGCTTCGGCCCCGAAACCGCGCAACAGTGGCGCAATCTGCGGCGCGCGTTCGGCGTAGCGTGAGAGAAATGCCGGGTAGGCTTCGGAATGGGTGATGTTCATGCCACCCACACCGGCCAGCAGGAATTTTCGCCCCACCGAAGGCATGCCGTCGTACAGGTCGACCTTAATCCCGGCCTGGCTCAGCACTTCGGCCGCCATCAACCCGGCGGGGCCGCCGCCGATGATGGCGACGTGGGGGGAGTGAGTGACGGAAGATTGGGTCATGGGAAGCGCTGCGGTATGGCGGAATAAGCCGCGCATTCTACCAGCACAGATCTATGTGGGAGCGGGCTTGCTCGCGAAAGCGATTTAACATGCAACATTGATGTCGACTGATACCGCTTTCGCGAGCAAGCCCGCTCCCACATTGGAACTGTGTCGTTTCAAATGGCTGGTTAAAAAACAACCACCCTTTTACAGGCTATATGCAGCATGGCCTGTAGGACCTTTCACTCAGGTTATCCACAGGCAGTTCCACAGGCATTGTGGGTAAAGACTCACACCT
Source organism: Pseudomonas sp. ANT_J28 (assembly GCF_008370005.1). Taxonomy (NCBI): domain Bacteria; kingdom Pseudomonadati; phylum Pseudomonadota; class Gammaproteobacteria; order Pseudomonadales; family Pseudomonadaceae; genus Pseudomonas; species Pseudomonas sp. ANT_J28. Next base: position 77,374 of record NZ_VOBM01000002.1, read on the forward strand.
CAATGACAACCTGATGACTGCCAGACCCGTTGCGCACTGTGATGGAGGATTCCATGACGGCGCGCCAACGCCTTGCGGTCCTTGCTGTAGCCGCCGCCGATCACCCCGACCACCGGAATATCCCGGCCCAGGCAATGACGCATCACGCTTTCATCCCTAGCGGCAACGCCTTCGTCTGTCAGTTTCAGGTAGCCGAGCGCGTCATCTTTATGCACATCGACACCGGCGTCGTACAACACCAGGTCAGGTTGGTAGAGCGGCAGCAAATAATTGAGCGCATCGTCCACCACCTTCAGGTAATCGGCATCGCCCATGCCCTTGGGCAGTGGAATGTCCCAGTCACTTTCGGCTTTGCGTGCAGGAAAGTTCTTCTCGCAGTGCAGGGAAACGGTCACCGCTTCCGGGGTGTTGTGCAGAATCCGTGCTGTCCCGTCGCCCTGATGCACATCGCAGTCGAAGATCAGCACCCGGTTCACACGGCCGCTTTCCAGCAGGAAATGACTGATCACCGCCAGGTCATTGAAGATGCAGAACCCGGCAGGATGGTCGTAATGCGCGTGATGGGTGCCGCCGGCCAAGTGACAGGCCAAACCATGTTCCAGCGCCTGCTCGGCCGCCAGCAGCGAGCCGCCAACCGCACGTACTGTGCGCCGGGCCAGGGCTTCGCTCCACGGCAGGCCGAGGCGCCGCTGGTCTTCGCGGGACAACTCGCCGCCCATGTAGCGTTCGATATACGCAGGGTCATGTGCGAGCGCGAGAATCTCTGGTGGGCAGAGGTCGGGGCGCAGCAGGTCAGCGTCCCGGGTCAGTCCGCTGTCCACCAGGTGATCGCGCAGCAGGCGAAACTTGTCCATGGGGAAGCGGTGATCCGCCGGGAACTCGGGACTGTAGTCTTCGTGGTAGATCAGGGGCAGGGGCATGGCTGATTTATACAGGACGGTAGGTAGGAATGAGTGAAGGATCCTACCAGCGATGTAGACTTGCGGCATGGGAACGGGGGGGCACGATGGAACCGATACTGGAACTCGAGAGCGCGCGACTGCTGTTGCGGCAGTGGCGCGATGAGGATTTACCGGAGTTTGCGGCGATGTGCGCCGATTCACAGGTGATGCGATATTTTCCGGCGCCTTTAAGTCGTCTGGAAAGTGCTTCGCTTATCGGACGGATTCGCGGCCATTTTGCCGAACATGGCTTCGGTCTCTGGGCGCTGGAGCGCAAGGACACCGGGGCATTTATCGGTTTTACCGGGCTCGCAGAGGTCGGCTTCGACGCGCGTTTTACCCCGGCCACCGAGATCGGCTGGCGCCTGGCCCGTGAGCACTGGGGCCTTGGCTACGCCAGTGAGGCGGCGTGGACCGTTCTGCGCTGCGGGTTTGACCGGTTGGCGCTGAAAGAAGTCGTGTCCTTCACCACCGAAACCAACATGCCGTCGCAGAAAGTCATGCAGGCCATCGGCATGCATCATGATTCAGCCGATGATTTCGACCACCCGATGCTCGCGGCCGATCATCCCCTGCGTCACCATGCGCTGTACCGCATCACCCGTGAACAATGGCTGCAAACCTTGCATGGATAAGCCGGCACGGACGTTTACAATGGCTCCCATGGGCCCTGGCCAGAAATTGAATCGACCGTCGCAGCCAAGACTGCGCGGCATGCGTTGTGTGAGGAGAGTCTGAATGAGCCAAGTGTTGGATGATCTGGTTGACCTGCTGACCCTGGAACCAATCGAAGAAAACCTGTTCCGTGGCCGCAGCCAGGACCTGGGTTTTCGTCAGCTGTTCGGCGGTCAGGTGATCGGTCAGTCCCTGTCGGCGGCCAGTCAGACGGTCGAAGAGGCGCGCCACGTGCATTCGATGCACGGTTATTTCCTGCGTCCCGGCGATTCCGCGCTGCCCGTGGTTTATCAGGTTGATCGGGTACGCGACGGTGGCAGTTTCAGCACGCGCCGGGTGACGGCGATCCAGAAGGGCAATCCGATTTTCACTTGCAGTGCGTCGTTCCAGTACGACGAAGAAGGCTTCCAGCATCAGTCCGAGATGCCCACCGTAGTCGGCCCGGAAAACCTGCCGTCAGAGCTGGAACTTGCTCAGCAGCGGGCGCACCTGATTCCCGAGCACATGCGCGAAAAGCTGCTGTGCCCGAAACCGATTGAATTCCGACCGATCACCGAGAAAGATCCCTACAACCCGCAACCGTCCGATCCGATCAAATACGTCTGGTTTCGCGCCGACGGGGCCTTGGCCGATTCTCCGGCACTGCATAAATACTTGCTGGCGTACGCCTCGGACTTCGGTTTGTTGACCACGTCGATGCAGCCCCATGGCAAATCGGTCTGGCAGAAAGACATGCAGGTTGCCAGTCTCGATCACGCGCTGTGGTTCCATCAGGATCTACGGGCCGATGATTGGTTGCTGTATGCGATGGACAGTCCTTGGGCGGGCAACTCGCGCGGCTTCTCCCGCGGCAGCGTGTTCAACCGCGCCGGGCAATTGGTGGCTTCGGTCACGCAGGAAGGCCTGATTCGCCACCGCAAGGATTGGGCATGAGCCTGGCCGAGGTGCGGCACTGGGTGTTCGACATGGACGGCACCCTGACGGTGGCCGTGCATGACTTCGCGGCGATCCGCGTGGCGTTGGCCATTCCAGCCGAAGACGACATCCTGACCCACCTCGCCGCGCTGCCGGCCGATGAAGCCGCCGCCAAACATGCGTGGTTGCTGGAACACGAACGGGACCTGGCGCTCGGTTCGAAAGCGGCTCCGGGCGCGGTAGAGTTGGTGCGTGAGCTGGCCGGGCGCGGTTATCGCCTGGGCATTCTTACGCGCAATGCTCGCGAACTGGCGCACGTGACGCTGGAAGCGATCGGCCTGGCCGACTGCTTCGCGGTGGAAGATGTGCTGGGCCGTGATGAAGCACCGCCAAAACCGCATCCCGGTGGTTTGCTGAAGTTGGCCAATGCCTGGAATGTCCCGGCCAGTGAGATGGTGATGGTCGGTGACTACCGCTTTGATCTGGATTGCGGTCGGGCGGCAGGGACGCGGACGGTGTTGGTGAACCTGCCGGATAATCCCTGGCCTGAGTTAACGGATTGGCATGCGGCGGATTGTGTGGTGTTGCGGCAGATGCTTTCGGCTTGAGAGATTGGCTGCCTGTTCGAACGCTTTCGCGAGCAAGCCCGCTCCCACACTTTATCTCCATGAAATGCAAAATTTGCATCCGACGCAGATCGAATGTGGGAGCGGCGGTGCGACGATTCGACTTGCTCGCGAAGGGGCCCTGCCAGCCACCATAAAAACTCACTGACCGAACAACGCCTTCTGCCCCTCAGGCGAAGTCAGCATCCCATCCCCGTCATGTCCGACCCCTGGCACTTCAATTAGCTGCTGATTCAAACCCTGAGGATGCAGCCGCTTCAGATAAGCAAAATAATTACGCCCGCGAGCCAATCGATTGGCTCCCTGAGCTTGGGCCTCACAGCTTTTATCCAGCGCCGGCTGCTTCGGGTCGCTGTCCTTCAGCCCGAGTAGATAAACGACATCGCGTTTGACGTAGTTTTCCTCCAACTGCTTGGCGGGTTGCCCTTCGGCATAGGCGGGTAAATCCGTCAGCCCGTACTTCCAGCGATTGAAATTCGGGCAACCGGCATGGCTGAACGCCGCCGGCCGTCGCTCATCGAAGTACGCATAAGACGACGGGTTGGCAATGACGTAACGCACCTGTATGTCGGCCGCCTTGAGCGCGGGCTGATCGTGGCCCAGCAACGCGTATCGCTGCACCACCTGAGCGCCACCGGAGTGACCGGCGATGACAATTTGCTTCACGTCCGGAAACTGTTTTCGATCGCCGATTCGGGCGATGATTTCGTCGAGCGCCGCGTAGGAGCTCAGGGAAAACGGAGCGGTGGATAAACCGCCCGCCATCCAGTCATTACCCTGCCAGCGCAATACGCTGTCAGCCACGGGATGGGCCGCGATGTCGGTTTCATTGAGAAATTGCGGGGCGAGCACCAAGGTGGTCGCGCTTTGCCCGGCCTGTTCGGCCGCGCGCTCGGCGCTCTGGCGATAGGTGTCGGCATTGCGCAATCGACCATGGATGATGATCAGCACGCGTTCGATTTTTTTCGGGGCCGGGCCGATGCCCACCGCGATTTCACCTGCAGTCAGCAGCAGGCGTCCGGGGCTGACCTCCTTGACCGCATGCTCGGCAGCCTGGGCGCTTGCGCAGGTGATCAGTAGAGCTAACAGCCACTTATTCATTTATAGGTTTTTCGCTGCAAAGGTATCGCACTGGCCGACCTGGCCTTGCGCAAATCCGGTTTTGAACCAGCGCACCCTTTGCGCCGACGTACCATGAGTAAACGAATCCGGCACCACGCGACCCTGACCTTGCTGTTGCAAGCGGTCATCGCCGATGGCATTGGCGGCGTTCAAGGCTTCTTCGATGTCACCGGGTTCCAGCCAGTTCAGCCGTTTCTGCGCATTATTGGCCCAGACTCCGGCCAGGCAATCGGCCTGCAGTTCCTGGCGCACCAGCAAACCACTGTCGCCTTCCATCTGCCGGCCCTGTTGGCGGGCGGTCTGAATTTTCGCCGAAACGCCGAGCAAGGTCTGCACATGGTGTCCGACTTCGTGAGCGATCACGTAGGCCTGAGCGAAGTCGCCAGCAGCGGAAAAACGTTGGGACATTTCCTGGAAGAAACTCATGTCCAGGTAGACCTTCTGGTCCTCCGGGCAATAGAACGGGCCGGTCGCCGATGTCGCCAGGCCACAGGCCGAATTGATGCGGTTGCTGAACAGCACCAGGGTCGGGTTCTTATATTGACGACCCGCCTGCTGGAAAATCTGACCCCAAGTGTCTTCGGTATCGCCGAGGATCGAGCGCACGAACTCGGCTCCTTCATCAGTGGCCGGCGGTGCCTTGCGGGTTTGAGTCGGGGCCGGTGCCGATTGCTCGCTCACTTGCCCGGTCAGTTGCCCGAGGATTTGCATCGGGTCCTGGCCGGTGATCCAGCCGATCCCGACGATCAAGATAATTGCCGTCAGGCTCAGGCCCTTGCCGCCACCGAAGCGCATCCCACCACCGCCGCCGCCAGAATCATCACCACGGGCATCGACCACGTTGTCGCTGCGTCGGCCTTTTTTCCATAGCATGTGGGAACCCTCTGATTGTCCGTGGGGATGAGTGTTGCTGCTGAGTGGGAGCGGCGCCAGTCCGGTCGTCCATCTTTTGTTGCGCGCAGGAGCCTTCCCGGCAACCTGTGGTGGGTTGCCGGGAATACTCCAGACTCGTATTGAACACGGACAACCCATCTAATTCCTTCAGGCGACGGGTTTTTATCGGGCAGGCGACGGCCTGTATCGGAAATTATTTGTCGAGCACGGTTGCCGGACTGCGGGTTCCAGATTTCGCATTACTTGGTTTGTCTTTTAGAATCTGGAAAATTTAGTGTGGACCCTCCCATGGCCGGCAGTCAGATCGAACGTGTTTTCAGTGTGCTGGAAAGCCTCACCAGTGACCCCCGCGGGCTGCAGATGCAGGCATTGGCAGAGCAACTCGACATTCCAAAAAGCGCGACTCACCGCTTACTCGCCGAGCTGATTCGCCTGGGCTACGTGCGGCAGAATCCAGAGAATTTGCGCTATCACTTGTCGACCAAACTGGTGGCAATGGGGTTCCGCTATCTGTCGAGCAGCGGCGCCGATATCGTGCAGCCGGTGCTTGATCGTCTGGCCCATGAAACCGGAGAACTGGTGCGTCTAGGCATTATCGAAGGTGAACGGCAGATCTGGATTGCCAAATCCCAGGGCGCCCGTTCGGGGTTGCGTTACGACCCGGACATGGGCCGCGACGCGCCATTGTTTTATACCGCATCAGGCCATGCCTGGTTGGCGTGCATGAGCGATGCTGAAGCCTTGTCGCTGGTAGAGCGCCAGGGTGGTGAACGGCCCAAAGACCTCGGGCCGAACGCTCCGCGTTCCAACATTGAATTGCTGGAACGGCTGCGGCTGGCGCGGGAGCAGGGCTATGCCTGGGTCGAGGAAAGTTCGGCTGTGGGCACTTCAGCGATTGCGGCAGTGGTGCGGCACCCAAGTGATGGGCGGGTAATCGGCGTATTGAGTATTGCTGGCCCAAGCGCGCGGATGCCGGGGGCTCGACTACATGAGTTGGCGCCACTGTTGTTGAAAGTTACCGAAGAGTTGTCAGCAGCAAGTCTGGCTTCTGAGATGTTTAACTAACGGCAGTAAATCCTTGCTCTGTAAATCGTGTGCGTTGTTCGCCCACTTTTACTGTGTGGCTATGTGAGAATCTGGAACCGGGTTCTAAATTATTTGAACTCGCGAAGCACAAGGAAAACCACATGACCGTCAGCACTCCGCTCTCTGGCGTGAACCAACCCTTCAAAGGGATTCTGCTGATCGTCGTTGCGACCTTTCTGTTTTCCAGCCACGACGCCTTTTCGAAATACCTCTCAGGGTTCTACCCGATCGTCATGGTGGTCTGGGCTCGTTATCTGGTTCACACCTTACTGATGGCCGGGATTTTCCTGCCGCAATCCGGGCTGGGTGTCCTGCGAACCAAACGGCCGTTCCTTCAGCTGTTGCGGGCGTTGTGCCTGTTGGGCACCAGTCTGTTTTTCACCACCGGCTTGCAGTACATCCCTTTGGCCGAAGCCACGGCGGTCAACTTTCTTGCGCCGGTTCTGGTGACTGCGCTGTCGGTGCCACTGCTGCGCGAGCATGTCACGCGTGGCCAGTGGATTGCGGTGATTTGCGGATTCATCGGCGTGTTGATCATCGTCCATCCGGGCGGAGAACTCTTTACCCCGGCGGTGTTGCTGCCGCTCTGCTCGGCGCTGTTTTTCTGCTTCTATCAATTGCTCACCCGCAAGCTCAGCAATATCGATAGCCCGACCACCAGCAACTTCTTCGCTGGGCTGTGCAACACCCTGGTGATGAGTGCGCTGGTGCCATTCTTCTGGCAAGTCCCCAGCCTGGGCCATGGATTCATGATGGTGGCGCTGGGCGCCTGCGGGATGACGGCTCACCTGTTTCTGACGCAAGCCTTTCGCCACGCAGCCCCTGCATTGTTGGCGCCGTTCGGTTATTGCCAGATTGTCTTTGCCGGTTTGCTGGGCTGGTTGCTGTTTTCTCACACGCCGACCCTGACCACGGTGGTCGGGATCGCGGTGATTTGTTGCAGCGGGTTGGCAGCAGCCTGGCAGCAGAGTCGGCAGTGAGAGAAGCAGGGCAGGCCTGGAATCAGGCCTGCCGATGGCCGCGCACATGCCCACGTCAGCCAGGCCAAGGAGGCGGGCGTTTCGCTGCTGGATATCCCGCTCAATGACTACGATGGCCTCGCCTCGCCTCGCGCGCTGTCGGCCATGGCCACGTCTCGAAGCGGTGCCGTACGTCAAGCAAAGTTGTAGGGAAATCGTAAACACGGGCACAAACCGCTGCTGCGCGGCTTCCTTCACTGTGCGGCGCGGCCCATAATCGCCAACCTGTGCAGTGATGGCCGTGAGCCCGCAATGACGATAAGTTCAGAACTCTCCGCAGCGCCCGACGAGCCGATCGTCGAGCCGCGCAAGAGTCGCAAAAACAACCCGGAAAAGACCCGCGAGAACATCCTTCAAGAGGCGATTGTCGAGTTCGTCCAGCAGGGGCTTTCCGGCGCTCGCGTCGATGCGATTGCCGAGCGCATCCACACCTCAAAACGCATGATCTATTACTACTTCGGCAGTAAGGAACAGCTCTACGTCGAGGTGCTGGAGAAACTTTACGGTGATATTCGCAGCACCGAGAACCGTCTGCACCTGACCGAACTGGCGCCGGTGGACGCGATTCGGCGGCTGGTGGAATTCACTTTCGACCACCATGATCGCAACGTCGACTTTGTGCGTATCGTCAGCATCGAGAACATTCACAATGCTGAATACGTGAAGCGTTCCGATGCGATCAAGGCGATGAACAACACCATCCTCGATTCACTGGGCGAGATTTTGGGCCGCGGTGCCGAGGAGGGCGTGTTCCGCGCGGGGCTCGAGCCGTTGGATGTGCATCTGTTGATCAGCTCGTTTTGCTTCTATCGCGTGTCGAACCGCCATACTTTCGGTGAGATCTTTCAGGTCGACTTGCCGGACGAAAGCATCAAGCAGCGTCATCGAGAGATGATTTGCGAGTCGGTTTTGCGGTATTTGCAGGCCTGATGTGGGGTGAGGGGCTTGCCCCCTCGCCACATCCGTTCAGCCCTTCATGCTCGTGCAGCGCCGGGGTGCGAGAAGCCTGGATGCCGGCGCCGATCAGTCCGGCCATCACCGCCGTGCGATGGCCGACACAAAAGAGTGGTGGCGGAAGGGCTCGCGGGCATGAACGTTGGACAGGTGGACTTCGATCACCGGCAATTCGCTGGCGACCAACGCATCGCGGATCGCGACCGAGGTGTGGGTCCAGGCAGCCGGATTGATGAAAATCCCGGCGCAACGGTCGGACGGTTTCGGCTTTTCAGCAGGGCAGATGCTCCACCAGAAAATCGATGAACGCCCTCAAACGCAGAGGCATATGACGAGTTTGCGGGTAGAGCAGGGTGAACGGCCGCGAGCGTCCGCCATACGGCTTGAGCACTTCCACCAGCGAACCATCGGCCAATTCGTTTTCGACGATGAAGCGGTAGGTCTGGAACAGTCCCGCGCCATGTTTGGCCAGGGTCACGCCGCCCAGCACATCGTCGGAACAACTGAGATTGCCTTCGGCCAGAATCTCCCGGTGCACGCCATTGTCGTTGAACAGCCAGGCAATTCGCCGACCGCTGCTGGGCAATTCGTACTGGATGCACTCGTGCTGTTTAAGATCATCCAGCGTTTGTGGAATGCCCGCGTGCTTGAGGTAGTCAGGACTGGCAATCATCACCAGCGCGGCGTCTTCCAACTGTCGGGCGATCAGGCCGGAATCCGGAATCGCCCGCACGCGGATCGCCATGTCATAACCTTCACCGACGAAATCGATGTTGCGATTGCTGATGTGCGACTCGACCTTCACCGCCGGAAAGCGTGCCCGAAAAGCCGGCAACAACGGCAAAATCCGGTGATGGGCATAGGTAGTGGGAATGCTGATGCGCAAGGTGCCGGAAGGCTGTTGCTGCTGACCCATGACCTCACGCTGGGCCTCGACCAGTTGCGCCAGCGCCTGGCGACATTCCTCGTAATACCGCCGACCACTGTCGGTCAGTTTGACGCTGCGGGTGGTGCGGGCGAACAACCGCACGCCCAGGCGTTCTTCCATGCGCGACACCGAGCGGCTCACGGCTGCCGGCGTCACGCCAGCCACCAGCGCGGCGGCGGTAAAGCTACCGGCTTCGGCTGCCAGACAAAACAGTTCGATGCTGCCCAGCTGAAGATCGTCGAATTGTCGCTGCATGATTGATTACACCGTGGATCAAATGAAGGACTGAATTTCGCCACTGTAGATGAAATTGTCAAAGCGGTGCATTACTTGATCCGTGCCGATTTCACCACCATTTTTGTGGACGCGGTGAAAGGATTGCTTACCAATTTGCGCCGTCATTCCGCCGCCCTTATGAAGGCTTGAACGCTAGGCTCAATGACGGATGACTGAGCGAGTGCTCAGCGCCAGTTATCGGATTTTCCAGGGAATGTCGGGTCTTCGGGCTCATTAACCTAACGGATGGGTTAGCATGAGATTATTCAGCTACAAAGGGTTTTCAATGGTGATCATGTTGCGCGATGAGCACTGCCCGCCGCATGCACATGTGGATGCCGGAACCTGGAGTGCGCGCTTCAAATTCAGCTTCTGGCACAACAGTGTCGAGCTGTGGGACGTGGTTCCTCATTCTCGCAGGCCACCTGTGACGGTGCTGGAAGGGTTGCGTCACGCGCTCGGACAACCCGCTCATTTGCGCCGCGCTCGGTGTATCTGGTGGGACAAGCTGCACACGGTCTGCCTCGATCATCAGATATGGGACTGGCAAACCAGCGAAGTCGTGGTGGTAAAAAGGGTCGCCAGTACGACCTGCATGATTGGCTCGGCTTGCTATGAGCCCGAGACGAACAAGACCCTACTGGCGCTGATGGGCGTTCCGGAGGGCGTGGAGATCGAACTATGAAAACGATAACAGCAAAAATGTTGGTGGATCGGCCCGTAACCGAAGCCGTGCTGGATGAAGCCGTCCAGCGTGGCCAAGTGCGCCACAAAGGCGGTCTGCGGGCGACTTCGGTGACCTTTGTGGAACCGTGCCTGGCGGTCAATTTCATTGATGGCAGTGGCGTGCTGTTGCCCGTGCAGCACTATCCGGAGTTCGATGATTTCGACGTCGAGGATTTCGCAGACCTGAAAGTCGGCTTTTCCGGGACAGCCCTTTGCCATGAGGGCAAGGATCTGCAGGTTTCCATCGCCGGGATGGTTTCGGCCAGCAAGCCGCTGATGGATATGGCCGCGTCGGTCATCGCCTCGCGTAATGGTCGCCAAAGCAGCGCCGCCAAAGCCGAGGCTGCGCGGGCGAATGGCCGTAAGGGCGGGCGTCCGCGCAAGACAGATATCACCCTTTAAGCACGCACAAAAAAGCCGTCGTGATGACGGCTGATTTGTATCTGGCGCCAGCAATTACCGGCGGGTCAACAACACCCCGGATTCCATGTGGTGGGTCCACGGGAACTGGTCGAACATTGCGCATCGGGTGATGCGATGTGTGTCGTGCAACTGGGCGATGTTGGCCGCCAGGGTTTCCGGGTTGCATGAGATGTAGAGGATGTTATCGAAGCGACGGGTCAGCTCGCAGGTGTCCGGGTCCATGCCGGCGCGAGGCGGATCGACGAAGACGCTACCGAACTCGTAGCTCTTCAGATCGATACCGTGCAGACGACGGAACGGACGAACTTCGTTCAGGGCTTCGGTCAGCTCCTCGGCGGACAAGCGCACCAGGGTGACGTTATCCACAGCGTTTTCGCTGAGATTGCTCAACGCGGCGTTGACCGACGCCTTGCTGATTTCGGTGGCCAGCACTTTGCGCACGCGCGTCGCGAGCGGCAAGGTGAAGTTGCCGTTTCCGCAATACAGCTCCAGCAAATCGTCGGAGCGATCACCGAGTGAGTCGTAAGCCCAGTTGAGCATCTTCTGGTTCACGGTGCCGTTGGGCTGGGTGAACGCGCCTTCCGGCTGGCGATAGCTGAAGGTGCGGCCACCGACGTCCATCTGCTCGACCACGTAATCGTGACCGATCACTTCGCGTTTGCCTTTGGAGCGGCCGATGACGCTGACGTTCAGGTCGACTGCCAGTTTCGACGCTGCCGCGTGCCAGTGCTCGTCCAGCGGGCGGTGATAGCACAGCGTGATCATCGCATCGCCGGCCAGGGTGGTCAGGAACTCCACCTGGAACAGCTTGTGGCTCAGGGCCGCACTGGCTTGCCACGCTGCCTTCAGCTGCGGCATCAACTGATTGATACGCAGGCTGGCGATCGGGAATTCTTCGATCAGGATCGGCGTGCGCTTGTCTTCCTGGGAAAACATCGCGTAGTGACGCTCACCGGCTTCGCGCCACAAGCGGAATTCGGCGCGCAGGCGGAAGTTTTTCAGCGGCGAGTCGAATACCGCAGGTTCTGGCGCACCGAACGGGGCCAACAGGTCACGCAGGCGCGTGACCTTCTCTTCGAGCTGAACGGCGTAAGCCTTGGAATCAAAAGTCATGCGTTGAACCAACCCAACTTGATCACGAACAGAATCGACAGGATCACCAGTGCCGGGTTCAGCTCACGGCCGCGGCCGGACAGCAACTTGATCGCGGTCCAGGAGATGAAACCGAAGGCGATGCCGTTGGCGATGGAATAAGTGAACGGCATGGCCAGAGCAGTGACCACGACCGGTGCGGCGACGGTGATGTCGTCCCAGTCTATTTCGGCCAGGCCGGATGTCATCAGTACCGCGACGAACAGCAGTGCAGGCGCGGTAGCAAAGGCTGGAATGCTGGCCGCCAATGGCGAAAAAAACAGCGCCAACAGGAACAGAATCGCCACGACAACGGCGGTCAGGCCGGTGCGGCCACCGGCACTCACGCCGGCTGCGGATTCGATGTAGCTGGTGGTGGTCGAGGTGCCCAGCAACGAACCGGCCATGGCCGCGGTACTGTCGGCGATCAGGGCGCGCCCCATTTTCGGCATGTGGCCGTCCTTGCCCATCAGGCCAGCGCGCTTGGCGACGCCGATCAGGGTGCCGGAGTTGTCGAACAGATCGACGAACAGGAAGGCGAAAATCACGCTGACCAGCCCGATGTCCAGGGCGCCCTTGATGTCCAGTTGCAGGAAGGTCGGGGCCAGGGACGGTGGCATCGACATCACGCCGCCGAACGGGGTGAAACCCATCGCGATCGAAACGATGGTCACTGCCAGAATGCCGATCAGTACCGCGCCGCGCACTTTCAGTGCTTCAAGCGCCACGATCAGGGCAAAGCCGAGGGTTGCGAGGATCGGGGCCGGTTGTTTCAAATCGCCGAGGCCGACCATGGTGGCCGGGTTACTCACCACGATGCCCGCGTTATGCAGGGCGATCAGGGCCAGGAACAGGCCGATACCGGCGGCAATCGCCGAACGCAGTGGCAACGGGATGCTGTTGATGATCCATTCGCGGATGCGGAAGATCGACAGCAGGAAGAACAGCACCGCCGAGATGAACACCGCCCCCAGCGCTACTTGCCAGGTGTGGCCCATGTGCAGGACCACGGTGTAGGTAAAGAAGGCGTTCAGGCCCATGCCCGGCGCGAGAGCGATCGGGTAGTTGGCGATCAGGCCCATCACCGTGGAGCCGATGGCGGCCGCCAGACACGTGGCGACGAACACCGCGCCCTTGTCCATGCCGGTCTCACCGAGGATGCTCGGGTTGACGAACAGAATGTAGGCCATGGCCAAAAAGGTCGTGACGCCCGCCAGAATCTCGGTCCGCACGTTGGTGTTGTGTGCCTTGAGTTGAAACAGCCTTTCCAGCATGTCTGCTCCCCGTGGCGCGCCAGGCGCCGTGAATGTATCGACCTCAACAGCAAAGCACAGACCGCTGCTGGCGCCTGGTAATTTTCTGTGGGTCGGAAAAAGCCGCGCATCATACCAGCCGCGTGGGGCTATGGCTGCTTATGGCTGCGATCGTCGTCGATGTTTTGCGGTAAAGCCAAGTGCGCCATACTGCGCGCTGATTTTGGGGGGGGACTTATGTATTGCATGAATAAACGTCTGATTGCCGTACTCGCAATGGCGATCGCCTTGTTCCTGGGGGCACACACCGCCTCGGCTGCATCGGCGGCGCCGTTGAGTCAGCTGAAGGTACTCAAGGTCGAGTCGCCGGGCTGTGGCTTTGAAGACATTGCGCAGGGGCAAGAGCAAACTCGCTGCAATCACAGCGGACCGAACATCAAGGTCTACGTGTTGGAAGTGGGCTACGGACGTGCAGCGCATGTCGCGTTGGATGGTTTTGAGGTGAATGGCACCCGGACCCCGATCTGTGCTTTTGATAATGGCAACCTGACTGAGTGCACCGTTGGGAAAAAAACCGTCGGCTATCTGTACGTCTTCGATCTGGCGGGTCAACAGGAAGGCACGTTCACCTTCAGCAACACCTCCATCAACGCGCCTGGCAATACGCTATCGACGCAGCTTTACATCAAGTAACGACGGGCTCGAACAAGGGGCAGGAAAGCTGACTACGCTTTAAAGATCATCCAGTGGACTGCGCCCATGACCTTTAGAGCTCTGATTACCCTCGCCGAGGGCATCGATGACCTGCAATCAGTGACCCTGATCGATGTGCTGCGCCGTGCCAAGGTTGAAGTGGTGGTGGCCAGCATCGAGGGACGGCGCATGCTCACCTGCGTGCGCGGCACCCGAGTGACGACCGATGCGATGCTGGTAGACGTGCTGGCCCAGCCGTTCGACCTGATCGTCCTGCCCGGCGGTGCCGTGGGGGCGCAACATCTGGCAGCCCATCAACCCCTGCAACAATTGATCAAGGATCAGGCAGCGGCAGGGCGCCTGTTCGCCGGCATCGCCGAGGCCCCGGCGCTGGCGCTGCAAGCCTTTGGCGTACTGCGTCAGCGGCGCATGACCTGCCTGCCATCGGCCAGCCATCAACTGTTGGGCTGCAACTTCGTCGATCAACCGGTGGTGGTCGATGGCAACTGCATCACTGCCCAAGGTTCAGGGGCGGCGTTGCAATTCGCTCTGACGCTGGTGGAACAACTCTGCGGCAAAGCCAGGCGAGCGTCGGTGGCGGGGGAGTTGGTGGTTTAGCGAGTATCAGGCGTGGACGGCAATGGGTTCGATGATCGGTTGCTCACGTTGTTCCGCTTGCCAAAGATCGTAGTCGGTCTGAACACCTAGCCACATTCTGGCCTTACCAATTCCAGCCCGCTCCAGGCGTACCGCCAAATCAGGGCTGATCGGCGCGTGGCCATGCAGCACTCGTGATAGATGCGGGCGCGCAAATCGCAGGTGCCGGGCCAGTTCTGTGACGCTGATGCCAAGTTCAGGCAATACATCCATCAAAAGGGTTTCGCCAGGGTGTGGCGGGTTGTGCATGGGCATGTCCTGCCTCCTGATCAGTGATAGTCCAGATAATCGACCAGTTCGATGTCTGAACCGATAAAACGAAAAATAACTCGCCAGTTCCCTGAGACGCTCAGTGACCAATATTCGGTCAACTCTCCCTTGAGTGGGTGTAATCGCCATCCCGGAAGGTCCAGGTCGCCAGGTAGCGCTGCGCGGTCCATGAACTGAAGCATTCGAGACAAACGCTTCGCATGGTCTGCGCGGATCCCTCGAGTCGAACCTGTTTCATAGAAGCCACGAAGGCCTTTGTGCTGAAAGGATTTGATCATGGGACAAGTGTAAGGCGATACATTACACCTGATGCACTATCTATGTATTGCACCTGCTCGGCAAAAGTGTGATCGGCAACTGCTTCAGGCCTTCACTTCTTCCACCGGCACATGCATGCGGTCGCGGCTAGCCAGGGTCGGGAACAACTTGATCCACGCCCCGGTCACCACCAACGTGCCAATACCTCCCATGACCACGGCCGGCACAGTGCCGAACCAGTGGGCGGTCAAGCCGGATTCAAACTCGCCCAACTGGTTCGAAGCACCGATGAACAAACCGTTCACGGCACTGACCCGGCCGCGCATTTCATCCGGGGTTTCCAATTGCACGAAGGAGGCGCGGATCACCATGCTGATCATGTCCGCTGCGCCCAACACCACCAACACCGCCAGGGAAAACCAGAACGAGGTCGACAGGCCGAACGCAATGGTCGCGACGCCGAATACACCCACAGCAGTGAACATGACCCGTCCGACTTTGCGTTCTACGGCAAATCTCGCCAGGTACAGCGACATCAGCAGCGCACCGACTGCCGGCGCCGAACGCAGCAGGCCCAGGCCCCAAGGGCCGATCAGCAGGATGTCCTTGGCGAACACCGGCAGCAACGCCGTCGCGCCACCGAGCAGGACGGCAAACAGATCCAGAGAAATCGCCCCGAGAATGTCCGGACGACTACGGATGAAGCGGATGCCCGCCAGCAACGAATCCAGCGTCGCCTTGCCCTTGTTCAGCGGTGTCTGCCGTGCAGGCAGGTTGAGCATCAGCAGGCAGGCGATGATGTAGAGGATCACCGTCGGGCCATAGACCCAGACGCTGCCGAAGGCGTAAAGCAACCCACCGAGGGCCGGGGCAACGATAGTTGCTGATTGTTGCGCCGATTGGGCGGCGGCGACGGCGCGGGGGAACAGTGCGCTGGGCACGATGCTCGGCAACAAGGCCTGAGTGGTCGGCATTTCGAAGGAGCGGGCGGCACCGAGCAGGAACGCGAGGATGAAGATCATCTCCCGGGTGACATTGTCGGTCGCGCTACCGATGGCCAGCGACAGGGCGATCAACGCTTGCAGGGACTGACAGATCGCCGCGACCTTGCGCCGGTCATAACGGTCCGCGACATGCCCGGTGTGCAGCATGAACAGCACTCGCGGGGCGAATTCCACCAGACCGACCAAGCCTAGGTCGAGCACATTGCCGGTCAGTTGGTAGAGGTTCCAGCCAATGGCCACCGTGAGCATCTGAAAACCGCTGGCGGTAAACACCCGAGCCAGCCAGAACGCGATAAATGGGCGGTGATGACGTAACAGCAAGAGCGGTTGGCTGGGCATCTGAGGGCAGGTCTTGAGCGAGGGCAGAGTCGAGATTATCACCAAGCTGTAACCAAAAGTTGCAGGGCTGGGAAATTTCGTTAGCTAGACACCGATATGCCTGGCTCGCATCAGTGAGGCAACCTGTCACGCGGCAAAAGACCACACCGTCCATCGTCAAAAATGGGACTACTCTTTTAACGTTGCTTGATCCAGATCAAGACCGTCCGTGGAAATGATCCGGAGGCCAGTTGGCCAGACTCCCTACGTTGTGATGTTTGTAAAAAAAGAACGAATTCAAATTCGCCACACTCCATATCCGTGGGGACAGTGGGTGTAGGCCACAAGCCTTCAGCCGGTATTACCTGACAGAGGAAGACTTATGTTCGGTTTGGAGGCACTTGATCTCGCCCGGATGCAGTTTGCGTTCACCATTTCGTTTCACATTCTATTTCCCGCCATCACCATTGGCCTGGCGAGTTACCTTGCGGTGCTCGAAGGCCTGTGGCTGAAAACCCATAACGACACGTACCGCGATCTGTACCACTTCTGGTCGAAGATCTTTGCGGTCAACTTCGGCATGGGCGTGGTCTCCGGGCTGGTCATGGCCTATCAGTTCGGCACCAACTGGAGCCGCTTCTCGGACTTCGCCGGCTCCGTGACCGGGCCGCTGCTGACGTACGAAGTACTCACCGCTTTCTTCCTCGAAGCCGGTTTCCTCGGTGTCATGCTGTTCGGCTGGAACAAGGTCGGGCGCAATCTGCACTTCTTCGCCACGGTCATGGTCGCCATCGGCACGCTGATATCGACCTTCTGGATTCTCGCTTCCAACAGCTGGATGCAGACCCCGCAAGGCTACGAAATCGTCAATGGTCAGGTCATTCCGGTGGACTGGCTGGCAGTAATCTTCAACCCGTCGTTCCCGTACCGCCTGATGCACATGGCGACGGCAGCGTTCGTCGCGACTGCCTTCTTCGTCGGTTCCTCGGCGGCCTGGCATTTGCTGCGCGGCAAGGACAACCCGGCGATCCGCACCATGCTCTCGATGGCCATGTGGATGGCCTTGATCGTGGCGCCGATTCAGGCGGTCATCGGTGACTTCCACGGGCTGAATACGCTTGAGCATCAGCCGGCGAAAATCGCCGCGATTGAAGGCCACTGGGAAAACGTCGGTGATGAACCGACCCCGCTGATCCTGTTCGGCTGGCCGGACATGAAAGCCGAGAAGACCAAGTTCGCGGTAGAGATTCCGTACCTGGGCAGCCTGATCCTCACGCACTCGCTGGACAAACAGGTCCCGGCGCTCAAGGAATTTCCGCCTGAAGACCGGCCGAATTCGACCATCGTGTTCTGGTCGTTCCGGATCATGGTCGGGCTCGGCTTCCTGATGATCTTCACCGGTTTGTGGAGTCTGTGGCTGCGTAAGCGCGACAAGCTCTATACCTCACGGCCGTTCCTGTACCTGGCGTTGTGGATGGGGCCATCCGGCCTGATCGCGATCCTCGCCGGCTGGTTCACCACTGAAATCGGCCGTCAGCCGTGGGTCGTCTATGGCCTGATGCGCACGGCGGATGCGTCCTCCAATCACAGCTTCATGCAAATGAGCATCACGTTGATCATGTTCGTCGTGGTCTATTTCGCGCTGTTCGGTGCCGGTCTGGGCTACATGATGCGCCTGGTGCGCAAAGGGCCGAAGATCGACGAAGGCAAGGAAACCAACGACGGTGGTCCCGGCCAGAAACGCACGCCGGCCCGTCCGCTGTCCGCCGCCGATGACAACGGTGACGGCGATCACAGCCCCAGCCTGACCAAGGAGATTTGACTCATGGGTATCGATCTTCCGCTGATCTGGGCCGTGATCATCATCTTCGGCATCATGATGTACGTGGTCATGGACGGTTTCGATTTGGGGATCGGGATTCTCTTCCCGTTCATTCCGGGCAAGACCGACCGTGACGTCATGATGAATACCGTCGCGCCGGTCTGGGACGGTAACGAAACCTGGCTGGTACTGGGCGGCGCGGCGTTGTTCGGTGCCTTCCCGCTGGCCTATTCGGTGGTGCTCTCGGCGTTGTACCTGCCGCTGATTTTTATGCTGATTGGGCTGATTTTCCGCGGCGTGGCCTTCGAGTTCCGCTTCAAAGCCAAGGACGACAAGCGCCATCTCTGGGACAAGGCGTTCATCGGTGGCTCGGTCGCCGCGACCTTTTTCCAGGGCGTTGCGTTGGGTGCGTTCATTGATGGGTTGCCGGTGGTCAATCGCCAATTTGCCGGTGGCTCACTGGACTGGTTGACGCCGTTCACCCTGTTCTGCGGTGTGGCGCTGGTGGTGGCTTATGCGCTGCTCGGTTGCACCTGGCTGATCATGAAGACCGAAGGCAAGTTGCAGGAGCAGATGCATGACCTGGCTCGGCCACTGGCTTTCGTGGTGTTGGCAGTGATCGGTATCGTCAGCATCTGGACCCCGCTGGCCCACGCCGAGATTGCCGCTCGCTGGTTCACCCTGCCGAACCTGTTCTGGTTCCTGCCGGTGCCGATTCTGGTGCTGGTGACCATGTACGGTCTGATCCGCGCGGTGGCTCGCAATGCGAACTACACGCCATTCCTGCTGACGCTGGTGCTGATCTTCCTCGGCTACAGCGGTTTGGGTATCAGCCTGTGGCCGAACATCGTGCCGCCGTCGATCTCGATCTGGGACGCCGCCGCACCGCCGCAAAGTCAGGGCTTCATGCTGGTGGGCACGTTGTTCATCATCCCGTTCATCCTGGGTTACACCTTCTGGAGCTACTACGTGTTCCGCGGCAAGGTCACCCACGAAGATGGCTATCACTAGAACGCGCGACAGTGGCGCAGGGCTGATACCTGCGCCATTTTTCCAGAGGAGATTGCGATGATGGCGGGTAAACATTCCTTGCAGGAAATCGAAGCAGCAGAGAAAAAGCCGCTCTGGCAGCGACTCGGCTGGCTGGCGATGATCTGGACCGGCAGCGTTGTGGCGCTGTTCATCGTGGCCAGCCTGATGCGCATGTTCATGAATGCCGCGGGCCTGACGACCCACTGATTTTTTGCACCAGATCACATCCCGTTGCCTTGCGGCACGGATTTACAACCCTCCTGTGATGGAGGGTTTTTTTGGGGATTATTTGCGGGCTTTAAGGATCACGAATTTAGGTGTGGCCGCCACTTGCTCGACGCCGCGGAACAACCGCGCGAGCTTGCTGTGATACCCCAGATGACGATTGCCGACGATGTACAACGCGCCGCCCACCACCAGCGCCTCTCGGGCCTGCTGGAACATGCGCCAGGCCAGGAAGTCGCCGACGACTTGTTGTTGGTGAAACGGTGGGTTGCACAGTACGACATCCAGAGACTGAGGTTCCTGACCCGCCAAACCATCGCCGGCAAGTACAACCACGTCCCGGTCACCCAGCGCCGCGCGCCAGTTTTCGGCTGCCGATTGCACGGCCATGAACGACTCGTCCACGAGCGTGTAGTGGGCCTCGGGGTTTTGCAGGGCGCTGGCGATGGCCAAAACCCCGTTGCCACAACCCAAGTCGGCTACACGCGCTGAGCCGAGGTTCTTTGGCAGGTGCGGCAAAAACGCTCGCGTGCCGATATCCAGCCCTTCGCGGCAGAACACATTGGCGTGATTGAGCAGTTCGATCTCAGGGGCGTCGAGTCGATAACGGGTCGGGTAGGGGGACACGACGGGTGCTTTGACTTCAGCGGTCGCGATCAATAGCCGAGCTTTCTTCACCGCCAACGAGGCTTGCACCGGTCCGATGTAGCGTTCCAGCAGATCGCCTGCGGCGCGGGGCAAATGCTTGATCATCGCCGCAGCAATCACCTGAGCCCCCGGCGCCAGTTGACCCTGCAAACGAATCAGTTGTTCTTCCAGCAAGGCGAGGGTTTTCGGGACCCGGATCAGTACCCGGTCAAAGGGGCCTGAAAAGGCTTCACTGGCAGGTACGCTTGGTACCGCATCAAATGCCTGGCCGTTACGGATCAGATTTTTTTCCAGTCCCTCAAAGGCCAGGAACGAGTCACCGCTGCTGGTCACTTGAACCTTGCCCACAAGGCTGGCGGCCAATGCGCCAAAGCTGTCGTTGAGCACCAAAACCCGAGTGTCGGCCGAGGGCTGTTGGTCAGCCAGATGGGTGAGCAGGTATTCGTCTGCGGCATCAAACGCCTGCAGCGGTTCGTTCTGCTGTTCTGGCTGGCGGATCAGGTCGAGTCGGGCAAAGGGTGTTTCGAGCAAGGGCATGAGGCGGGGCTCTGGGTAATCAACGGGTCATCAACAGGTGTCCCGCGGCCCAAGGGCGTTGTAGCGGGCGAGACCGTCCGAGTGTACTGCGTCGTGAAGGTTCACACGTCATCACTCAAGAAGGACCGCAAATGGTACGTTTTTTTCTTTTGGATTACTTGCAGGTTTTTCGGCTCAACGCATCACGCTGCTACTTAGAAAACCGTCCTTGGTGGCGGCGATGACTGCTGAAATCTTGTTATTGACCCCCAGTTTCAGAATCGCGCTCTGCACATGAAAATTGACCGTGCGTGCGCTGAGGTTAAGGATTCTGGCACTCTCATACGCAGTCTTGCCGTCAGCCGCCAGTTTCAATACGTCGATCTCGCGGGGAGACAAATGCGGCACGGGTGGCTTCGTCGATTTCCTCGGCAGAGTTTGTGTGACCAACGCATGCAGATGGCGCCCGATGAACACTGAAAAGCCGAGATTTTCATACAGTTCAAACGCAGTGATCGGGCAATGGCTTCTGGCCAGGCTCAAAATGCTGCAAACACCACTGTCCTCATCATGGACCGATTGCGACCAGCCGTGCTGCAATCCTTGTTTCTCAAGCGCGTCCCACAACCATGGGGTCTTGGAAAAAAGTTCTTCGCTCCAAAGGACAGGCAATCTGGAGTGATTGCAGTGGGCTACTACTGGATCCATCGCGGCGAAATTTTTTTGTTCATATTCAATGTTCCAGTCCGTAGGGTAGTTGTTGAGCTGGACTGTATTGAAGTGGTCAGTTTTTGTTGGGTATGTTGTTGAAAAGGCGAAAAATTTAAAGCCTATATTTTTCGCGAAACCCAGTGAAATCCGGTAGGCAATATCAATCTCCGTTGCCCGCGATAATTGGCTGAGTTGTGATTCCTTCCACCTCTCCATTGTGTCTCTCCCGGTGTGATGTTACTTGGTGGGTTTTTTTTGGATCCAATATCTGGCACGAGCCGAGTGTAGGATGTTTCCTATGTTCGTGTGAGAATTTTTGGTTTTGTTTACGATTTTTAAACAAGTATCTGGTTCTAACGTTTAGGGAGTACTGGTATAGACAACGAAATGTCGTGCGTACAGTAATCAGCTTTGGATTTGTGTGTTAACTGGGTGGTTAATGTTAAATCGTACTATGAAATTAATGCGAATGAGTCCCTGACTAAAGCCACTACAAATCACCGGTGTTTAAGCCCTCCGCTTTGCGGGACACTGTGGCTATCTGTTGAATGGAGCACCCCATGACCGCCAGTGCAGAAAAATTCACTCGCCAGACCTTGCTCGACGTCCAGTCGCTGACCCCGAGTCTGTTCACCCTGCGGACCACCCGGGATCCGGGGTTTCGTTTTCGTGCAGGGCAATTCGCCCGGCTGGGCGTTATCAAGGCTGACGGCAGCACCGTATGGCGGGCCTATTCCATGGTGTCGTCGCCCTATGACGAGTTCCTCGAATTCTTTTCCATTGTGGTGCCAGACGGGGAGTTCACCAGTGAGCTGAGTCGGCTGGGAGTCGGCGATACGCTGCTGGTCGAGCGTCAGGCCTTTGGTTACCTGACGCTGGATCGCTTTGTCGACGGCCGTGATCTCTGGTTGTTATCCACAGGCACCGGCTTGGCGCCGTTTCTGTCGATCCTGCAGGATTTCGAGATCTGGGAGAAATTCGAACGAATCATCCTGGTCTACAGTGTTCGCGAAGCCCGGGAGCTGGCTTATCAGGACCTCGTCAGCGGGTTGGCCCAGCGCGACTATTTAGCGGAGTTTGCGCACAAGCTGCAGTTCATCACCACAGTCACGCGCGAGCAGCATCATGGCGCTCTGAGCGGCCGGATCACTGCGCTGATCGAAAATGGCGAGCTGGAGCGGGCGGCAGGCCTGGCGCTGACGGCCGAGCACTCAAGGGTCATGCTCTGCGGCAATCCGCAGATGATCGATGACACGCGCAAATTGCTCAAACAGCGCCACATGCACTTGAGCCTCAGTCGACGACCCGGGCAAGTGGCGGTGGAAAACTACTGGTAAAAAAAACGGCGTCTCAAGGGCGCCGTTGCTTGTTTTACTGACCTGTTGAGGGCCGATTGTTCTGAGCCTTGAGCAGATCGCGGATCTCTTCCAGCAGCTCTTCTTCCTTGGTCGGAACCGGCGGCAGCGTTGGCGCAACGGCCTCTTCGCGTTTCAGGCGGTTGATGGCTTTGACGCCCATGAAGATCGCGAAGGCGACGATGATGAAGTCAATCAGGCTCTGGATGAATTTGCCATACGCCAGCACTACCGCCGGGATATCGCCGTTGGCTGCTTTGAGCGTGACGGCCAGGTCACTGAAGTCCACCCCCCCGATCAGCAGGCCAATGGGTGGCATCACCACGTCGCCGACAAACGATGAAACGATCTTGCCGAAGGCGGCGCCGATGATGATACCGACGGCCATGTCGACCACATTACCTTTGACCGCGAAGGCCTTGAACTCAGTTATCACGCCCATAGGTTATTTCCTTGTTACAGATGAGGTTGGTGTACGCAGTGTAAATCAGCATGATGCAGCCTGCTCGAAACACCTGCTTACAGAGCTTGCCGGCTAATGACCTTCTCAGCGGTAGAAAGTTTGAAATTGCCATCACTCTGCTCGGGATAGCCGCTTTGGACTAAGGCCTTCAGCGCGCCCGCTGAACATTTTATCCGTCGATCACTCGCCTCTGCCGAGTGGAGGGAGGTGCTGGATAAAACTATAGAAAGTAGGGGCAGTCGTACTGGGTTGATGCAAGGCAATGTGCGGCACATGAAGTTTTTATATTAATGGTTTGCAGGGTATAAAGACTCGCGCCTCAAACAAACTACCTGTGCTGAATTTCAGATGGCCACTATATTGCCATTGGCTTGGTTGTTCATATTATAAGGTTGGCTTAATAGTTGGGTTGTACGTTCGGGTTTTAAATGGCTAAGACTTGTACAGGTTTCGATTTTGTTTCATTTGGCAAGACTAGTATTTGATTGGGTATGTTGGGGCGGGAAGTTGTACAAATTTTTATTGTTAGTCATACAGTGATTATATTTCAGGGTCTGAACAAGTTGCTACCTAAGGTCCGTTGGGTAACTTCGCCGCGCTGATCCGCACCAGCTGAGCTATCATCGCGTTTTTTGCCGGGAGTTCAGATGGCCAAGGCCAAGCGCATGTACGGCTGCACCGAGTGCGGCTCAACCTTTCCCAAGTGGGCTGGGCAGTGCGGTGAGTGCGGGGCCTGGAACACCCTGACCGAAACCATGGTGGAGAGCGGTGGCGCCGCAGCCCCCAGCGGTCGCACCGGCTGGACCGGTCAACAGGCGCAGATCAGGACCCTGGCCGAAGTCAGCGTCGAAGAAATCCCGCGTTTTTCCACAGCGTCCAGCGAGCTCGATCGGGTGTTGGGTGGCGGCCTGGTGGATGGTTCGGTGGTGCTGATCGGCGGTGATCCGGGCATCGGCAAATCGACCATTCTGCTGCAAACCTTGTGCAACCTCGCCAAAGTCATGCCGGCGCTGTACGTCACCGGCGAAGAATCCCAGCAGCAAGTCGCCATGCGCGCCCGCCGTCTCGGCTTGCCTCAGGATCAACTGCGGGTGATGACCGAAACCTGCATCGAAACCATCATCGCCACCGCCCGGCAGGAAAAACCCAAGGTGATGGTGATCGACTCGATTCAGACGATTTTCACCGAGCAGCTGCAATCGGCGCCGGGCGGCGTGTCCCAGGTCAGGGAAAGCGCTGCATTGCTGGTGCGCTATGCCAAGCAGAGCGGCACGGCCATTTTTCTGGTCGGTCACGTGACGAAAGAAGGTGCATTGGCGGGGCCGCGAGTGCTGGAGCACATGGTCGACACGGTTCTGTATTTCGAAGGCGAATCCGATGGGCGCTTGCGTTTGCTGCGAGCGGTGAAGAACCGTTTCGGCGCCGTCAACGAACTGGGCGTGTTCGGTATGACCGACAAGGGGCTGAAAGAAGTCTCCAACCCTTCGGCGATTTTTCTCACCCGTGCGCAGGAAGAAGTGCCGGGCAGTGTGGTCATGGCGACGTGGGAAGGGACGCGGCCGATGCTGGTGGAAGTCCAGGCGTTGGTGGACGACAGTCACCTGGCCAATCCGCGTCGGGTAACGCTGGGTCTGGATCAGAATCGACTGGCGATGTTGTTGGCGGTGCTGCACCGTCACGGCGGCATTCCGACCCACGATCAGGATGTGTTTCTCAATGTGGTTGGCGGGGTGAAGGTGTTGGAAACGGCCTCCGATCTGGCGCTGATGGCGGCGGTCATGTCCAGTTTGCGCAACCGGCCACTGCCCCACGATCTGCTGGTGTTCGGCGAGGTCGGGCTTTCCGGCGAAGTACGCCCGGTGCCGAGCGGCCAGGAACGCTTGAAAGAAGCCGCCAAGCACGGCTTCAAACGCGCCATCGTGCCTAAGGGCAATGCGCCTAAAGAAGCGCCGCCGGGGTTGCAGATTATTGCCGTAACGCGTCTGGAACAGGCGCTGGACGCGTTGTTCGAATAGCAACAGGGTGAAATGCATTCCTTGTGGGAGCGGGCTTGCTCGCGAAGTCGGACTGACATTCAGTAATGATGTCGTCTGACACACCGCCTTCGCGAGCAAGCCCGCTCCCACATTGAAATGGTGCCAGTCATCAGACTTCGATCAGCGCTCCCAGCTCGCGCTCCAGTTCCTCGGGGTCGCCCAGGTTGAGTTCGATCAACCGCCGCAAACGCTCGATGGATTCCAGGCTAATGTGTTTGCAGACAAAACCGAGCTGGCCATGGTCATCGTGGGTCAACATCACATCCATCTTGATCTCGACGTCCTCGTTGAGATGAATATCGACCAGGAAATGCCACTCCCGATTCCCCAGCCACGGTTCGGGCTTTTCGATCAACAGTCCCTTAAGGGACAGGTCGATCAACTTCACCGGCCAGATGAATTCCCCCTGACTCAGCTCGGTTCGGGCATCGAACGCAATACGTTTGAAGCGGCGGCGATCGGCAGGGTGCTCGCTCATGGCGCAATCCTCGTAGATGTTCGCTGACTATAGACCCGCATTGTCAAAGGCTGCCAGCAAAGTGATGGCTCAACCCATGTCGGGGGATGGCCTTTGCGGCCGTTAGCGCTAAACTCGGGATGGCTGTCTTTCTTGTCCACCCTGGCTGGAATCATAAAATGAAAAATAATAATAGCCTGCTACGCCACTTACCCTGGCTGCTGCTGGCAATCCTGGGAGCATGCGCGTTAGGTGTCGTGGCCCTGCGCCGCGGCGAAGCGATCAATGCCCTCTGGATCGTAGTCGCAGCAGTCGCCATCTATCTGGTTGCGTATCGTTACTACAGTCTGTTCATCGCTAACAACGTGATGCAACTCGACCCGCGACGGGCCACCCCCGCTGTGCTCAACAATGACGGTCTGGACTACGTGCCGACCAACAAACACATCCTCTTCGGCCACCACTTCGCCGCCATCGCTGGCGCGGGACCGCTGGTCGGTCCGGTCCTGGCGGCGCAGATGGGTTACCTGCCCGGTACGCTGTGGCTGATTGCCGGCGTGGTGCTGGCCGGTGCCGTTCAGGACTTCATGGTTCTGTTCATGTCCACCCGCCGCAACGGTCGTTCCCTGGGCGACATGGTCCGTGAAGAAATGGGCCGCATCCCCGGGACCATCGCGCTGTTTGGCTGCTTCCTGATCATGATCATCATCCTCGCGGTGCTGGCGCTGATCGTGGTCAAGGCCCTGGCTGAAAGCCCGTGGGGTATTTTCACGGTGATGGCGACTATCCCGATCGCGATGTTCATGGGCATCTACATGCGCTACATCCGTCCGGGCCGCATCGGCGAAATCTCCATCGTCGGTGTGCTGTTGCTGCTGGGTTCGATCTGGCTCGGCGGGCAGATTGCCGCTGATCCGGTCTGGGCCAAGGCGTTCAGCTTCACTGGCGTGCAGATTACGTGGATGCTGGTCGGTTACGGTTTCGTGGCCGCCTCGTTACCGGTCTGGCTGATTCTGGCGCCGCGTGACTACCTGTCGACGTTCCTGAAAATCGGCACCATCGTGGCGTTGGCGATCGGCATTCTGATCACCATGCCTGAGCTGAAAATGCCGGCGCTGACCCAGTTCATCGACGGTACTGGCCCGGTGTGGAAGGGCGGTCTGTTCCCGTTCCTGTTCATCACCATTGCCTGCGGTGCAGTGTCCGGGTTCCATGCGCTGATCGCTTCCGGGACCACACCGAAACTGTTGGCTAACGAAAGCCATGCCCGTTACATCGGTTACGGCGGCATGCTGATGGAATCCTTCGTGGCCATCATGGCCATGGTTGCTGCTTCGGTGATCGAGCCAGGCGTGTATTTCGCCATGAACAGCCCGGCGGCGATCGTCGGCGGTGACGTAGTGGCCGTGGCACAAACCGTCAGCAGCTGGGGCTTTGCAATCACCCCGGAAGCGCTGCAAGCGGTGGCCAAGGACATCGGTGAAACCACCGTCCTGGCCCGTGCGGGCGGCGCGCCGACCCTGGCGGTTGGTATCGCGCAGATCCTGCACAGTGTCCTGCCGGGTGAAAACACCATGGCGTTCTGGTACCACTTCGCGATCCTGTTCGAAGCGCTGTTCATCCTGACCGCCGTCGACGCCGGTACCCGTGCCGGCCGTTTCATGCTGCAGGACTTGCTGGGTTCCTTCGTTCCAGCGCTGAAGCGTACCGAATCCTGGACCGCCAACCTGATCGCAACCGCCGGTTGCGTGGCGATGTGGGGTTGGTTGCTGTACCAGGGCGTGATCGATCCGCTGGGTGGCATCAACACCTTGTGGCCGTTGTTCGGTATCTCCAACCAGATGCTCGCCGGTATCGCGCTGATGCTCGGTACCGTTGTGCTGATCAAAATGAAACGCCAACGCTACGTCTGGGTCACCATGCTGCCAGCGGTGTGGTTGCTGATCTGCACCACCACCGCCGGTTTCATCAAGCTGTTCGACGCCAACCCGGCGATCGGCTTCCTGTCGCTGGCCAAGAAGTACAGCGATGCCCTGGCCAACGGTCAGATCCTCGCCCCGGCCAAGGACATCACGCAGATGCAGCACGTGATTTTCAACGCCTACACCAACGCAACGCTGACGGCGCTCTTCCTGTTCGTGGTATTCAGTATCCTGTTCTATGCGCTCAAGGTCGGTATTTCCGCCTGGGGCAGCAAAGAACGTACGGATAAAGAAGCGCCATTCCAGGCGCTGCCGGATGCGTAATCGAGGATTGCAGCATGTTCAATGACCTGAGTCGCCTCGGTAAGTACCTCGGTCAGGCTGCGCGCCTGATGGTCGGGATGCCCGACTACGACAATTACGTCGAGCATATGCAAACCAAGCACCCGGACAAACCGGTGATGACCTACGAAATGTTCTTCCGGGAACGCCAGGAGGCTCGTTACGGTGGCAAGGGTGGGCCGAAGTGCTGTTGATGCAACAGCCTGGCTGATGCAATCCCTGTGGGAGCGGGCTTGCTCGCGAAGAGGTCGTGTCAGTCGACATTAACGTTGAATGACACACCGCTTTCGCGAGCAAGTCGGATCGCCGCACCGCCGCTCCCACATTTGTTTTGTGTTGCTTTCTAATTTTGTGAAACAGGAGACTCCAGTTTGTCCTCTCCCATCCCAGTCACGATCCTCAGCGGCTTCCTCGGCGCGGGCAAGACAACGCTGTTGCGCCACCTGCTCAAAGCCGAACACGGCCTGAAAATCGCCGTGATCGAGAACGAATTCAGTGACGCCGGTATCGACACCCAACTGTTGGGCGACGAACCGGTGCAAGTGATGACGCTGTCCAACGGCTGCGTTTGCTGCACCATCCACACCGACCTGACCAAGGCTTTGTACCTGCTGCTCGAGCGCCTGGACAGCGGCGAAATCGCCTTCGACCGTCTGGTGATCGAATGCACCGGCCTGGCCGACCCGGCACCTGTGGCCCAAACCTTTTTCATCGATGAAGAGCTGTGCGAACGCTACATCCTCGACGGCATCATCACCCTGGTCGATGCGGCGCACGCTGACACTCACCTGACTCAAACCATCGCTCAGGCGCAGATCGGTTTCGCCGACCGGTTACTGGTGAGCAAGCGCGATCTGGTGGACGATGCGACCTTTGCCGCGCTGAGCGAGCGCCTGACCCGGATCAACCGTCGCGCACCGATCCGTGTGGTCGAGCACGGCAAGATTGACCTGGCCGAATTGCTCGACGTGCGCGGTTTCAATCTCAATGCCGACCTGGGTGGTGGCGTCAGCCTGCGCCCAGTGAGCAAAGCGCCGTCCATCGACCGCATTTCCAGCCTGGTGCTGCGCACGGACAAGCCGTTGGATATCGACAAGCTCAGCGAGTTCATGAACGAACTGCTGGAAGACCATGGCAAGCAATTGCTGCGCTACAAAGGCGTGTTGAACATCCTTGGCGAGCCGCGGCGCATGGTGTTTCAGGGCGTGTTGAAGTTATACGGATTCGATTGGGACACCGAATGGGCAGACGATGACACGCGCGAAAGCGTGATCGTGTTCATTGCCGATGATTTGCCGGAAGAGAAAATCCGTGAGGGGTTTGCACGGGTGGCGGCTGAATAAAGTCAGAGATTATCAGTGCACTTGAGTGCGCTTTCGCGAGCAAGTCGAATCGTCGCACCGCCGCTCCCACAGGGAAATGCATTTCAAATGTGGGAGCGGGCTTGCTCGCGAAGGCGATCTAAACTGCAGCACGATTCTGGCTCAGAACCGGTCCTGCGTTCAGTAAAGTCTCTTCAAGAAAATCCAGGTGCTGGTTTAGCAATGTCTCGGCCTTCTTGGCATCCCCACGCTCCACAGCCTCCAGAATTCCTTGGTGCACCTGCCACACGCAATAACCCTCCACCAGCGCATCAAACTGCGCAATCGCTAACGATATCAGCGGTACCAAACTGCCAAGAAAATACGCCAACGGGGCATTCCCCGCCATTTCAGCCAAGTGCAAGTGGAAATCCCCCGATAACCGAATCGCCGGGCCACGCTCTGCACACAGGCGCTCGCTGTCGATCAAGGCACGCAGGTGTTTCAAGTCTTGCGGACATGGTCGCTGACAGGCCAACCGCACCAAGGTGATTTCGGTCAGCCGCCGTGCATGCAGTGTTTGCCGGGTCTGTTCGCTATCGAGCGCGGCGACGCGCGGACGATGGTTGACCCGAAGTACGATGATCTGCTGATGGGACAGTCGCGTCAGTACGCCGCGAACGTCACTGCGTCGAGCGTTGAACATCTGCGCCAGGCTTTCTTCAGTAAAGCGACTGGCCGCATCAATGCGCTGTTCGAGAATAGCGTCGAAGATCTGCGAATAGAGATCATCCTCCCGGTGCGGGAAGGGCAGGGCAGTGGGTGTTTGCGGTGAGGCGAAGCTGTTCATGGCTTGTCTCCAGTTCGAAGCGGACTCAACTGACGAGGTTGTCATCCGGAATATTCAATTCGATGCCCATCCGCTGGCCTTCCCGAAGGATGTGCCGACGCATTTCGGCGCTGGCCTGGGCGCTGTTTTTGCTGCGGATCGCCCGCACCACGGCCTCGTTTTCCTCAAGGCGCTCAGCCAAATGTTCCGGGGAGTTGCGCAGCACGTCGGCGCTTTGCTTGAGGGCGTTGCTGGTCTGTTGCACCACGCTCTGGAAAATCGGGTTCGACGTCAGCGTGAACAGCTCTTCGTGGAAGGCGATGTAGGCGTTCACGCCGGCTTCACTGTCGTTGGCTTCCAATGCTTCGCGCATGTCCATCAGGGTCAGGCGCAGTTGCCCGACTTCCTTGCTGCTGATCGACTGCGCCACCAGGCCGACAATGAACGGTTCAAGGGTGTAGCGCAGTTGCAGCACGTCTTCCAGGCTCGCACCGGCGACTGCGCTGTCGTGGCGTTGGCTGTCGCTGAGATTGGCCTCCAGCACCACCACGCCTTTACCCGGCATTGAACGCACCAGCCCGAGGGTTTCCAGCACGATGACGGCTTCACGCAGGCTCGGGCGACTGATGCCCAGTTGTTCGGCCAGCTCACGCTGCCCCGGCAGCATCTCGCCGGAGCGCCACTGACCACGGGCCAAAGCGGCCCGGAGTTTTTCTACTACTGAATTCACAACGGTCGACGAGGTGATCACTGTTCGCTCCATGAGCATCCAAAACGATTGATGACCGTGCCTGCCCGTGGGCAGGCACGGCGATTATTCAGAATTCCTGCTGATGTGCAGGGCCGACAGGCTTTCTCGGCTGGAAGGTATAACCCACCTGGCCAGAAAGTACTTTGTTCGCCCGTTGGATATCGATGTCCTTTTCCCAGCGCGCGATGGCCACGGTGGCGACGCAGTTGCCGATCAGGTTGGTCAGCGCCCGGCCAATGCCCATGAACCAGTCCACTGCCAACACCAGCACCAGGCCGACCACCGGAATCGCCGGGATCGCCGTCAGTGTCGCCGCGAGAATCACCAGGGCCGAGCCGGGAATCCCGTGGGCACCTTTGGAGGTGATCAACGACACCAGCAGAATCGTCAGCAGGTCGGTCATGGCCAGCGGCGTGCCGGTGGCATTGGCGATGAACACGATGGCGAGGGTCAGGTAGATCGAGAAACCGTCCAGGTTGAACGAGTAACCGGTAGGAATGACCAACCCGACCGTCGAACTGCCGATGCCCAGATGCTCAAGCTTGCGCATGATTTGTGGAAGCACGGCGTCGGAAGAAGCGGTGCCCATGACGATTAGCAACTCTTCGCGCAGGTACTTGAGCAATGGCCACATCCGCAAGCCGGACAGACGCATCACCAGGCCGAGAATCAGCGACACAAACGCCACACAGGTCAGGTAAAACAGGCCGACTAGGCTGCCCAGGTGTTGCAGCGAGTCCAGGCCATATTTGCTGGTGGTGAAAGCGATGGCGCCGAACACGCCGATCGGCGCCAGGCGCACGATCATGCCCATGATGCGGAAGATCACGTGGCTCAGCTCATTGATCAGCCGGGAAATACCCGACGCTGCTTCGCCCACCAGGTTCAGCGCACTGCCGAACAGCACCGAAAACAGCAGGACTTGCAGAATGTTGTTCTCCGCGAAGGCGCCGATTACCGAGGTCGGGATCAGGTCCATCAGGAACTGCGTGGTGGTGTGCATGTGCTGACCGCGCTGGGCGATGTCGCCCATGTCGGCAGCGGAGAGCTGTTCCAGATGAATGTTCGCGCCGCTGCCGATGCCGGTGCTGAAGGCGAACACCAGGCCGATCACCAACGCGATGGTGGTCAGCACTTCGAAATAGATCACCGATTTCAGGCCGATGCGTCCGACTTTCTTCAGGTCGCCGGCACCGCTGATGCCGCTGACCACCACGCAGAACACGATCAGACCGATGAGCATCTTGATCAGTTTGATGAAGCCATCGCCGAGCGGTTTGAGCTGGGCGGAGTATTCAGGAAGGGTCAGCCCGCAGACGATGCCGAGCACCAGTCCGAGAACCACTTGGAGGAAGATTGAACGCGAGCACCATCTGAGCATGGGAGGAATCCTGGTCGGTGTCCTGGCTGCCGTGCGCTTCGCGCATCAGATTCAGGACTTAATTATTGTGGTCTTACCGGTATGTCCAGTGCAGGCGCAGTCTAGGCGCTGTTTTTGCGTGATCGCAAGCAAATTTTGAGTAATTGGCATGACCGGTCTTACCAGTTGAGCGCAATGCCCCGACCTTGAGCCTTTTCGCTGTTTGACAAAATCGCGGGCGAAAAAAAACCGGCCATCACTGGCCGGTTTTTTCATTGCTGCGGTTTAGCGGGCTGATTAAGCGCCGTATACCGGCAGCTTCTTGCAGATGGCCTTGACCTTCTCACGAACGGCATCGATCACCGCTTCGTTGTTCAGGTCCGCCAGGATGTCGCAGATCCAGCCGGCCAGTTCTTTGCACTCTGCTTCCTTGAAGCCACGAGTGGTCACAGCCGGAGTACCGAAGCGCAGACCGGAGGTGACGAACGGGGAGCGTGGATCGTTTGGCACGGAGTTCTTGTTCACAGTGATGAATGCTTTGCCCAGAGCGGCGTCGGCGTCTTTACCGGAGATTTCCTGCTTGATCAGCGACAGCAGGAACAGGTGGTTTTCAGTACCGCCCGAGACCACGTCGAAACCGCGCTCGATGAACACGCCGGCCATGGCCTTGGCGTTCTTCACCACTTGTTGCTGGTAAGTCTTGAACTCAGGCTGCAGCGCTTCCTTGAAGCAGATCGCTTTGGCGGCGATCACGTGCTCCAGTGGGCCACCCTGGGCGCCCGGGAATACTGCGGAGTTCAGTTTCTTCTCGATGTCGGCGTTGGCGCGAGCCAGGATCAGGCCGCCACGTGGACCGCGCAGGGTCTTGTGCGTGGTGGTGGTCACGACGTCAGCGAAAGGCACCGGGTTCGGGTAGACGCCAGCGGCGACCAGACCGGCCACGTGGGCCATGTCGACGAACAGGTAAGCGCCAACCTTGTCAGCGATTTCGCGGAAACGCGGGAAGTCGAGGATCTGCGAGTAGGCAGAGAAACCGGCCACGATCATTTTCGGCTTGTGCTCAACCGCCAGACGCTCGACTTCGTCGTAGTCGATCAGGCCGTTGCCGTCGATGCCGTATTGAACGGCGTTGTACAGCTTGCCGGAGGAGGAAACGCTGGCACCGTGGGTCAGGTGACCGCCGTGCGCCAGGCTCATGCCCAGGATGGTGTCGCCCGCTTGCAGCAGAGCCAGGTAAACGGCGCTGTTGGCTTGCGAACCGGCGTGCGGCTGAACGTTGGCGTAATCAGCGCCGAACAGTTCTTTTGCACGGTCGATGGCCAGTTGCTCGACTACGTCGACGAACTCGCAACCACCGTAGTAGCGCTTGCCCGGGTAGCCTTCGGCGTACTTGTTGGTCAGTACCGAGCCTTGAGCTTCCATCACCGCAGGGCTGGTGTAGTTTTCCGAAGCGATCAGCTCAATATGCTCTTCCTGGCGCTGAGCTTCTTGCTCCATGGCGGCAAAGAGATCGGCGTCGTACTTGGCAATAGTCAAATCACGGCTGAACATGGCGGTCCTCAAGGATCGGGGCAGAAAAGGGGGGCATTCTAACCCAATGGGTTTTAGATGGCATATGAAAGGACATCATGTCGCAGACAAGTGGGCTTCATGACCAGATATGTGGCGCCTGGAAGGGCCTCTTCGCGAGCAAGCCCGCTCCCACATTTGAAATGCGTTCCCCTGTGGGAGCGGGCTTGCTCGCGAAGAGGCCGCCTGCATCACTACAAAGTCTCAGTCGAACATGAACAACGCATCATTGCTGAACTGCGCTTCAAACCGGTTCGCCGGCATCGGACGGCCGAATAGATACCCCTGAACCTCGTCGCAACCATGTTCACGCAGGAAGTCGAGTTGCTCGTGGGTTTCCACGCCCTCGGCGATCACCGCCAGATTGAGGCTGTGGGCCATGGCGATGATCGCGCGGGCAATCTGCGCATCCTGCTCACCCGACGGCAGGCCATCGACGAAGGTGCGGTCGATTTTTAGCACGTCGATCGGGAACTGCTTGAGGTAGTTGAGCGATGAGTAACCGGTGCCGAAGTCGTCGACCGCGATGCTCAGGCCGAGATTTTTCAGCCCGGCGAGTATCTGCATCGCTTCGCTGACTTCGCGCATCAGGATGCTTTCGGTCAATTCCAGCTCCAGGCACGCCGGCGGCAGGCCTGTTTCCTTGAGGATGGTGGCGATCCGCGTCCCGAGTTGGCCGTCGGAGAATTGTCGGGCCGAAATGTTCACCGACACCTTGGGTACCCGGACCTTGGCCTGATGCCAGGTCTTGAGCTGACGACAGGCCTCGCTGATCACCCAGTCGCCGACATCCACCACCAGACCGAGCTCTTCGAGCACCGGAATGAAGTCTCCCGGCGGCACCAGCCCGCGTCGCGGATGGCGCCAGCGCAGCAAGGCTTCGGCGCCAGTCAGGCGTTTGCCATCACCGCTGAACTGCGGTTGGTAATACAGCACAAATTCGTCTTGCTCCAAGGCATGACGCAAGTCGCTTTCCAGGCCCAGACGCTCCAGGGCGCTGGCATTCATGTCGGCCTGATAGAACTGGAAGTTGTTCTTGCCGCGCTCCTTGGCGTGATACATCGCGGTGTCGGCGTTTTTCATCAGCTGGCTGAGTTCGTTACCGTCCTGAGGGCTCAGGGCGATGCCGATACTGGCTGTGACGAAGAACTCGCGGCCTTCAAGCACGAACGGTTTCACCAGACTGGCGAGAATCTGTTCGGCCACATGAATCGCCCGGTTCAAGGCGATTTCACGGTTGGCCCGCGGTTGCAGCAGCAAGGTGAATTCATCGCCACCCATGCGCGCCACGGTGTCGTCATCATCGACACAGCCGAGCAGGCGCGTGGCCATTTCCTTGAGCATGCGATCGCCGGCGGCGTGGCCCAGGGAGTCGTTGATTGGTTTGAAACGGTCCAGGTCGAGGAACATCAGCACTACCCAGGACTTCTGCCGTTCGGCCGATTGCAGCGCCGTGTGCAGGCGATCCTGGAACAGCGTGCGGTTGGGCAAGTGGGTCAGGGCGTCGTAGTAGGCGAGGCGGTGAATCCGCTGCTCACTGGCCTTGCGTTCGCTGATGTCGCTGAAGAAGCACACGTAGCTGGCCAGATCGCCTTCGTCATCCAGCACCGCCGTGATCCCGACCCAGGCCGGGTAATGCTCGCCATTGCGTCGTTTGAGCCAGACTTCGCCTTCCCACGTGCTGTGCTGATGCAACTGCTTGAGCACATAACGCAGATGCGTTTCCTGCTGTTCGTCGACGGTCAGCATGTTCGGCAACTGGTCGAGTACCTGCTCAACCGCATAACCGCTGACACGGCTGAAGGCTTCGTTGGCCTGGACGATGTAGCCAGCCGGGTCGGTGATCAGGATCGCAGAAGTCGAGTGCTCAAATACGGTCGCGGCCATGCGCAGGTCTTTTTCGGCCCGACGTTGCTGGCTGATGTCGCGACCGACGCCCAGCACGCCTTCGAATGCACCGTGTTCGTCCCAGACCAGCACCAGCCGCAGTTCGATGGGGATCTTGCGCCCGTCGGCCCGCAGGCAGTCGAACAAAAACAGTTGGGTTTGTACCTGACTGCGCAACAGCGCCAGTTGGTCGGGCTTGTTCAGCGCCTTGCTCACCCGGTCCATCAGGTTGTAAATGCCGGTCAGCTGTTGCGGGTTGGCGATGGTCGATTGCCAGCCATTCTGGAAAATCCAGTCGGCGTCGTAGCCGAGCACGGCTTGCACCGACGGGCTGACGTAGTTGAGCGCCATCTTGCTGTCGGTCGAGAAAATCACGTCGCTGATGCTTTCGGCGAGCATCCGGTAACGCTGCTCGCTGTCGCGCAGGGACTCACTGGCCTCGATCTGATCGGTGATGTCCTTGGCCACGCCGATGATCCGCGTGACCTGATCGTGCTTGTCCCGCGCCAGCGCCTGTTCGCGGATGTCGAAGCGCCGCCATTTACCGTCTCGGTGGCGGAAGCGCAGCTGGCATTGCATCAATTGTCTGTAACCGGCCTGGCGCTGGGTTTGGCGCGAGCGGTGGTAGAAGTCGGCATCTTCGGGGTGCAGCAGAATTTCCCAGAAATACTCGCCCATCTGGTGCAGTTCGGTACGGTTGTAACCCAGCGTCTGGCCGAGGTGGTGGTTGCTGAAAATCATTCGCTGGCTGATCACGTCCTGCACGTACAGATGATCCGGCACGGTGCGTACCACGTCGGACCAGAATCCTTCGCGCTCCAGCAGCGACAGTTCGACGAGCTTGCGGCTGGTGATGTCGGTGATGCTCAAGATCACCGCTTTATAGTCGTCCACGTCTTCCGGCAGACGCAGGACCAGCCACAAGTGCTGGTCGCGGCCATTGGCGTCCTGCAGTTTGATTTCCAGTTCAAGCTGTTTTTGCTGGTTGAGCACCGCGTCGAGCACTTGATCGCCGATGGCAGTGCCGTCCTGCGGGTTGCCGTCGATCAGCAGTTTCCAGGCTTGATCGCAAGCGTTGACGTTGAGCAGTTGCAGGGCGACCAGGTTGACCTCGGTGATGCGCAGTTCCTGCAGAAGTTGCTGGCGTTGTTCCGGTGTATCGAGCCAGGCCTTCAGTTGTTCGCTGCTGTGCAGCTGAGCCTTGTCGAAGAAGCTTTTGAGCCCGGACACGTCGAGTACACACAAGGCAACGCCGGTGCCTTCGAAAATATCCTGGTAGCGTCGGCGGCCTTCGTGCACCTGGCGCTGGCGACGGCGCATGTTCAGCAGGGCGATGCACGGCAGCAGGGAGAAGGCCAGGCCCAGAAGGCATTTGCCGATGAAGGCCGGCAGCAGCTGTTCGGTCACCCGTTGCCGGTCGAACAACCCGCGCAGTTGCCAGTCGCTGCTGCTCAGGGGCACTGTCAACACGCTGTTGGCAACATCGTCCTCGGTCAGTTCACCGGGCTTGGCCAAGGGTAGTGACTCATCGCGACTGATAACTTGGTGATTGAAGCGGTTTTCCACCAGCCACAGCGGGCGGATACCCGCTTCGTTTGGTTTGGTCAGCGACGAGAAGAATGTCGGTTTCAGGCGCAGAGCCCAGTAGCCACGGGTGCTACCGCTGGCTTGATGCAGCAGAAGATGTACCACCGAGCCGTCATTGGCATTACTGAAATAATGGGCCTGGGCGTGACTGCGCCGGATCAGTTCGCTCAGGTAGTCGGCATCCTCACTGTCGTCGGCGCTGTCGTTGAGGACTTTGCCGGAGGGGCTGAGTAACGCGAGGCTGCGCAGGTCGGGCAAGGACTTTTGCAGTTTGCGAAACAGCGCCTGCTGTTCGTCGGCGCTTTGCGGTTGTTCGACGATCGGTAGCAGGTTGAGGGCAATCTGGGCGTTGAGCGCCATATTCAAGCTGACTTGCGAGGCCAGATCGGCGGTGTAGTCGATGGTGTACTGACGCTGGTTTTTCTGGGTTTCGCGCAGTTGATCCAGCAACTGCCAGAACAGCAGCGCGAGCAGCAACAGAACGAGCGCCGCCAGCGCGCCCTTCAAGGAGCCACGCAGGGGTGAGCCGGTCGCAGGATTGAGTGCGCTCACGGAAGAAGGGGGAGAGACATTAGACAAACTGTAATCCTGCGGTTTGGCTGGACTGGCGCGACGTGCACTATAAGCCGGACGCCCGGAGGGCGGCTAGCATGCCCTGAGTTGTGGCAAAGTGCCAGTCCCGCTCGGCTGGACTGCCTCTCGTCATTAAGGTAGCTTTGCCGGTTACGCGGGAGCGTTCCAGCTCTTAGAATTTGGCTTTTTCAGCGCGCACGCATTGATACCCATCAATCGGCCGACGCGCACGGCCTGGCCGGGCATCGCCCGCGCCCCAATCATTCATCGTTCACTGACCCTAGGTTCTCCATGGCTCAATACGTATTCACCATGCATCGGCTGGGTAAAGTTGTTCCGCCGAAGCGGGAAATCCTGAAAAACATTTCGCTGTCGTTCTTCCCGGGCGCCAAGATTGGCGTACTCGGCCTTAACGGTTCGGGTAAATCCACGCTGTTGAAAATCATGGCGGGCGTCGACACCGAGTTCGACGGCGAAGCCCGTCCGATGCCGGACCTGAACATCGGCTACCTGCCGCAAGAACCGATCCTGGACCCGACCAAGACCGTGCGTGAAGTGGTTGAGGAAGCGGTCAGCGTGATCAAGAACGCCCAGGCTCGCCTGGACGAGGTCTACGCGGCTTACGCTGATGAAGATGCCGACTTCGACAAACTGGCCGCTGAACAAGCCAAGCTCGAAGCCATCCTGCAAGCCAGTGACGGCCACAACCTGGATCGCCAACTGGAAGTCGCCGCCGATGCGCTGCGTCTGCCGGCCTGGGATGCCAAGGTCGAATTCCTGTCCGGTGGTGAGAAGCGTCGTGTGGCCCTGTGCCGCCTGCTGCTGTCCGCCCCCGACATGCTGCTGCTCGACGAACCAACCAACCACCTGGACGCCGATTCCGTCGCCTGGCTGGAGCACTTCCTGCACGATTTCCCGGGCACCGTGGTCGCGATCACGCACGACCGTTACTTCCTGGACAACGTTGCCGGCTGGATCCTCGAGCTCGACCGTGGCGCCGGTATCCCGTACGAGGGCAACTATTCGGGTTGGCTCGAAGCCAAGTCCGATCGTCTGGCTGCCGAATCCAAGCAGCAGTCGGCCCACGAAAAAGCCATGAAGGAAGAACTGGAGTGGGTGCGCAAAGGCGCCAAGGCCCGCCAGTCCAAATCCAAGGCTCGTCTGCAACGCTTCGAAGAAATGCAATCGCAGGAATTCCAGAAGCGTAGCGAAACCAACGAGATCTACATTCCGGCCGGTCCACGCCTGGGCGACAAGGTCATCGAATTCAAGAACGTTTCCAAGGGTTATGGCGATCGCGTGCTGATCGACAACCTGTCGTTCTCCATGCCTAAAGGCGCCATCGTTGGCGTGATCGGCGGTAACGGCGCGGGTAAATCGACCCTGTTCCGCATGCTGATGGGCAAGGAAACACCTGATTCGGGCAGCATCGAAGTCGGCGAAACCGTGCAACTGGCGTGCGTCGATCAGAGCCGCGAAGACCTGGACGGCAGCAAGACGGTGTTCCAGCAGATCTCCGAGGGTTCCGACCAGATCCGCATCGGCAACTACGAGATCCCGTCGCGCACCTACGTCGGTCGCTTCAACTTCAAGGGCGGCGATCAGCAGAAGTTCGTCAAGGACCTGTCTGGTGGTGAGCGCGGTCGCTTGCACCTGGCCCTGACCCTGAAAGAGGGCGGCAACGTCCTGCTGCTCGACGAACCGTCCAACGACCTCGACGTTGAAACCCTGCGTTCCCTGGAAGAAGCCCTGCTGGACTTCCCGGGCGCTGCCATTGTGATCTCTCACGATCGGTGGTTCCTTGACCGCGTCGCGACTCACATCCTGGCGTACGAAGACGACTCGCAAGCGGTGTTCTTCGAAGGCAACTACTCCGAGTACGAAGCCGATCGCCGCAAACGCCTGGGCGAAGCCGCGACTCAGCCGCATCGTGTACGGCACAAGAAACTGGCCTGATTTCAGGTTGGTTGCATGAAAGAACGGAGCCTTCGGGCTCCGTTTTTTTATGGGTGTTATTCAGCTAAACCGCGGCGAAGACGGCCTCAAAATCACCCGACTTCTACGCTTAAAACCTCAATCACCAAATCCCCCGCCGGCCGCTTCCAAAGCACTTCATCCCCGACCCGCGCCCCGAGTAGCGCCCGACCCAACGGCGAACCCCAGTTGATCAACCCACTGGCAGCATCCGCCTGATCCTCGCCCACCAATTGCACACGCTGCTCGTTGCCCTGTTCATCGGCAAACGTCACCCAGGCGCCAATCTGTACTTTGTCAGTCGAAGAGGCCGGGACGACTAACTGAGCGCTTTGCAATCGTTGATTGAAATACCGCCAGTCACGCTCAAGGTCAGCCTGGCGCTGCTTGTCGGCCAGTTCACCTTTGGCACTCTGTTCATTGAGCAGGTTTTGCACCTCGGCGACTTTCGCCTGAAGCTGCGCAAGGCCGGCGGGCGTGACGTAATTGGGCTGCGCACTGACTTGCCGTTCGACGGGCTGATCGGCTTGCGCGGCGGCGTTATCTTCATTGACGAAGGCGCGACTCATGGTTGTCTCCCGTTATAGGGTTTGGGCCATGGTCGCAGGCTTTTAGTTTCGACAGATATCTGTCAGCGACTTATTGCGAGCGCAAAGCACGAGCGGCGTCCTGATCCTTCTGCTGCTGCCAGGCCTTTTCGCGCTCGTCCCAATGGTGGCTGCGATAATCCTCACGGTCCTCGCTTTCGCGCATCGCCTGACACTGACGGAAGCCATCGCTCCAGCCCTCGGCGTACTGCTTGTCCTTGAGGTAACGCGGAACGTTTTTACGAAACTCTCCGGTGATTGCCCCCGCCGCTTGCCGGCCACTGCTGCAACCGTCATCGAAGCCATCGGCGAATGCCGGTGGATAACCCTTGGCGATCAGATCCTCGTGGGTCGTCTGGCAACCCGCGATCAACATCAGCAAACCCACCACACCCACGCAACGCCACATCTCAGACTCCCAGGCCGTCAACGGCCTATAGGAGAAGTCTAGGAGTGGATTCGTGAGCGGCATGTGAAAGAAAGATCAAAGATCAATAGTGATACCACTTCACCTCAAGCATCACTTCGTTCTCGGGCGAAGCCAGGTGGCTGAATTCGCCCTGGGCACTCAGGCGTAAACCCAGGTTGCGCGACAATTCCCACTGCTGGTTCAGACTCACGCTACGGCGCACTTCGCCATTGGTGAAGAAATCGCCCTTGGCCTCCAGGCTAAAGTTGCCCAGCGGGTTTTTCCACAGCACGCCGCTGTTGAAACCTGCCGCCGGCGCGATGAAGCCGGCAAAGTCGTTGTTGTGCTCAACGCGCACGGTGCCCAAAGCAAAGCCAAGCATGTCGTCGCCCAGTTGCCAGGTCCCGCCGCCCCCGCCATTGACGTGGCTGACCAGGGTTTCGTCGTCATGCTTGCCCGGCACGCGCTCCAGGCCACCGGTGACTTGCCACGAGAGTGGTTGCAGCAATTCATTGCGCGGGGTCAGGGAGCGGATGGTCGCCAGGTCAAATTGCTGCAACTGCCAGCGATTGCCTTCGTACTGGCGCAGTTTCATTTGCAGGATTTCAATCTGCGCGCCGAGGGGGAAGCTCTCGGCGTTGTCGTTGAGGTCGTGATAAGCCATGCGCAAGCCATACTCGCCAAATGCCTTGTCGCCTCGAGTGCCGATACCGGCCTGCCAGGTGCGCGATTCATGGCCATCCTCAGGCAGGCCGGGTTGCGGAATGCCCAGTTCCGGTGCCGGGTTCTGGTTGATCGCCCGCAGAAGTTCGAAGCTGCGCTGCGCCCGTTGCTGATCACGCTCCTGGCCGTTGGCGCGGTAGCGCTCCAGGCGATAGGCGGCGTCGATGATCAACGCCTGACGATCCTTGGGTTGAGCCTTGAACGCCGGTTCCTGCAACTGCTTCTGATCGGCGCTGACTTTCAGCACCCACTCCTGTTCTTCATTGGTCAACGGCTCGGCGCGGCTCAGCAGTTCACGTTCGCGAGACGGTCGATACTGAATGGATTCCACCAGTCCGGCTTCTTTCACCGCTTTGACGGTGTCGGTAGGAATTGCGGTCAGCGGGAACTGTTCGGTCAATCGCAGGCTCGGGCGGGCGACTTGCAGCAATTCCAGCAGGCGATAAGAGCAGTTTTCGTCGAAGAAAAAATAGTCGAACTGGATCTGCTTCAGCTCCCAGACGTGCTCGACCATGCGCTCGGTTTCTGCCTGGGTCAGGTTCAGGCGGTATTCCCAAAGATCGCGGTTCTCGAGACTGCGGTACTCCGAAAGTTTTTCCTGATAAGGCACCAGGGCAAACAGACCAGGATAGCCGCCCATCAAGCCTTTCCAGGCATACAGGATGCTGTTGTCCGAGCCTTCGATGTACGCGCCGAAGTTGATCGCATAACTGAGCAGGGCGGTTTGATCGCTCTGCACATTGGCCTGGTCGATGCGCAGCAACGTGTGGCCGAACATCGATGACGGACTGTTCAGATACGCAGCCGGGAAAATCATCACCGCACTGTGGGGCGAAACATCCTTGAACCATTGCTTGAATTCAGTGCAGGGAAGCGTCGGCAGATCGGTCAGGTTGAGCTGTGCCTTGAGCCAGCGGGTGCGGGCCGGGTAGACGCATTGTGCATGTTTTTCGCCAGCACTGGCCGGGGCGTACAGCGCTTGCACGGTCGCCGCCAGCTCGCGGTCAGGATGTTCATTGCCGTCGGCGGCGAGGAAGAATTTCTTGTCGCTGACATAGCTGCGCCAGCCACCGAGTTTGGCGGTTTCGTAGTGGCCCAAGGAAATCCAGAAGGGTTCATTGGCCAATTGCTGCAAACGTTGATTGTCGATTTTGGGCGTGGCAGACAGCGGGGCGCAGACACAGAGCGCCAGCCAGGCAAGGCGTTTGAGCATAGTGGGCAACTTAAGTCGAAAGAAACAAAGACCCAAAGGGGCAGGCCAAAAGGGCCAGGTTCAAAAAATAAAACCCGCTCCCCGAAAGGAGCGGGCGGGTCGAGCTTAAGCTTGAGTGGCGTACTTGGCCAGACGCGGATCGCTCTTCAGAACGGCCAGGGTGTTGGTATGCACGTCGTCAGCGGTCACGTCAGCCTTGCTGAAGATCTGCTGAAAGTGCTCATGAGTGACGGCGGCGAAATGCGCACGGTCTTCCGGTGCCACGCCCAGTACCACAGCGTAAGTGGTCAGCGCTTCGCCCTGACCTTTAGCCATGTCTTCAGACAGCTCGTTCATCATGCCATTCATGGCAATCCAGGATTTGCCGCCATAGGTCAGCGACGCATTAGTCGCGCAACCGTTGGTACCGGAGGTCATACCGAAGGTTGCGTTGCCGGAAGTGCCGTTTGTGGTGGATGCCAGGAAGTGAGCCGGGGTGCCACGCTGGCCTTCGAACAGCATGTTGCCCCAACCGCAATCCGGGCCGCCTGGCGCCTGAGCCATGGCGTTGATGGATACAGCGGTGAAGAGAGTACCGAGAAGAATCCGTTTCATAGCTTTGTTCTCTTTATGTGCATACCAATGGACAGGGGTCTGGCCCGATCTGGCGCCAGTGGGCCGGTTATTGTTCCAGCCGCGCAGTTTGGAGTTTAGGCACGTTCCGAGGGTTCCGTGATTTTTTGCAAAACATTCGTTGAAAACATTGATTTAGGCCCGCCCCGCTTAGGGATGCCGCTTTGTCTATGCTTTGGCTAGAGGCGCGCCTTGCAAGTGAGGTATGGGCAGCGCCAGAATGCCGCTATCTGCCCCGCCTGATGTAAGGAAGCCCGATGCCTGATCCTGTTGCTGCCAGCTTGCGTCTAGCGCCCGAAGCGCTGACCCGTCCGTTTTCCGCTGAACAGTTCAGCTTCTCTACCACCAATGATTTGGAGCCCTTCCGCGGTGTGCTTGGCCAGGAACGTGCGGTCGAAGCCTTGCAGTTCGGTGTGGCAATGCCACGCCCCGGTTACAACGTATTCGTCATGGGCGAGCCCGGCACCGGCCGGTTTTCTTTCGTCAAACGCTACCTGAAAGCCGAAGGCAAACGCCTGCAGACCCCGGCGGACTGGGTCTACGTCAACAATTTCGATGATCCTCGCGAACCTCGCACCCTGGAATTGCCCTCTGGCACCGCCGGTGCCTTTATCGATGACATCAACGGCTTGATCGACAACCTGCTGGCGACTTTTCCTGCCGTGTTCGAGCACCCGTCCTACCAGCAGAAGAAAAGCGCCATCGACCGCGCCTTC
This sequence comes from Pseudomonas sp. ANT_J28, assembly GCF_008370005.1. Lineage (NCBI taxonomy): Bacteria > Pseudomonadati > Pseudomonadota > Gammaproteobacteria > Pseudomonadales > Pseudomonadaceae > Pseudomonas > Pseudomonas sp. ANT_J28. The sequence continues at coordinate 121,163 of NZ_VOBM01000002.1, forward strand.
AACCAGCGTTACGACAAGGCGCTGGATGTGATCGAGCGCCTGGCGCTGGAGAAGGACGTTGCGCTGTACCGCGACAGCACCAATATCGCCTTCACGCCGATGAGCGAAGGCAAGGCCGTGGACGAGGCCGAATTTGCCCAGTTGCCGGAAGCCGATCGCGAGCGTTTTCATGACGATATTTCGTGGCTGGAAGAGCGGCTGAACGAAGAGCTCGCCAGCCTGCCGCAGTGGAAGCGTGAGTCGAGCAATCAACTGCGCCAGCTCAACGAAGAAACCATTACCCTGGCCTTGCAACCCTTGCTCGCGCCGCTGTCGGAAAAGTATGCGGAAAACGCCGGCGTTTGCGGTTACCTGCAAGCAATGCAGGTATATCTGCTCAAGACCGTGGTCGAGCAACTGGTGGACGACAGCAAGACGGACGCCATCGCCCGCAAGCTGCTGGAAGAGCAATACGCGCCGAGCCTGGTAGTCGGTCATCCGTTCAGCGGCGGTGCGCCAGTGGTCTTCGAGCCGCACCCGACTTACGAAAACCTGTTCGGCCGCATCGAGTACACCACCGATCAGGGCGCGCTCTACACCACGTATCGACAGTTGCGTCCGGGTGCGCTGCACCGCGCCAACGGCGGCTTCTTGATTCTTGAAGCGGAAAAAATGCTCAGCGAGCCATTCGTGTGGGATGCGCTCAAACGCGCGCTGCAATCGCGCAAATTGAAAATGGAATCGCCGCTGGGCGAGATGGGCCGTTTCGCCACCGTAACCCTGACACCGCAGCACATTCCGCTGCAGGTCAAAGTCGTCATCATTGGCGCCAGGCAGCTCTACTACACGCTGCAGGACCTCGATCCGGACTTCCAGGAGATGTTCCGCGTCCTGGTGGACTTCGACGAAGACATCCCGATGGTCGACGAAAGCCTGGAGCAGTTCGCCCAGTTGCTCAAGACCCGCACTTCCGAAGAAGGCATGGCGCCGCTGACCGCTGATGCGGTGGCGCGTCTGGCGACTTACAGTGCTCGCCTGGCTGAGCACCAGGGGCGTTTGTCGGCGCGGATCGGTGATTTGTTCCAACTGGTCAGCGAGGCGGATTTCATTCGCCAACTGGCCAGTGACGAAATGACCGACGCCGGGCACATTGAACGTGCGCTCAAGGCCAAGGCCACGCGTACCGGGCGCGTCTCGGCGCGGATTCTCGATGACATGCTGGCCGGGATCATCCTGATCGACACGGACGGCGCGGCGGTGGGCAAATGCAATGGGCTGACAGTGCTGGAGGTTGGCGACTCGGCGTTCGGTGTGCCGGCGCGGATTTCCGCCACGGTGTATCCGGGCGGTAGCGGCATCGTCGACATCGAGCGCGAGGTCAATCTTGGCCAGCCGATTCACTCCAAAGGCGTGATGATCCTCACGGGGTATTTGGGCAGCCGATACGCCCAGGAATTCCCGCTGGCGATTTCCGCCAGTATCGCCCTGGAGCAATCTTACGGTTACGTCGATGGTGATAGTGCGTCACTGGGCGAGGCTTGCACGCTGATTTCGGCGCTGTCGAAAACCCCGCTCAAGCAGTGCTTTGCGATCACCGGTTCGATCAACCAGTTCGGTGAAGTGCAGGCGGTGGGTGGGGTCAACGAGAAGATCGAAGGCTTCTTCCGACTCTGCGAAGCCCGCGGGCTGACGGGTGAACAGGGAGCAATCATTCCCCACGCCAACGTTGCCACGCTGATGCTCGACGAGAAAGTGCTGACGGCGGTGCGCGCGGGGCAGTTCCACGTCTACGCCGTGCGCCAGGCTGATGAAGCCTTGAGCCTGTTGGTCGGCGAGCCGGCCGGTGCGCCGGACGCCGATGGCCAGTTCCCTGAAGGTAGCGTTAACGCGCGGGTGGTGGAACGCTTGCGGGTCATCGCTGAAATGATCAGCGAAGAAGACCTCAAGGAAGCCGAGAAAGAGTTGGCGCAGGAAGCCTTGGTGGAGACAAAGCCCGCCTAAAACGGTGATCGTTCCCACAGAGCGTGGGGACGATCAGTGCCATCAGTCTGGCGTCAATATTCACACAATGACCATTCGGCGCCTTCTGGTCTCACTTGACGTGCTAGTCAGACTTTTCCTCTATTCTCAGGTCAAGGATATCGACAGTAATCACTGGATCGAGACAGCCCTCCCGTGGGGGCTGAATACCGGATCTACCGAGGGTCGCCGCCATGTCGCGCAACCTCTGCCTCACCCGTCAATGCCTGGGCCTTGTGACCCGTATCGAGTGTGCCATCCGCCCATTGGCGGGGGATACGGGCATGTGGACCTTGCTCTTCGCCGCCGGAATGGCCGGCGAACAACCTTCTGCCATCAAAGCCCAGGGCCCGTTTCATGGCCCCTTTGTGGCTGAGTCGATCCTCGACACCATTGTTGAAAGTCTCACCCTGCACGGCTATGAGCTGGCCGATGATCCGCAAATCTGGTGCCTGCACCTGCAAGCTCAGCTGCGGGAAATCAATGGTGGCCGCTGCCGCAACTCTGGAGGTTTTGAGTTTCGGCCCGAGCACTGAACAGGCTATTGAGCAAGGTTGGACGTGTCTGCCTTGTCGAGTTTGACCTCGAAACCATATTGCACGGTGGAGAGATCGGTTCGTTGATAGGTTTCCAGACGGGCAGGCTGTCCGTAGAAATAATGCACGCCCAATAATGCCGGGCCTTCTGCGCTCGCATCGTGGCTGACCGCCAGAATCTCCTTCAGATAATTGCCGCTGTCGTCCTTGGCGAAGAAACGCCAGTCCTGGGCGGGAAACTGCTTCAGATCAACCACCAGCGCATTGCCTTTGAGCACCAGCCCTTTGGGCAACTGGTGGGCGTCGATGGTTTTCTTTTCGACGGTGGCGAGAAACAGCGGCATGGAGCCCACCGCGTAAGCGGGGGTTTCTGGAAACAGGTTCAAGTCGTAGGTGATAGTGCCGCGCAGGGGATCGACCTGGTAAGCCTCAGGCGGCAATTCGATCGGCTCATCGCGTTTGCCGTTACCGTCCTCGGTAAAGAAACTGACCGGGCTGTCACCGGGGCTGAAGGAGGTGCCAAGCAGCTCATCATTGAAGCTTTTGGGGTGATCGAACTCGATACGCGCAGCACTGGGGTCTTCGACCGACTGACTGATGCTGACGCTCTTTTTCAGTTGTTCCTCGCCAAGTGTGGCGCCCTTGAGCCACATCGGGGCCTGGTCGTCGTACACCACCACCGGCAGCGTCAGTGGCTGTATGGTCTTTTGCGTGGTGTGTGGGTCGAAGCGAAGTACCGGCAGGTTCAGGTCCTTGCGGGTCACTGTGGCGGTTGAAAAGTCCAGTACGCTGACCTCAAGAGTTTCGATCGGCCCGTTGAAGTACACCTTGGAATAATGGCGGCTCTGTTGCTTCTCAAAGGCGCGCTGCTCTTCATCGATCTGTTTTTCGAAGCTCTCGCTCCAGGCTTTCTGCTGTTGCAATTTTGCCAGTTGCTTTTGATAAAAGGCTATTTGTGCGGAGGTCTCGTTGATCGAGCCTGAGCGCGAGAGAAATTGCCCGGTGCTGTCCTTGGCCTGGACGATCAGCGGGTTCAACGGTGTTTCGCTGACCTCGGGGGCCAGTGGCGCGCTGTTGTTGAATTCGATTTCGGCGTAGTTGTTTGCAAGGTTCAGCAGGGTGACGCTGAGGTTGTCATTGGTGCGAGTCTGGCCAACGTCCTTTTTCGTCAGGTCGAAGCTGTAGAGCCGGCGCGGCGCGATGACTTCCACCTTGCCTTGCAGACTCACCGGTTGTGGCTGGTTCTTTTTGTCCACGTCCAGGCCATCGATGAAGGGGTAGGTCACCGTCAAATCATCGGGGTTGGTCAGGTTGGAGCTCGACGGACTGAGCTGAATGCCCGGATCGGTTTCCGACCATTCCGGCTGAAACGGGATGACGCGTTTGTTGCTCAAGGTTACCGATTGCCATTCAAGGCCATGGGGAAAGAGAAACGCGGCCGGAATGTTGAAGTTGAAAGGGAACACCGGTTGCAGATCGGTCAGGTAGTCGGAACTGGAGTCCTTGTGCAGCACGAACAGACCGTTGATGTACGTGTCGACCAAGGCCTGGGGCGTCGGATAGTGCTTGAGGACGGCGAGGGCGTCTTCGCCATATTCTGTTTCCACCGGTTTGCTGTCGAGCTTGAGTTGCGCACGCTCGAGCAACAACAGTGAGCCGCCGAGTTCAGCCACGGCTTCCTTGAGTTTTGGGTCCTGAATCGCATCCAGAGACTTCTCGAACTGCGCAGTCTTTTCCTCAAGGCTGACCTGGCGCTTCTCATCGCTGGGTGAGCAGGCGCTCATCAGCAAGGCCAGGCAAATGCCGGCGCTCGTTAAAGGCAATCGCACATCCATTTCCCGTCTTCCTGTCCGATGTCGCTGAGCTGTCAATACTTTGGACACTAGCAGAAAAACCTTGTCACACACGCGCAGGTTGCGGATTTCCCGACGGTTTCTGGGTGTAACGGGTGGCTGATATACTCGCGGCAATTTCCAGGCCTTGTGTGAGATTTAATGGAACGCTTTATCGAAAATGCAATGTACGCCAGTCGCTGGCTGCTGGCGCCGATCTACTTCGGTCTGTCCCTTGGGCTACTGGCCCTGGCGCTGAAATTCTTCCAGGAAGTCTTCCACGTCATCCCTAACGTGTTCTCGATGGCCGAGTCGGATCTGATTCTGGTGCTGCTCTCGCTGATCGATATGGCGCTGGTGGGCGGTTTGCTGGTGATGGTGATGATTTCCGGTTACGAGAACTTCGTTTCCCAACTGGACATCGACGACGACAAGGAAAAGCTCAACTGGCTGGGCACCATGGATTCCTCTTCATTGAAGATGAAGGTGGCCGCTTCCATCGTGGCCATTTCGTCCATCCACCTGCTGCGGATTTTCATGGACGCCAAGAACGTCGATCCCGAGCATTTGAAGTGGTACGTGATCATCCACATGACCTTCGTGATTTCGGCGTTTGCCATGGGTTATCTGGATAAGCTGACCAAGCACTGATCGCCTTTTATCGCTGTACCAAACCGCCCGTCTGTTGCGAAACAGACGGGCGGTGTCGTTTCTGGCTTGTACTTTGATGCGCCGAGGCCTATGCCTGTAAGGATCTTGGCTCGCCATTGCGTGAGGTGCGTTTATGGACCTGAAAGAGTTGAATGCTTATGCCATCGCCGGGAAGGTCGATGAGCTCAACCTGATCTCGATGGAAGGCGGGATCTACTTGTTGGAAGCGCGGATGCATGGCGCGGCGTATCCGCTGAGTGATAACCACGGCCAGATGTTTCATCTTCGTTCGGTCGAGCATGCGCGTGAAGTACTTCATGCCTTTCCCAGCTTGCCGTTCAACCTTGTGCATACCTCGGTTCATGACGAAATGTGCGGACTCGGTGCCAGTGCCGGGGAAAATCTGAAGGTGCCGATCGCCTTCCGTTGAGCCTTGTAGGGCTGACGCACTCTCATCAGCGCGACGGCATCTGTGCTAGTCTGCTCGCCCTTTTGGTTCCGGGCGCTCCGGGATGCGCTGTGCATGCACGGCAAGTTCCAGGGCCGTCCGCACAGCGGAGCAGTGTCATGTCCGAAGTAAATCTGTCCACCGACGAAACCCGCGTCAGCTACGGTATTGGCCGTCAGCTGGGCGATCAACTGCGCGACAATCCGCCACCGGGCGTTAGCCTGGACGCGATCCTGGCAGGCCTGACCGACGCTTTCGCCGGCAAGGAAAGCCGTGTGGGTCAGGAAGAAATGTCCGCGAGCTTCAAGGTCATTCGCGAAATCATGCAAGCTGAAGCTGCTGCCAAAGCTGAAGCCGCTGCTGGCGAAGGCCTGGCATTCCTGGCTGAAAACGCCAAGCGTGATGGCATCACCACCCTGGCTTCCGGCCTGCAATTCGAAGTGCTGACTCAGGGTGAAGGCGCCAAGCCAACCCGTGAAGATCAAGTACGTACTCACTATCACGGCACCCTGATCGACGGTACTGTGTTCGACAGCTCCTACGATCGTGGTCAGCCTGCAGAATTCCCGGTTGGCGGCGTGATCGCTGGCTGGACCGAAGCCCTGCAACTGATGAACGCCGGCAGCAAATGGCGTCTGTACGTGCCGAGCGAGCTGGCTTACGGCGCTCAAGGCGTTGGCAGCATTCCGCCGCACAGCGTACTGGTATTCGACGTCGAACTGCTCGACGTTCTGTAAGACCGTAACCCTGTAGGCGCTTTGCCTACAGGGTTTTTCAGCGTTTTTCATATTTCGATCTTGTGGTGCAGTTCGCTTGTCGGGCGCAATGCCCGGGCATAGCAGAACAGAAACAGATTGCGCACCAGTTCCTTGAGCACCAACGGCTCGCTGGAACTCAAGCCGTTGACGTCCAGATCACCCTGATCCTGCAGCTCGTTCAAGGCTTCCTCTTCAAGCACCGCACAGACTTCCCCTGTTTCCCGATGCAGGATCCTGAGGTAAGGGTGTGGGCGGTCCAGCCAGGCGTCGATCAAATAAGTCATGGGTCTCATCTCCATTGATGGATTTCAATGAGAATAATTCTTATTCATCAAATAGCAAGGAGCTATTGGCAGTTTGTGTTTTTTTAAGGGTAAACGCTGCGTAAGGTCAAAACGGCTGGCGTTTGGCTATTGCGAGGGATGTTGGGCGAAGCGGGGGAGGGTGAGGCACCATCCCACGCAGGACGCGGGATGGAATACAGCAGGCTCAGACTTTTCTGACGAACTCGGATTTGAGCTTCATCGGGCCGATGCCGTCGATCTTGCAGTCGATGTCGTGATCACCATCGCACAGGCGGATGTTCTTGACCTTGGTGCCGACCTTGACCACCAGCGACGTGCCTTTGACCTTGAGGTCCTTGATCACGGTGATGGTGTCGCCGTCCTGCAGGACGTTGCCGACCGAATCCTTTTTCACGGTGTCATCGGACACTGCTTCGGCTTCGCCGCTGGCAGACCACTCGTGGGCGCACTCAGGGCAGATCAACTGGGCGCCGTCTTCGTAGGTGTATTCGGAATTGCATTTTGGGCAGGGTGGCAACGTGCTCACTAAAGTTCCTTGGATTCAGGATCGCTAAAAGTCGCACATTGTATAGGGTTTTTAGGTGGAGGAGGGGTGACAGCGAAAGATCGCAGCCCCGTAGGAGCCGCCGCAGGCTGCGATCTTTTGATCTTGCTGTAAAAATCAGTGCGTGCGGGCGACCGCAAATTCGCTCAATTCGACCAATGCATCGCGGTATTCGCTGGCAGGCAGCGCATCGAGGCACTTGATCGCACGGGCGACGTAGTCACGGGCCAGTTGTGCGGTGTAATTCAGCGAACCTGAGGCTTCCACGGCTTCGCGGATGCTTTCCAGGTCTTCGATGCCGCCTTTCTGGATTGCCTTGCGCACCAGTGCAGCCTGCTCCGGCGTGCCTTCGCGCATGGTGTAGATCAGCGGCAGGGTCGGTTTGCCTTCAGCCAGATCATCACCGACGTTCTTGCCCAGGGTTTCGGCGTCGCCTTTGTAGTCCAGCAAGTCGTCGACCAGTTGGAAAGCCACACCCAGGTGATCACCAAACGTACGCAGGGCTTCTGTCTGTTCCGATGTCGCTTCGCAGAGCGCTGCAGCACTGTGGGTCGACGCTTCGAAGAGCATCGCGGTCTTGCCGCGGATGACTTCCATGTAGGTTTCTTCGGTGGTGCTGGCGTCACGAACCTTGGACAGCTGCAACACTTCGCCTTCGGCGATGATGCGCGTGGCTTGCGAAAGGATTTTCATCACCGGCATGGAGCCCAGTTCGACCATCATTTCGAAGGACCGCGAATACAGGAAGTCGCCCACCAGCACGCTAGGGGCGTTGCCCCACATGGCGTTGGCGGTGGAGCGGCCACGGCGCATGCCGGACATGTCGACCACGTCGTCATGCAGCAGGGTCGCGGTGTGCAGGAACTCGATGGTCGCGGCCAGCAGGCGCAGGTCATCGCCTTCGCGGCCCAGGGCCTTGCCACACAGCAACACTAATAAAGGACGCAGGCGTTTACCGCCAGCCGAGGTAATGTAATCGCCGATTTTCGATACCAGCGGCACTCGGGAAGTCAGCTGCTTCTTGATGATGCCGTCGACGGCGCTAAAATCGTCCGCCACCGCGCGGTAGAAAGCTTGGGGTTGCATCAGCGACAGTTGCTCCAGAAGGGTTGCGCGGCATGCTAGGACCCACGTCGGCGGGTGTCAAGGTACGATGGACGGCCTCTTGCGTCGCCCCGGCAGCTTGCGTACAATCGCGCACCCTGAACTTCCTGGGCAGCACCTGCCTTACGCAATTGCAAACAGGCCTTCCAGCCCAATGCAGCCATGCCAGCCAATACCTCTTCTTATAAAGAGCTGGGTGAGCAGGATTATCGGAGAAATACCATGTCGTACGCAGTAATTGTTACTGGTGGCAAGCAATACAAGGTCGCCCCAGGTGAATACCTGAAGATCGAAAAACTGGAAATCGCTACCGGCGAATCCGTTACTTTTGATCGCGTTCTGTTGGTCGCCAATGGCGATGACGTGAACATCGGCGCTCCAGTTGTTGCTGGCGCTACCGTTGTGGCTGAAGTGATCTCCCAAGGTCGTCACGATAAAGTCCGCATCATCAAGTTCCGTCGTCGTAAGCACCACATGAAGCGTATGGGCCACCGCCAGTGGTACACCGAGATCAAAATCACCGGTATTCAGGCTTAATTTCAGCCTAATTCCTCACTAGGAGAATTGACTCATGGCACACAAAAAAGCTGGTGGTAGTACCCGTAACGGTCGCGACTCAGAAGCCAAACGCCTTGGCGTGAAGATGTATGGCGGCCAGGTTATCATTCCGGGCAACATCATCGTGCGTCAGCGCGGCACCCAATTCCACGCCGGTTACGGTGTTGGCATGGGTAAAGATCACACTCTGTTCGCTAAAATCGACGGCGTGATCAAGTTTGAAGTAAAAGGCGCTTTCAACCGCCGTTACGTGAGCATTGTCCCGAAGACTGCAGTCGTCGCGGCATAATTACGTAGTTGCTGGAAAAGCCCTGTCTCGCGACGGGGCTTTTTCGTTTGTGGGGTGAGTCTCTTGCAAAGCTGTTTGTGATGGGCGAAAGCAGCTGGATTTTCGGTCGTTGCTTGAGGTCGCTGCGCTCATTTTTGCAAGAGTCTTATGTCTTAGTGTTTTTCGGCTCGTCCGTATGACGAGAGGCGTTTTGTTATGAAGTTTGTTGATGAAGTATCGATTCGAGTAAAGGCCGGTGACGGCGGCAACGGTTGCATGAGCTTCCGTCGCGAGAAGTTCATTGAAAATGGTGGTCCGAACGGTGGTGACGGTGGTGATGGCGGCTCGGTCTACATGATCGCCGACGAAAACCTCAACACCCTGGTGGACTACCGTTACACCCGGCACTTTGATGCCGAGCGTGGTTCCAACGGCGGCAGCACTGACTGCACCGGTAAGAAAGGTGAAGAGCTGGTCCTGCGTGTTCCGGTCGGTACTACTGTCATCGACTCTGCTACTCAGGAAGTGATTGGCGACCTGACCAAGGCCGGTCAGCGTTTGTTGGTTGCTCACGGCGGCTGGCACGGTCTGGGTAACACCCGATTCAAGTCCAGTACCAACCGTGCTCCGCGTCAGACCACTCCGGGCAAGCCGGGTGAGGCGCGTGATCTGAAGCTGGAAATGAAAGTGTTGGCTGACGTCGGCCTGCTGGGCTTGCCGAACGCTGGCAAAAGTACCTTCATTCGCTCGGTGTCGGCCGCCAAGCCGAAAGTCGCCGACTACCCGTTCACCACGCTGGTGCCGAACCTGGGTGTGGTCAGTGTCGATCGCTGGAAAAGCTTCGTGGTCGCGGACATTCCGGGTCTGATCGAAGGTGCTTCCGATGGTGCGGGCCTGGGGATTCGCTTCCTCAAGCACTTGTCGCGTACGCGTCTGCTGCTGCACCTCGTGGACATGGCGCCGCTGGATGACGCCAGCGCCCCGGATGCTGCGGAAGTGATCGTCAGCGAGCTGACCAAGTTCAGCCCGTCCCTGGCCGAGCGTGATCGTTGGTTGGTGCTGAACAAGTGCGACCAGATCCTCGAAGAAGAGCACGACGCTCGCGTCAAGGAGATCGTTGAGCGTCTGGAGTGGACTGGTCCGGTCTACGTGATCTCGGCCATCTCCAAGCTGGGCACCGAGCGTCTTTGCCACGACATCATGCGTTACATGGAAGACCGTGCTGATCGCCTGGCTAACGACCCGGTTTACAAAGAAGAGTTGGCCGAACTCGATCAGCGCATCGAAGACGAAGCCCGTGCTCAGCTGCAGGCTCTGGATGATCAGCGTGCCCTGCGCCGTAGCGGCGTGAAGTCGGTCCACGACATCGGCGATGATGATTGGGACGAAGAAGATGTGGATGACGAAGACGGTCCGGAAATCATTTACGTGCGTGACTGATTCGTTGCAGTAAACTTAAGCGCCGCTCAATCGAGCGGCGTTTTAGTATCTGGAAATCGATCGTTGGTCACGAATAGCCACGATTAACGTCACGGGCAGTGCCAGGTCGCGCTGTCCTCAAGCTAAGGTTGAAGATGATGCGGAGCAAGGTGACAGGTGCGCAGCGTTGGGTCGTGAAGATCGGCAGCGCTTTGCTGACGGCGGACGGCAAGGGCCTGGATCGCGCGGCAATGGGTGTTTGGGTCGAGCAGATGGTGGCTTTGCATGAGGCTGGCGTCGAGCTGGTGCTGGTGTCCTCCGGGGCCGTGGCGGCCGGCATGAGCCGCTTGGGCTGGACCGTACGACCCAGTGCGATGCACGAGTTGCAGGCCGCTGCCGCCATCGGTCAGATGGGGTTGGTGCAGGCCTGGGAGTCGAGCTTTGCCGAGCATGGCCGGCATACCGCACAGATTCTCCTGACCCACGACGACTTGTCCGACCGCAAGCGCTACCTGAATGCCCGCAGCACCTTGCGCGCGCTGGTTGAGCTGAAGGTAATTCCGGTGATCAACGAGAACGACACCGTGGTTACCGATGAAATACGTTTCGGCGACAACGACACGCTCGCGGCGCTGGTGGCCAACCTGGTCGAGGCTGATCTGTTGGTGATTCTCACGGATCGCGATGGCATGTTCGACGCCGATCCGCGCAATAACCCTGACGCCAACCTGATTTACGAAGCGCGCGCCGATGATCCGGCGCTGGATGCGGTGGCGGGCGGTACCGGTGGTGCGCTGGGTCGTGGTGGCATGCAGACCAAATTGCGTGCTGCGCGGCTAGCGGCTCGTTCCGGTGCGCATACCATCATCGTTGGCGGGCGTATTGAGCGCGTGCTGGATCGCCTCAAGGCGGGCGAGCGCATTGGCACCTTGCTGTCGCCTGAGCGCGGCCTGTTGGCGGCGCGCAAGCAATGGCTGGCCGGGCACCTGCAAACCCGCGGCACGCTTGTGCTGGATGCCGGTGCGGTGACGGCGCTGTCCAAAGGCAACAAAAGTTTGCTGCCGGTGGGGGTCAAGCTGGTCCAGGGCAGCTTCCGTCGTGGCGAGATGGTGGTTTGCGTGGCGCCGGACGGTCGCGAAATCGCCCGGGGCCTGGCCAACTACAGCGCGCTGGAAGCACAAAAAATCATCGGTCAGTCGTCTGAGGCGATTGTCGGTCTGTTGGGTTACATGGCGGAGCCGGAACTGGTTCACCGCGATAACCTGATCCTGGTCTGAAGGAATACCTGAATGCGCGTGGCAAAAGGATTGTTGGGTCTGCTGTTGGCGATGCCGCTGTTGGCCTCGGCCGAGGAGATTGGTCAGGTGTCGACGGTGTTCAAGTTTGTCGGCCCGAACGACCGCATCGTCGTCGAAGCGTTTGATGATCCAAAGGTTGAGGGCGTGACCTGCTACCTCTCGCGAGCCAAGACGGGTGGCGTGAAGGGTGGTTTGGGGTTGGCTGAAGATCGCGCGGAAGCGTCTATCGCTTGTCGTCAGGTCGGGCCGATCAGCTTCAAAGGCGAGTTGAAGGATGGTGACGAGGTGTTCAAGGAGCGCACGTCGCTGGTGTTCAAGACCATGCAAGTAGTGCGATTCCTCGACAAGAAGCGCAATACGCTGGTGTACCTGGTCTATAGCGATCGTGTGATCGAAGGTAGTCCGCAGAATGCGGTGACGGCGATTCCGATTTTGCCATGGGCGCAGGCTCAGTAAGCTAAAGAAGATCAAAAGTATGGGAAGGGGCTGCCCCTTCCCATTTTTTTTGCGCTGGGTTTACTAAATCGCAGGCAATAAAAAACCGACCCTGGGGTCGGTTTTTTAACAAGCTTATCGCTTATGCGGCAACAGCAAGGTTCAGAGCCTTGACGTGACCGTTCAGGCGGCTCTTATGACGAGCAGCCTTGTTCTTGTGGATGATGCCTTTATCGGCCATACGGTCGATAACTGGCACAGCCAGAACGTAAGCAGCTTGAGCTTTTTCAGCGTCTTTTGCGTCGATGGCCTTAACTACATTCTTGATGTAGGTACGAACCATGGAACGCAGGCTGGCGTTGTGGCTGCGACGCTTCTCAGCCTGTTTTGCACGTTTTTTGGCGGAAGGTGTGTTGGCCACCGTCGAGCTCCTCGAAAGACTTTTTAGGAAATAGCAAACAAAATAGGCCGCGAATCATGCCGATGAGTTGATGTCTTGTCAAGGGCGGTTGAGACGTTCCGCTAAGTGGTAGGTATAAAGAGGCGGGATATTTATTTCCGGCGCTTGACCTGTAAACTCGCGAGCTTTGGCTCTGTGCTGCTGCGGCGCGGAGTATCGCATAAGTAGGCGCTTTGTTCGCCTGCTGTTTATCGACAGGCACAAACTCTTTCAATGAATCTGCTCAAATCGTTGGCCGCCGTCAGCTCTATCACGATGCTTTCCCGGATTCTGGGGTTCGTTCGTGACACTCTCATTGCGCGCACATTTGGCGCCGGGATGGCGACTGACGCCTTCTTTATCGCCTTCAAACTGCCCAATTTGCTGCGGCGTATCTTCGCCGAGGGGGCATTTTCCCAGGCATTTGTGCCGATTCTTGCTGAATATAAAAGCCAGAAGGGCGAGGAGGCGACGCGAACCTTCATTGCCTACGTCTCGGGCCTGCTGACGCTGGTGCTGGCGTTGGTCACCGCTTTGGGCATGATCGCCGCGCCGTGGGTCATCTGGGTGACTGCGCCGGGTTTCACCGATACGCCGGAAAAATTCGAGCTGACGGCCCGCCTGTTGCGCGTGACCTTTCCTTATATATTGCTGATCTCCCTGTCTTCATTGGCCGGGGCGATCCTCAATACCTATAACCGTTTCTCGGTGCCGGCCTTCGTGCCGACCCTGCTCAATGTCAGCATGATCATCTTTTCGTTGTTTCTGACGCCGTATTTCGATCCGCCGGTCATGGCGTTGGGCTGGGCAGTACTGGTGGGCGGCTTGGCGCAATTGCTCTATCAGTTGCCGCACCTGAAGAAGATCGGCCTACTGGTGTTGCCACGACTGAACCTGCGTGACAGCGGCGTCTGGCGGGTCATGAAGCAAATGCTTCCAGCGATTCTCGGCGTGTCCGTGAGCCAGATTTCGCTGATCATCAATACCATTTTCGCCTCGTTCCTGGTCGCCGGATCCGTGTCATGGATGTACTACGCCGACCGTTTGATGGAATTACCGTCCGGTGTGCTGGGCGTGGCGCTGGGCACGATTCTTTTGCCGACCCTGGCCAAGACCTACGCCAGCAAGGATCGCCAGGAATATTCCCGGATCCTCGATTGGGGCCTGCGCCTGTGCTTCATGCTGGTGTTGCCGTGCTCCCTGGCACTGGGGATTCTCGCCGAGCCGCTGACGGTTTCCTTATTCCAGTACGGCCAGTTCAGCGCGTTTGACGCCTCCATGACCCAACGGGCGCTGATCGCTTATTCGGTCGGTTTGCTCGGGATTATCGTGATTAAAGTGCTGGCGCCGGGCTTTTATGCGCAACAAAACATCCGCACGCCGGTAAAAATCGCGATTTTCACCCTGATCGTTACGCAGTTGTTCAACCTGGTGTTGATCGGCCCGTTGGCCCACGCCGGTCTGGCGCTGGCCATCAGCATCGGCGCGTGCATTAACGCCGGTCTGCTGTTCTATCAGCTGCGCAAGCAGCAGATGTATGAGCCACAACCGGGTTGGGCGAAGTTCGGTTTCAAGCTAGTGATTGCAGTGTTGGTGATGTCTGCTGTGTTACTGGTCGGAATGCATTTCATGCCAGCCTGGGATCAAGGGCATATGCTGGAGCGGTTTCTGCGTCTGGGCGCATTGGTCGTTGCCGGAGTGGTGGCTTATTTCGGCATGTTGCTGTTGATGGGCTTCCGTTTGCGCGACTTCAATCGCAAAGCGCTGAGCTGAGGTCGCGACCTCAATAAACACGGGCGAGCCGGCAGTTTTGTCGGCTCGATCACTTTGGGTTACGGTGTTGCCTGTCGTCGGCCGCCGGGTGTGGTTATAATCGACCACTTTATGAGCAAGAAGCGCGTTATGCAGCTGGTTCGAGGCCTCCACAACCTGCGCCCCCAGCATCGGGGCTGTGTCGCCACTATTGGCAACTTTGACGGTGTTCACCGTGGCCACCAGGCTATCCTGGCGAGGCTCCGTGAGCGTGCGCTCGAGTTGGGCGTGCCCAGCTGCGTGGTGATATTTGAGCCGCAGCCGCGAGAATTCTTCGCCCCTGACACGGCACCGGCCCGTCTGGCCCGGCTACGGGACAAACTGCAGCTGCTGGCTGAGGAAGGTGTCGACCGGGTCCTGTGTCTGGCCTTCAACCAGCGCCTGAGCAAGCTCAGCGCCAGCGAATTCGTCGACACCATTCTGGTGGACGGCCTCGGGGTTCAGCATCTGGAGGTCGGTGACGACTTCCGTTTCGGCTGTGACCGGGTAGGGGATTTCGATTTCCTGCAACAGGCTGGCGTCCTTCAGGGTTTTACCGTGGAAGCGGCGCAGACCGTGGAACTGGACGGTATTCGCGTCAGCAGCACCCAGGTCCGCAATGCCCTGGCCGCTGCCGATTTTGCCCTGGCCGAGCGACTGCTCGGTCGTCCGTTCCGGATTGCCGGGCGGGTCCTGCATGGCCAGAAGCTGGCGCGCCAATTGGGTACGCCTACGGCCAACATACAACTCAAGCGTCGTCGCGTGCCGCTGACCGGGGTTTACCTGGTCAACGTGGACATCGACGGCAAGACCTGGCCAGGCGTCGCCAATATCGGCGTGCGGCCAACGGTCCAAGGGGATGGCAAAGCCCACCTCGAAGTGCATCTTTTAGATTTTGCCGGCGATCTGTATGACCGGCGTTTGACGGTGGTTTTCCACCACAAGCTGCGTGAAGAGCAGCGTTTCGCCTCTCTGGAGGCGCTTAAGACGGCGATCAATGCGGATGTTGCCGCCGCCCGTGCCCTGTCGCACCTAGCGCCAATCGCTAATGAAGAGCCTTAAATGACCGACTATAAAGCCACGCTAAACCTTCCGGACACCGCCTTCCCAATGAAGGCCGGCCTGCCTCAGCGCGAACCGCAGATTCTGCAGCGCTGGGACAGCATTGGCCTGTACGGTAAGTTGCGCGAAATTGGCAAGGATCGTCCGAAGTTCGTACTTCACGACGGTCCTCCGTACGCCAACGGCACGATTCACATCGGTCATGCGCTGAACAAGATTCTCAAGGACATGATCATCCGCTCGAAAACCCTGTCGGGTTTCGATGCGCCTTATGTTCCGGGCTGGGACTGCCACGGTCTGCCGATCGAGCACAAAGTCGAAGTGACCCACGGCAAGAACCTGGGTGCGGACAAGACCCGCGAACTGTGCCGTGCCTACGCCACCGAGCAGATCGAAGGCCAGAAGTCCGAATTCATCCGTCTGGGCGTGTTGGGCGATTTTGCCAACCCGTACAAGACCATGGATTTCAAAAACGAGGCCGGTGAAATCCGCGCCTTGGCCGAAATCGTCAAGGGCGGTTTCGTGTTCAAGGGCCTCAAGCCTGTGAACTGGTGCTTCGACTGCGGTTCGGCTTTGGCTGAAGCAGAAGTCGAGTACGAGAACAAAAAGTCCTCGACCATCGACGTGGCGTTCCCGATTGCCGACGAAGCCAAGTTGGCTGCCGCTTTCGGTCTGCCGTCGCTGGGCAAACCCGCTTCGATCGTGATCTGGACCACCACCCCGTGGACCATCCCGGCCAACCAGGCGTTGAACGTTCACCCGGAATTCAACTACGCCCTGGTCGACGTCGGCGACAAACTGCTGGTGCTGGCTGAAGAGCTGGTCGAGTCGTGCCTGGCGCGTTACAGCCTGGAAGGTTCGGTCATCGCGACCACCACCGGTAAAGAACTGGAACTGATCAACTTCCGTCACCCGTTCTACGATCGTCTGTCGCCGGTTTACCTGGCCGACTACGTCGAACTGGGCGCTGGCACCGGTGTGGTTCACTCCTCGCCAGCCTACGGCGTGGACGACTTCGTGACCTGCAAGAAATACGGCATGGTCAACGACGACATCATCAATCCCGTACAAAGCAACGGCGTTTACGTACCGTCGCTGGAGTTCTTCGGCGGCCAGTTCATCTGGAAAGCCAACCCGGCTATCGTCGACAAGTTGACCGAGGTGGGTGCGCTGCTGCACACCAGCATCATCGAACACAGCTACATGCACTGCTGGCGTCACAAGACCCCGCTGATCTACCGCGCCACCGCGCAGTGGTTCATCGGCATGGACAAAGAACCTGTGACCGGCGACACCCTGCGCAAGCGCGCGATCAAAGCCATCGAGGAGACCAAGTTCGTTCCGGCCTGGGGCCAGGCGCGCCTGCACTCGATGATCGCCAACCGTCCGGACTGGTGCATCTCCCGTCAGCGTAACTGGGGCGTGCCGATCCCGTTCTTCCTGAACAAGGAAAGCGGCGAGCTGCACCCACGCACCGCCGAGCTGATGGAAGAAGTCGCCAAGCGCGTCGAAGTCGAAGGCATCGAAGCCTGGTTCAAGATGGACGCCGCCGAGTTGCTCGGTGACGAAGCGCCGCAATACGACAAGATCAGCGACACCCTCGATGTCTGGTTCGATTCGGGCACCACGCACTGGCACGTTCTGCGCGGTTCGCACCCGATGGGCCACGAAACCGGTCCACGTGCCGACCTGTACCTGGAAGGTTCGGACCAACACCGTGGCTGGTTCCACTCGTCGTTGCTGACCGGTTGCGCCATCGACAACCACGCGCCATACCGCGAGCTGCTGACTCACGGCTTCACCGTCGATGAGTCCGGTCGCAAGATGTCCAAGTCCCTGGGCAACGTGATCGCGCCGCAAAAGGTCAACGATACCCTGGGCGCCGACATCATGCGTCTGTGGGTTGCTTCCACCGATTACTCGGGTGAAATGGCGGTTTCCGAGCAGATCCTGCAGCGCAGTGCGGACGCTTACCGGCGTATCCGTAACACCGCACGCTTCCTGCTCTCCAACCTGACCGGCTTCAACCCGGCCACCGACATCCTGCCGGCCGAAGAAATGCTGGCGCTGGACCGTTGGGCCGTGGACCGCACCCTGCTGCTGCAACGCGAGCTGCAAGAGCACTACAGTGAATACCGCTTCTGGAACGTCTACTCCAAAATCCACAACTTCTGCGTGCAGGAACTGGGCGGTTTTTACCTCGACATCATCAAGGACCGTCAGTACACCACTGGCGCCAACAGCAAGGCGCGCCGTTCGGCGCAGACCGCGCTGTACCACATCTCCGAAGCGCTGGTGCGCTGGATCGCGCCGATCCTGGCATTCACCGCCGACGAACTGTGGGAATACTTGCCGGGCGAGCGTAACGAATCGGTGATGCTCAACACCTGGTACGAAGGCCTGACCGAACTGCCGGAAGGCGTCGAGCTGGACCGCGCCTACTGGGAGCGGATCATGGCGGTGAAGGTCGCGGTCAACAAGGAAATGGAAATCCAGCGCGCGGCCAAGGCCGTCGGTGGCAACCTGCAAGCCGAAGTGACGCTGTTCGCCGAAGAAGCGCTGAGCGCCGACCTGGCCAAGCTGAGCAACGAACTGCGCTTCGTACTGATCACCTCGACCGCTACCGTTGCACCGTTCGTTCAGGCGCCGGCCGATGCCGTGGTCACCGAAGTCAGCGGTTTGAAACTGCAAGTGGTCAAGTCGAGCCACGCCAAGTGCGCCCGTTGCTGGCACTGCCGTGAAGACGTCGGTGTGAACCCGGAGCATCCGGAAATCTGCGGTCGTTGCGTCGACAATATCAGCGGCGCTGGCGAGGTTCGTCACTATGCCTAATGCGGCTAGCCGTTTCGGACGGCTGAGCTGGCTCTGGTTGAGTTTGCTGGTCCTGGTCATTGACCAGGCCAGCAAGTTTTACTTCGAAGGCAAGCTCGAGATGTATCAGCAAATCGTGGTGATCCCCGATTTGTTCAGCTGGACCCTGGCCTACAACACGGGCGCAGCGTTCAGCTTCCTGGCCGACAGCTCCGGCTGGCAGCGCTGGCTGTTCGCCCTGATCGCGGTCGTGGTCAGTGCGGTGCTGGTAGTGTGGCTCAAGCGTCTGGGGCGCAACGAAACCTGGCTGGCCGTCGCTTTGGCGCTGGTGCTGGGTGGCGCGCTCGGCAATCTGTATGACCGCATTGCCCTGGGCCATGTGATCGATTTCATTCTGGTGCATTGGCAGAACCGCTGGTATTTCCCGGCGTTCAACTTTGCCGACAGTGCAATCACTGTCGGTGCCGTAATGCTTGCGCTGGACATGTTCAAAAGCAAAAAAACCGGAGAAGCCGTTCATGACTGAACAGGTATTGGCTGAGCAACGAATCCGCCAGAACACGGAAGTCACTTTGCACTTTGCACTACGCCTGGAGAACGGCGACACCGTCGACAGCACGTTCGAAAAAGCCCCGGCGACCTTCAAGGTCGGTGATGGCAACCTGTTGCCAGGGTTCGAAGCAGCGCTGTTCGGCTTCAAGGCTGGCGACAAGCGTACGCTGACGATTCAGCCGGAAAACGCCTTTGGCCAACCCAACCCGCAGAACGTACAGATCATCCCGCGCTCGCAGTTCAAGGACATGGAGCTGTCGCCTGGCTTGCTGGTGATCTTCAACGATGCGGCCAATACTGAGTTGCCCGGCGTGGTGAAGACATTCGATGACGAGCAAGTGACCATCGACTTCAACCACCCGTTGGCCGGCAAGACATTGACCTTTGACGTCGAGATCATCAACGTCATAGCGCTGTAAAACCTTCGCCCGACTCTGGTCGGGCGGGGTCAGCATTCTTTCTGCGCGCAAGACACGAGGCACAGCATGCAAATCAAACTCGCCAACCCCCGTGGCTTCTGCGCCGGAGTGGACCGGGCGATCGAAATCGTCAACCGCGCCCTGGAAGTCTTCGGGCCGCCGATCTACGTGCGCCACGAAGTGGTCCACAACAAATTCGTCGTCGAAGACCTGCGTGCTCGCGGGGCGATTTTCGTCGAAGAACTGGATCAGGTGCCGGACGACGTCATCGTGATCTTCAGTGCCCACGGTGTTTCCCAGGCCGTGCGCACCGAAGCCGCCGGTCGTGGCCTGAAGGTGTTCGACGCTACCTGTCCCCTGGTGACCAAGGTACACATCGAAGTTGCACGCTACAGCCGCGACGGCCGTGAATGCATCCTCATCGGCCACGCCGGTCATCCGGAAGTCGAAGGCACCATGGGCCAGTACGATGGCAGCAATGGTGGCGCGATCTATCTGGTCGAAGACGAGAAAGACGTCGCCGCCTTGCAGGTGAACAACCCTGAAAAACTGGCGTTCGTGACCCAGACCACCCTGTCCATGGACGATACCAGCCGCGTCATCGACGCCCTGCGTACGCGCTTCCCGGCGATCGGTGGCCCGCGCAAGGACGACATCTGCTACGCCACGCAAAACCGTCAGGATGCGGTCAAGCAACTGGCCGACGAATGCGACGTGGTCTTGGTGGTCGGCAGCCCGAACAGCTCCAACTCCAATCGCTTGCGTGAACTGGCCGAGCGCATGGCCACCCCTGCCTACCTGATCGACGGCGCCGAAGACCTGCAAAAGAGCTGGTTCGACGGTGTCGAGCGAATCGGCATCACCGCTGGCGCCTCCGCACCGGAAGTCCTGGTGCGTGGCGTGATCCAGCAATTGCAGGCGTGGGGCGCTACCGGCGCCGATGAACTGGCCGGTCGCGAGGAGAACATCACCTTCTCCATGCCTAAAGAGTTGCGCGTCCGCTCCCTGCTTTAACGCTTTTGCCCCCTGGGCACAGCGCCTGCTCAGCCTTATGGCTGCGCAGGCTGACGCGGCCGGTCGCGGCCAGCACCACCTGGAGCTGAGTGACCGGTTCGCGAGCTGCGCAAATGTGAAGTGTCCCCGCTTGAAAGGCCCGTCCGGGCATCTGTGGCTCGCCAATACTGTTGAAACGTATGTATCGCCTGACCGGCCAATTGCCGACAATCGGTACTCGAGTGCCACTCGCGCGCTCAACCAGCAGCGGATTGCTGTTGTCCTCCGCCCCTTTACCACTGATATCCAGAATGATCCGCCAGCCCTGACTCCAGTCGCCGTTGATGGCGTGAATCACGACGCTCTGATTGCATGTGATGGCAACGGTTCTGGCGTTGCGTATACCGCTGATAAGCGACTCTGCCACCTGCTCGCGATGGTTCGATTCAGTCAGTGCTGCAAACGCCGGACTGACCAATAGCAGAACAATCCCGACAATTGTCAGTCCCATGAGCAGTTCGATCAGGCTGAAACCTCGCTGATGCATGTCATCTCCCTCCCTGGAGTGCTGCGGCCCGCGCGATCCCTGCGCGAGTAATGGCAAAACAACCGAACACGTGCCGGTCGAATGTTCTAGCGTGTAGAAGCAGGTATAGCCGACGGCAACGGAGGGCACCGATGGATCATCGTACAAAAGGTTTCACGCTGATCGAGTTGCTGATCGCGCTCGCGGTGCTTCTGATCCTGATCACGCTGGCCGTACCGGCGTTTACCCGTTCGGTGCAAATCACCAAGGCCGACACCGAAATCGGTGATCTGCAACGTGGTTTGAATTTCGCCCGACTTGAGGCGATCGACCGGGGCATCACCACCCGGCTTCGCCCGACGACGGAGGGAGGCGTCTGGACCGGGGAGCTCTCGGTTTATGACGGTACTGGCAAATTGGCCAATGTATTGCGGGTTGTTCCAGCGATGAGCAGCGGGGCTACTCTGACGCTAACCTCAGGAGTGACCACCATCGATTTCAATAACCTTGGCGGGTTGTCGGCACCGTCCACGGCGGTGGTGATCAACTACGTACAGGGAGCGCAAAACAGAACGCTGAATGTGTGTTTGAACGGACGAATTCTATTGGGTGGAAGCTGCGGATGAGGGGATGGAGCAAACGTGCACAGGAGGGCATGACGCTGATCGAAGTCTTGGTTGCGTTGTTGATTCTGAGCGTGGGGCTGTTGGGGGCGGCAGCGATTCAGCTCAATGCGCTGAAGTACACTGACAGCGCGCGGATGACCAGCCAGGCGAGTTTTATCGCCTACGACATGATGGACCGCATTCGCGCCAACTCTGGTGCCGACTACACCGTCGCGCCTCCGACCTCGGGCAACCTGAGCGTCGCCCGGGATCAGGACCTCTACGACTTCACCACCAACATCGTTAATTTTGGCGGTGCCACTGCCACCGGTAGCGTTACGCTCAATCAGCGGGTGTACACCATCACCATCACCTGGGATGACTCGCGGGCCGCCAACACTGCCAATTCACGCCGTAGTTTCGTCCTGACCAGTCGCGCCACCGTCGATCCGGTGTCGACGCCATGAACCGGTCCAGCAGAGGTTTCGGCCTGATCGAGTTACTGATCGCCCTGGCATTGAGTTTGGTCGTGGTCCTGGGCGTGGCACAGATTTTCATCGCAGCCAAGAACACCTATGTCAGCCAGAACGCCGCTGCCGCGATGCAGGAAGATGCGCGGTTCGTGCTGAGCAAGATGATTCAGGAAATTCGCATGGTCGGCATGTTCGGATGTCTGGGGGCGGTCACCGACTCAAGCTCGGCGGGTGACTTCAAAGCCAGCCAGACAATGCCGATCAGTTGGGACAACGCCAACCTCAAACTGACTTTGGTCACTGCGGATGTCGGCGGCGGTGGCGGGGTACCGACCTGGACGGTGGTTTCCGATTGTCGGAACAACGCAACGGCCTACACCGGCGTCCGTGTTCCAGCGTCGGGCGAGCTGGCGTTTCCGATCCGGCGCTTGATCTACAGCTTCAGCAACAATCAACTGCTGATGGGTGTCGGCACCGGCACGCCGGCTCAGGCGGTGCTGGTGAACAACGTCAGTGCCTTCAACGTGAGCTTCGGCCTCGCCAGTTCCGCCACTGATGTGGCCGCCTCCAGTTACAGCAGCAACCCCTCTGATCCGGCGCGCATCCGTAGTGTTCGCCTGACGTTGACCCTCACCGACCCGAACAACCGGGTAGGCAATCAAACCTTCAACGTGGTTGCCGCGCTGCGCAACCGATTGCCATGAGGGGAGGGCCGATGAGTATTTCTCCCGTGACCCCTCACGCCCAGCGTGGCATGGCGCTGCTGGTCAGCCTGGTGTTTCTTCTGTTGCTGACACTGATCGGCCTTTCATCGATGCAAAACGCCACCCTGCAGGAAAAAATGGCTGCCAGTGTGACCTTGCGCAATCAGTCGTTCCAGGGCGCTGAATCGGCGTTGCGCGTGGGTGAAAGCGCGGTGCAACTGGATACTTTTTCGTTGCCGGTCTGCAGCGGTACTACCCAATGCGCGCCACCGGCCGAGTCGTCGACAATCACCGGCGCCGGCTTCAATTCCACCTCGGGGGTGACCTGGATCGCCTCCGGCAGCGGTTTTTACGGGGTGCAGAACATCGGCACCACCCTGACCGCCGTGAATGTTCCGAGCAATACCTCGACAACGCTGTACCGGGTGACCGCCGTGGGCATCGCGGGCAATTCGCGCAGTGTGGTGGAGAGTATCTATGCGAAGTACTGAACGGCTGTGGCGCCTGGTTTGCGGCGTGATATCGGGGTTTTATCTCTCAGCGCCGGCGTATGCCTTCACGCCGTCGGATTCTCCGCTATTGAGCGCTGCAGCCGTCGCGCCGAATGTGATGTTGTTGATCGACGATTCGGGGAGTATGAACAGCATTATCTGGGCGGCAGGCTTCGACCCGACAATCGCGGGCACTCCGGTGACTATTTGCCTCTCGAATGGTTCGTGCTTGAAAGGGCGGGAACTTGACATGAGCGATAGCAATATTTCCTTGTCGAGTTTGACTCGGGGAACCTGTTCGAAAGGATGGTACGGTTTTTATAACAACAGTTTCCTCGGTCTGGATTCACTCTGTCTGAAGCTTCCCGATCCGGTAGGGGGTGAGGACACTCGCTATTCGGCGAAATACTTGTCGTATCTGATAAGCCTGGCCAACAATTCCGACCGGGATTTCACCGATGGCTCGATCCCTAATGATTACCGGATGAATGTGGCGCGCAACGTTTCCAAGGCATTGGTGGCCAGTAATCGCTCGCTGCGTATAGGCCTTGCGACGTTCAACCTGGCTGTCGGAAACCATAAGAATGACGGCGGTTACATCGCCCGCTCGGTCAGTGATTTGTCGGCTCTAAGCGGCACCGTGACTCAGGCTCAGGCTGATACCAACTACAACGCATTGATCGCCGGAATCGACGAACTGAGCGCGGAGGCCAATACGCCACTGGCTGAAGCCTATTACGAGATCACCCGCTATTTCCGTGGCATGGCGCCGTACAACAACTCGAAGCCCACCACCTACACCAGTCCGATCCAGTATCGTTGCCAGAAAAACTATGGGGTGGTGATTACCGATGGCCTTCCAACCTATGACCGGACCTTTCCGACTAACGATCCACAAGCTATTGCCCAGGGCGGTCCCAGGCTTCCCAATTGGGACGGTATCAACAACGATGGCGAGAACCCGCTTGGCGGTGACGACGATGGCGATACCCTGTATCTGGATGACATCGCGAAGTTCGCCTTCGACATCGACATGCGCGCCACGGGGACCGATGCCGCGGGCAAAAGCTGGGACGCCCTGGATTTTCCCAGGCAGAACATGAATACCTACACCGTAGGTTTTACCGCAGCAAACCAAATGCTGGCGGACGCCGCGACCTACGGGCACGGCAAGTACTACCAGGCGACTGAAGGCGCCGGGCTCAACAGCGCACTGTCTTCGGCCCTGAGCGACATCACCTCCAAGGCCGGCTCCGGTGGCAGTGGCGTCACCAGCGGGACTACCCTGGCCAGCGGTTCGAGTTACTTTCAGACCAGTTACGATCCTAAGGATTGGCGCGGCACGATCAAGTCCTACGGATTTACCTCCGCTGGAACGGTCAACACCGCCTCGGTGTTGTGGACAACCGATACCGCCATCGTGCCCGGTGCCACGGCGTCGACCTATCAATCCTGGAACACACTGACCAATGCGGCCGTGACGCTGGCCTACGCCAGTTTTTCCCCTGTCCAGCAAACTTCCCTTAACCAGGGTTTGCCCACCGGCATCACCGGCAGCGATCTGGTGGAGTGGAGCAAGGGCACCAACAAGGCCGGCCTGAAAGTGCGCAGTGTGCTGCTTGGCGACATCATCAATTCGCCGTTGGCCCTGGCATCGCCCACGGATAAAACCGCGTCCGATCTGTCAGGTGACACCACTTACAGCACGTATCTGGCAACCAAAGCGGCAAGCATGAACCCCAGCCTCGTGGTGAACGCCAACGACGGCTTTGTAAACGTCATCAACACATCCAATGGCACACGGCGTTACGCTTTTATGCCGTCCAGTGTGTTGTCGTCGCTGCGCTACATCGCCGACCCCGCTTACATAAACGGGGTGAGCCACAAGTTTCTGGTGGACGGCCAGGTGGGTGTGTTCGATGCCCAGCTCAACAGTGCCTGGAAAACCCTTGCGTTGGGCGGGACAGGGGCGGGAGGTCGGACCTTCTATGCGCTGCAACTGTTCGACGCATCGGCCGGTAACGTAACGAAGGCGTTGTGGGAGATCAGCGCACCGGCCACAGCAAATACGGCGAACGTTTTCAATGATCTGGGTTATGCCTACGCACGACCGGAAGTGGCACGCTTGTCCGACGGTCGATGGGCGGCATTCATCTCCAACGGTTATGGCAGCAACTCAGGTGTGGCAGCGTTGTACGTGGTCGACATTCGCGACGGCACGCTGATTAAGAAGATAGTGGTCGACGGCGCCGAGACGACCAACGGCCTGTCGTCGGTGAAGCTCAGGGTCAACTCGCAGAATGTGGTGCAGGCCGCTTATGGCGGCGACTTGAAGGGGAGGCTGTGGAAGTTTGATTTGAGTGCCACGGCCCCGGAGTCGTGGGATCTGGCATTTTCCCGCAAACCGCTGTTTACCACCGCAGGTGGCGTCACCCAGCCGATTACCGCGCAACCATTGCTGGCGGACAATTCGTTGGGAGGGAAGGAAGTGTTTTTCGGCACCGGTAAATTCAATGAGACTGCCGACAAGATCAACAAAGACCTTCAAGCGTTCTATGCCGTGT
This sequence comes from Pseudomonas sp. ANT_J28, assembly GCF_008370005.1. Classification (NCBI taxonomy): domain Bacteria; kingdom Pseudomonadati; phylum Pseudomonadota; class Gammaproteobacteria; order Pseudomonadales; family Pseudomonadaceae; genus Pseudomonas; species Pseudomonas sp. ANT_J28. The sequence goes on from NZ_VOBM01000002.1 coordinate 146,747, forward strand.
GGGATGCGGAAGGTGGCTCCGGGCAAATCACAACGTCCAGTTTGCAGGCTCAGACGGTGACCGGTGTGTTCTCCGGTAGCAGTGGGCAATTCATCACCACCAGCCAGAACGACGTGACCTATCCGGCGAAAAAAGGCTGGTACCTGCCGCTGGTGTACAACAACGTGCTAACCGGTGAGCGGGTGATCAATCAGGCCAGTCTGGTGGCCGGCCGGATCGTGTTCACCACGGCCAGCGTGGACACCACCGATCCTTGCGCCAGTTTCGGTACCGGCAAACTGGTCGAACTGGATGCATTCAGCGGTAAGATGCTCAATTACGCAGTGCTCGACAGCAATGGCGATGGGCTGGTCGACAGCAAGGATTCGATATCCAGCGGGGTGATTTTCACCGGTGGTATTCCGACACTGAACGCGATCGTCAACAATGCGTCCCGCAAGATTGTGAACGACTCCAGCGGTGGCATCAGCTCCCTGGTGGAAAAGCCCGGCAGCGGCGGCAGCCGTCGCATCATGTGGCGACAAATACAGTAAGTGAGAGTTGAGGCATGCGCAGATCCAACCGAGGTTTTACCCTGATCGAAATCATGATCGTGATTGCGATCATCGGGATCGTCATCACCATTGGCTACCCGAGCCTCACCGAGTACGTGAAAAAAGGCCGTCGAACGGAGGTGGCCGGGCTGCTCTCCGAGCAGGCACAGATCCTCGAGCGTTTCTATTCGAAGAGCAATGTCTACACCGGCGTTGCAGGCCTGAGTGCTGGCAATGACTTTTACACCATTACCCAGACCCTGACTGATCAGACCTTCCTGCTGACGGCAGTTCGTAAGGCTGGCAAAGCTATGGAGACCGACAAGTGCGGTGATTTCACCATCACCAACACTGGCGTCAGAAGCATGGACAACGCGACGGCCACGACCAAGGATTGCTGGGGCCGCTGAGTTCCTTTTGCAGGCGCCTTTTGCGCCTTCTGTCTATTTAACGGTTGGATCAGAACATGACCAGGCAACAGCAAGTGGTGATTGTCGGTGGCGGCGTGATTGGCCTGCTGACAGCGTTCAATCTCGCGTCAGAAGTGCAAAGTGTTGTGCTGCTGGACCGCTCGAACGTCGGTCAGGAGTCTTCCTGGGCGGGTGGCGGTATCGTTTCGCCACTCTACCCGTGGCGCTACAGCCCGGCGGTCACCGCGTTGGCGCATTGGTCCCAGGATTTTTATCCACAGCTGGGTGAGCGACTGTTTGCAGCCACCGGTGTCGATCCTGAGGTGCATACCACCGGGTTGTACTGGCTGGACCTGGATGATGAGGCCGAGGCGCTGGTCTGGGCCGAGCGGGAAAACCGTCCGTTGCGGGCTGTGGATATCTCGTCGGCTCACGACGCGGTGCCGGTGTTGGGGAGCGGTTTTTCTCGGGCGATCTACATGGCCGATGTGGCCAATGTGCGTAATCCGCGGCTGGTGAAGTCCCTCAAGGCTGCGTTGCTGGCGCTGCCGAACGTGACGATTCATGAGCAGTGTGAAGTCAGCGGGTTTATCCGTGAAGGCGCTACTGTGGTCGGGGTGCAGACCTCGGCGGGAGCGATTCATGGCGATCAGGTGGTTCTGACTGCGGGCGCCTGGAGCGGTGATTTACTCAAAAGCCTGGGCCTGGACTTGCCGGTCGAGCCGGTGAAAGGGCAGATGATTCTCTACAAATGCGCAGCGGATTTCCTGCCGAGCATGGTTCTGGCCAAGGGGCGTTATGCGATTCCTCGGCGTGACGGGCACATTCTGATTGGCAGTACGCTGGAGCATGAAGGCTTCGACAAGACGCCGACCGAATCTGCCCTGGAGAGTCTGAAGGCGTCGGCGGTGGCGATGATTCCAGCGCTGGCGGATGCCGAGGTCGTAGGGCACTGGGCCGGGTTGCGACCGGGTTCGCCGGAAGGCATTCCCTACATCGGTCGGGTGCCAGGGTTCGAAGGACTTTGGCTCAATTGCGGGCATTACCGTAATGGCTTGGTGCTGGCGCCGGCGTCGTGTCAGTTGTTTGCGGATGTGATGCTGGGGCGTGAGCCGATCATTGATCCGGCGCCGTATACACCGGCTGGACGGATCTGAGACTCAATCGAGCCCCAGTTTCTTGAGCCTGTAGCGCATCGACCTGAATGAAAGATTCAACCGCTGAGCCGCCGCCGTGCGGTTCCAGCGGGTTTCTTCCAGTGCCTGGAGGATAAGGTTGCGTTCGACGTTTTCCAGGTAGACTTCCAGGTTGTCGATCTGCGTCAGGTCCGGCACACCGCCTTCCGGGTTGCAGTTGCCTTCGGCCAGTCGCAGGTCGCTGGCTTCAATTTGTTTGTTTTCGCACAGCGTTTGCGCCCGTTCGAGCATGTTCTCCAGTTCCCGTACATTGCCGGGGAAGCGATAGCTTTTCAGCGCGTCGAGGGCTTGGGGGTGGAGTTTTGCGGCGGGTTGGCCAGTGTTGATGGCCAAGCGTTTGAGCACGTGGCTGGCGAGGGATTCGATGTCGTCACGGCGTTCGCGCAAGGGCGGCACCCGTAGTTCGATCACGTTCAACCGGTAATACAAATCCTGGCGAAAACGTTCGGCAGCGACTTCGGCGTCGAGGTCTTTGTGGGTGGCGCAAAGAATACGCACATCGACCACGGTTTCCTGCTGTTCCCCGACACCGCGAACGGCTTTTTCCTGTATCGCCCGTAGCAGCTTGACCTGCATCGCCAGCGGCAAATCAGCCACTTCGTCGAGGAACAGGGTGCCGCCATGGGCCGCCTGGAACAGTCCGGGTTTGTCTTCGATGGCACCGCTGAAGCTACCTTTGCGATGACCGAAAAATTCGCTCTCCATCAATTCGGACGGAATCGCCCCGCAATTGACCGGGATAAAGGGTTGGCTGGCGCGCGGTCCTTGTTCATGGATCAGTCGCGCGACCAACTCCTTGCCGCTGCCGGATTCGCCGCTGATGTACACCGGCGCCTGGCTGCGGGCCAGTTTGTCGATGTGTTTGCGCAAGGCGCGCATTGGCGGTGAATCACCCAGCAGCCGGCGATCGATGGCGACGCCGGTGCCGCCCGGCGCAGGTAAACGAAGCGCGCTGCTGACCAGTTCCCGCAGGCGTGTGAGGTCCACCGGTTTGGTCAGGAAGTCGAAGGCGCCGGCCTTGAGGGCGTTGATCGCCGTTTCCAGGCTGCCATAAGCGGTGATCATTGCCACGGGTACGTTTGGGTGGCGTTGCTGGATGTGTTGCACCAGCTCAAGGCCGGTGCCGTCAGGCAAGCGCATGTCGGTGAGGCACAAATCGAACGTCTCTCGCGACAGCAGGGCCTGAGCTTCGCCGAGGTTGCGGGCACTGAAGGTGTCGAGTTTCATCCGGCCCAGGGTGATTTCCAGGAGTTCGCGGATATCCGGTTCGTCGTCGACGATCAGGACTTTTTGCCGTGGGCTCATGTTCAACTTTGTTTCCGTCCGTGAGCAAAGGTGATGCGAAAGCAGCCGCCGTCTTGGCGTGGTTTGAAGTCTAGGCGGGCCTGGTTGCTTTCGCACAGCTCACGGGACAGATAAAGCCCCAGTCCCGTGCCTTGGGTGCTGGTGGTGAAGAACGGTTCAAACAGGTGAACATGATGCTCCGGTGCCACACCGGGGCCGTTGTCCAGAATCTCGAGGACCGGCAGCTGGCTGTCCGGGTCGACGAACAACTCGAGCCAGACCTGCGCCACGTCGTGATTCAAGGCGCTATGGCGCCAGGCGTTACGCAACAGATTGTCGAGAATCTGGGTCAGTTGGTCTGGATCCATCAGGGTTTTGAAGTCTCCTGAGCCGATGCGCAGATGAATCTGCTGATGCTCGGTCGCCCCCTCGCGGGTTTCGTTGACGTATTGCTCCAGCCACGGCTTCAGATCAAGCCGTTGCGCTACGGTTTGCTGGCGGCGGGACAGTTGCAGGACGTTTTCGATTACCCGATTCATTCGCTGAGAGTGGTCTTGAATAATCTGTGTCAGACGTCGATCCGCGCGGTTCAGTTCCTCTGATTCTTGCAATAGCTGCGCGGCATGACTAACGGCGCCCAGTGGATTGCGGATTTCATGGGCGATACCGGCGGTCAGGCGACCGAGGGCGGCGAGCTTCAATTGCTGGGCTTGTTGAGCGATTTGCGCGAGGTCTTCGAGAAAGACCAGGGTCTGATGGTGTGGGCTTTGGTCGAGGGCAATGAAGCTCGGTTGCAGCTCCAGACCACTACTGGCGACTTTCAGGCTCTGGGGGCGCAGCGTCGGATTGTTGAGCCACAGTTGCAGGCGTTCGACCAGGCTGGGTAAGTAGTCGTCGATCAGCTGGCCTGCAAGATTTTCCATGCCTAACAGGTTCAAGGCGCTGTGGTTGGCCAGTTGAACCCGCCGCTTGTCGTCGAGTACCAGGATGCCGGTACGCATGCGTTGCAGGATCAGTGCGTTGAGCGCTTCGAGGCCGACGACTTCGCTGGCCCGTTGTTCGGCGAGGTTTTCGCTGACCTCCAGACGTCGGATCAGCCCTTGCACCAGCAATGCCGCAGCAAAACACAAAGCGCCGAGCGTGCCGACTTGCAGATAATCGTTGGGGGTGGCGGGATGGTTGAAACTCAGGAGGAAGCTCAGCCCGACGATGCCGAGCGCGCCAACGGCGGCAATCAGCAGGCCGATGCGCCCTCGCAACAAGGTGTTACTGATGGCTACCGATACGATCAGCAAGTTGCCGATGGCGCTGGCCACACCGCCGGCGGCGTAGAACAGACCGCACAGCAGCAGGACGTCGGTCAGCGCCAGGCTGAACAGTTGAGCCGGGCGCCGGGTGTTCCCGAGGAATACCACCAGCAGGATATTCAGCACCAGGTAAAACCAGCTGCCACTGCGCAGCAGGTCGTCATTGCTGAACGTCAGCAGCTGGTTGTCCATGTTGCTGGAGATCAACAGCACCAGGGTGATGCCGATGCTCAAACGGTAAAGGTGATAGAGGCGCAGCAGTCGCTGGGCCTGTTTGCTGCCGGGACTGGAGGTCTCAGCGATCACTGGAGCCCGGGCCTTGCTCAAGATGAGCCTGGCTGCAATACCACTGTTGTTGAAGGCTCAGCGCGCGGTCGCGTGGCAGGTGTACGCCGCAATGGGCGCAGCGGACCATGGGGGCCGCTTCCAGCTCGGCAGAGGACTTGGGCACAGAAGCCTGGCCCTTGAACTTGCGCCAGAACCATACTGCAGCGGCAATCAGGGCGATCCAGAACAGTAAACGAAGCATGATGAGCTGCTATTTGACGAGTGATGAGCCAGTTTAGCCAAGGACATGAGCAGCGCACAGCGTAATAATCGAGCCCATAAAAAAGGAGCCTCGAAAGGCTCCTTTTTGTACAACCCGATGTGTCAGTCAAACACGCCGAAGGTCATGTAGCTGAACCACGAGCGGTCGCTGTTATTGGCTTCGGACTCGTGTTGCTCTTCTTCGATCACGTCGCCATTTTTGTCTTTAGGCTTGAGATCGTTCGGAATCGCGTCTTTGGCGTCCTGGAACTGTTTCTGCACGTCCTGGTTGGCGCGGGTTTCGCCCGGCGGCAGCGGTGGACGGGATTCGATCAGGCCCAGGGTGGCCTTGCTCAACCACGAACGGTTGTCGGCTTCGGCCACCGAAGGCACGAACTGACCGTCCACCAGGCTTGGGTGGTTCGGGTAGTTGAGTTTCAGGGTTTCGAGGCTGGTGTTGGCCAGTTCGTCCAGGTGCAGACGCTGGTAGGCCTCTGTCATCACCGCCAGGCCGTCACCGACCGAAGGGGTTTCCTGGAAGTTTTCCACCACGTAGCGACCACGGTTCGCGGCGGCGACATAGGCCTGACGGGTCAGGTAGTAGTCGGCAACGTGAATCTCGTAGGCCGCCAGCAGGTTGCGCAGGTAGATCATGCGCTGCTTGGCGTCCGGCGAGTAGCGGCTGTTGGGGAAGCGGCTGGTCAGCTGGGCGAACTCGTTGTAGGAGTCGCGAGCAGCACCCGGGTCACGCTTGGTCATGTCCAACGGCAGGAAGCGCGACAACAGGCCGACGTCCTGGTCGAAAGAAGTCAGGCCCTTGAGGTAATACGCGTAATCCACGTTCGGGTGCTGCGGGTGCAGGCGAATGAAGCGCTCGGCGGCGGACTTCGCAGCTTCAGGCTCGGTGTTCTTGTAGTTGGCGTAGATGAGCTCGAGTTGAGCCTGATCGGCGTAGCGACCGAACGGATAACGCGACTCCAGCGCCTTCAGCTTGGCTGTGGCGGCGGTGTAGCTATTGTTGTCCAGATCGTGCTGAGCCTGCTGGTACAGCTCGACCTCGCTCAGGTTTTCGTCTACGACTTCCTTCGATGAGCAAGCAGCGGTCAATGCGAGGATGGCGATCAGCAGCAGGTGTTTCACTTGCATGGCGGCTTGCGTCCCTATGACGGCCGCTGTCTTGGGCGGGGCCGTCCTGTTATGATGAGCGCCCCGTTGAATAGCCTCGGGGCAAAAGACGCCGTATTTAACCACAAGCGCGCAGCCGAAACCAAAGGCTGTGCCGACGCCTAGTCTGAGCATGTCCGATAAAATTGAACTTCGCGCAGAGGTGCCGTCCGAATTGGGCGGCCAACGCCTCGATCAAGTCGCCGCACAATTATTCGCTGAGCACTCGCGCTCGCGCCTTTCCGCCTGGATCAAAGACGGCCGCCTGACTGTGGATGGGGCGGTTATCCGCCCGCGAGACATCGTTCATGGTGGTGCCATTCTTGAACTCACTGCCGAGCAGGAAGCTCAGGGCGAATGGATCGCTCAGGACATCGAGCTGGATATCGTCTATGAAGACGACGACATCCTGGTGATCAACAAACCCGCGGGTCTGGTGGTGCATCCTGCCGCCGGTCACGCTGATGGCACCTTGCTCAACGCCTTGTTGCACCACGTGCCGGACATCATCAATGTGCCCCGCGCCGGTATCGTGCATCGCCTGGACAAGGACACCACCGGTCTGATGGTGGTGGCCAAGACCATTCAGGCGCAGACACAGCTTGTCACGCAATTGCAGAGCCGCAGCGTAAGCCGGATCTACGAGTGCATCGTGATCGGTGTGGTAACTGCCGGCGGCAAGATCAACGCGCCGATCGGTCGTCACGGTCAGCAACGCCAGCGCATGGCCGTGATGGAAGGTGGCAAGCAGGCCGTCAGTCATTACCGCGTGCTCGAGCGTTTCCGCTCTCACACTCACGTGCGGGTGAAGCTGGAAACCGGTCGTACGCACCAGATTCGTGTGCATATGGCTCACATCAACTTCCCGTTGGTCGGAGATCCTGCCTACGGCGGTCGTTTCCGCATTCCGCCGGCAGCCAGTGTGACCATGATCGAATCGTTAAAGGCGTTCCCGCGTCAGGCGCTGCATGCGCGGTTCCTGGAGCTGGATCACCCGACCACCGGTAAACGCATGAGCTGGGAATCGCCACTGCCGGACGATTTCGTCTGGTTGCTGACGCTGCTCAAGCAAGACCGCGAGGCGTTCATCGGATGAGTGACTGGCTGATTCCCGACTGGCCTGCGCCTGCCGGGGTGAAAGCCTGCGTGACCACCCGTGCGGGCGGCGTCAGTCTGGCGCCGTTCGACAGCCTCAACCTCGGCGATCACGTCGATGACAGCCCCGAAGCTGTTGTCGAAAACCGCCGTCGCCTCACCGATCATTTCTCGATTCAACCGGCCTGGTTAAAGCAGGTTCACGGCATTGCCGTGGCCCACGCAGACCCAAGCCTGGTGGCCACTGCCGATGCCAGCTGGACGGCAACGCCCGGTATTGCCTGCACGGCGATGACCGCGGATTGCCTGCCGGCGCTATTCTGTGACCGTGCCGGTACTCGCGTAGCGGCGACTCATGCCGGATGGCGCGGGTTGGCGGCGGGTGTGCTGGAAGCAACCCTCGACAGTCTGGCCGTGCCGCCAGAAGAAGTGTTGGTCTGGCTCGGTCCGGCCATTGGTCCGCAAGCCTTTGAAGTCGGCCCTGAAGTGCGCGAAACCTTCGTCGAGCAATTCCCCGAAGCCGCCAAAGCCTTTGTGCCGAGTGCCAATGCTGGAAAATTCATGGCTGACATCTACGAGCTGGCGCGTTTGCGCCTGGCCGCTCGCGGTGTCACCGCTGTTTATGGTGGCGGTTTCTGTACCGTGACCGATCCACGCTTCTTTTCTTACCGCCGCAGTCCACGCACCGGTCGGTTTGCCTCCCTCATTTGGCTCGAACGCTAGACTTCTCTGATCTGCATCAACTGAGCGACGCTTGAAACTCCCAGAATCGACCGCATCTATAACGGTATCTGGCAGGTTTCTTCATTCAGGATGTTTTATAGGTCCGGCCTGCTCAAAAGGAAGGTGACCCATGCGTATAGACCGTTTAACCAGCAAGTTGCAGTTAGCCTTGTCCGACGCCCAATCCTTGGCCGTCGGCCTCGATCATCCGGGCATTGAACCGGCGCACTTGATGCAAGCCATGCTTGAACAGCAGGGTGGTTCGATCAAACCCCTGTTGATGCAGGTTGGCTTCGACGTTAACAGCCTGCGTAAAGAGCTGACCAAAGAGCTCGACCAACTACCAAAAATCCAGAACCCGACCGGCGACGTCAACATGTCGCAGGATTTGGCGCGCCTGCTGAATCAGGCCGATCGTCTGGCCCAGCAGAAAGGCGACCAGTTCATTTCCAGCGAGCTGGTGTTGCTCGCCGCCATGGACGAGAACAGCAAGCTCGGCAAATTGTTGCTCGGTCAGGGGGTTAGCAAGAAAGCCCTGGAAAACGCGATCAACAACCTGCGCGGTGGTGAGGCCGTCAATGACGCCAACCACGAAGAGTCGCGCCAGGCGCTGGATAAATACACCGTCGACCTGACCAAGCGTGCCGAAGAAGGCAAGCTCGATCCGGTGATCGGCCGTGACGACGAAATTCGCCGGACCATTCAGGTACTGCAACGCCGCACCAAGAACAACCCGGTGCTGATCGGTGAGCCTGGCGTGGGTAAAACCGCCATCGCCGAAGGCCTGGCCCAGCGCATCATCAACGGCGAAGTCCCGGATGGACTGAAAGGCAAACGCCTGCTGTCCCTGGACATGGGGTCGCTGATTGCCGGTGCCAAGTACCGTGGCGAGTTCGAAGAGCGCCTCAAATCCCTGCTCAACGAACTGTCGAAGCAGGAAGGGCAGATCATTCTGTTCATCGACGAACTGCACACCATGGTCGGCGCCGGTAAAGGCGAAGGCTCGATGGACGCGGGAAACATGCTCAAACCTGCGTTGGCCCGTGGTGAACTGCACTGCGTCGGCGCGACCACGCTCAACGAGTACCGCCAATATATAGAGAAGGACGCAGCCCTCGAACGGCGCTTCCAGAAAGTGCTGGTGGACGAGCCGAGCGAAGAAGACACCATCGCGATTCTGCGTGGCCTGAAAGAGCGCTACGAGGTTCACCACAAAGTGGCGATCACCGACGGCGCGATCATCGCCGCGGCCAAGCTCAGTCATCGCTACATCACGGACCGTCAGCTGCCGGACAAAGCCATCGACCTGATCGACGAAGCGGCTAGCCGCATCCGCATGGAGATCGACTCCAAGCCAGAAGTGCTGGACCGTCTGGAGCGTCGTCTGATTCAGCTGAAGGTGGAATCCCAGGCGCTGAAGAAAGAAAGCGACGAAGCCGCGATAAAACGTCTGGAAAAACTCCAGGAAGAAATCGTCCGCCTCGAACGCGAGTACTCGGACCTGGAGGAAATCTGGAACGCGGAAAAAGCCGAAGTTCAGGGTTCTGCGCAGATCCAGCAGAAAATCGAACAGTCCCGTCAGGAACTGGAAGCTGCCCGCCGCAAAGGCGACTTGAACCGCATGGCCGAGTTGCAGTACGGGATCATCCCGGACCTGGAGCGCAGCCTGCAAATGGTCGACCAGCATGGCAAAACTGAAAACCAGTTACTGCGTAGCAAGGTGACCGAAGAAGAGATCGCTGAAGTCGTTTCGAAGTGGACCGGCATTCCGGTGTCGAAAATGCTCGAGGGCGAGCGCGACAAGCTGATGAAGATGGAAAGCCTGTTGCACCAACGTGTGATCGGCCAGGACGAAGCGGTGATTGCCGTTTCCAACGCCGTGCGGCGGTCCCGCGCCGGTTTGTCCGATCCGAATCGCCCGAGCGGTTCGTTCATGTTCCTCGGCCCGACCGGTGTCGGTAAAACCGAGCTGTGCAAGGCGTTGGCCGAGTTCCTCTTTGATACGGAAGAGGCGATGGTGCGGATCGACATGTCCGAGTTCATGGAGAAACATTCCGTGGCTCGTCTGATCGGCGCGCCACCAGGCTACGTAGGCTATGAAGAGGGCGGTTACCTGACCGAGGCGGTGCGTCGCAAGCCTTATTCGGTGATCCTCCTGGACGAGGTCGAGAAGGCCCACCCGGACGTCTTCAACATTTTGCTGCAAGTGCTGGAAGATGGCCGACTGACCGACAGTCATGGTCGCACGGTGGATTTCAAAAATACCGTGATTGTCATGACCTCCAACTTGGGCTCGGTGCAGATCCAGGAATTGGTCGGTGATCGTGAGGCGCAGCGTGCGGCGGTGATGGATGCGATTTCCACACACTTCCGGCCGGAGTTCATCAACCGGGTCGATGAAGTGGTGATCTTCGAGCCGTTGGCTCGGGATCAGATCGCGGGGATTACCGAGATCCAGTTAGGTCGTCTGCGCAGTCGCCTGACCGAGCGCGAGCTGAAGCTTGATCTCAGTCCTGAGGCCATGGATAAGCTGATCGCGGTGGGTTACGACCCGGTTTACGGCGCACGGCCGCTCAAACGAGCCATCCAGCGCTGGATCGAGAACCCGCTGGCGCAGCTGATTTTGTCCGGTCGTTTCATGCCGGGCGATACCGCCAAGGGTGTCGTGGAAAACGACGAAATCGTCTTCGTCTGATCCACGGCGGCAGCAAAACCTGTGAGGCCTCGCATTGCGAGGCCTTTTTTTCTCCAGGCTGTTGAACTGAAAGGAAAAGGCTTGTAAAGTGCGCCCCGCAGTAAGTCGCCCTGAAGGGTTCCGGCTCCCCAAGCAGGAATCTGAAATAAGTTGCAAATCATTAACTTGAAAGCAATTTAGGGGGTTGACAGAGGTGCTTAAGATTGTAGAATAGCGCGCCTCAGGCACACGAACGCAGCGATGCGAACGGGTCGAAGAGGTGAAGCAAGCTTCACTGTTGTAAATTGAAATATGTAGTTCCGTGATAGCTCAGTCGGTAGAGCAAATGACTGTTAATCATTGGGTCCCAGGTTCGAGTCCTGGTCACGGAGCCAATTTCAAACCGGGGTATAGCGCAGTCCGGTAGCGCGCCTGCTTTGGGAGCAGGATGTCAGGAGTTCGAATCCCCTTACCCCGACCATTTTTGGGTCGTTAGCTCAGTTGGTAGAGCAGTTGGCTTTTAACCAATTGGTCGTAGGTTCGAATCCCACACGACCCACCATTTTTGAAACCAGTTAACACTGGGATCGGATCTTAAGATCAGAGGCCAAAAGCCCTGATCGAAGAAGGCGACTTTTTAAAGGTCGCCTTTTTATTACCGGGGTATAGCGCAGTCCGGTAGCGCGCCTGCTTTGGGAGCAGGATGTCAGGAGTTCGAATCCCCTTACCCCGACCATATTAAAAATCCTCGTATCGAAAGATACGGGGATTTTTTTTGTCTTCGATTTTTTGTCTTCGAGAAATAACACTTCAGTCATCGTACAACTTGCCGATAACGAGGCGACGGGGTACTGCCGAAACAACGCCCCTTATCTAAGCCACTACAAGAAAAGGGCGTTCGTTATGGTGCTTCGTCAGTTAAATATCGCTCCTCGGGCAGCCTTGGGGTTTGCCCTGATTGCCGTACTGGTCGCTTTGCTCGGCATATTCGCCCTGGGGCAGATGTCGAGCATTCGCGACAGCGAGGTGGCGGTGGAGAAACAATGGCTGCCGAGCATTCGCGGCGGTGACGAGATCCGCGAAATCATGCTGCGCATCCGTACCATTTCCCTGCGCATGGCCCTGGATCAGGACCCGAAGAACATCCCTGTCTACCGCGGCCAAATGGACACCCGCGACAAAGAGTTGAGCGAAAAGATTGCGGCTTATGACAAGTTGGTCAATACCGCAGAAGGCAAGGCCTTGTATGACCAGTTCAAAACCACCTTCGCGGCTTATCGTTCCGGCATTGCTCAATCGTTCTCCCTGGCCGAACAAGGGCGCCGCGACGAATTGACCAAACTGCTGCTGATCGACATGAAAACCGTGGTCGATGGTTCCGGCAAGCAGCTCACTGACCTGGCGGATCTGTTCGCCAAACAAGTCGCCGCCGAGAGCCAGAAATCTGCAGCGCATTACGAAACATCGCGAATGATCGTCAGCCTGTTCATCGCATTGGCGGCGTTGGCCACTGTCGGCCTGGCCATGCTGCTGACCCGCAGCATCGTCAAACCGTTGAGCGAAGCGTTGCATGCCGCGGAAAACGTGGCACGAGGCGACCTGACGCGCCCCATCGAAACCCATGGCAACGATGAAGTGAGTCGCTTGCTCAAGGCGTTGGCGACCATGCAGCGCAACCTGCGCGAAACCTTGCAAGGTATCAGCGGCTCGGCCGCGCAATTGGCGACAGCGGCTGACGAGTTGAGTGCGGTCACCCTCGACAGCACGCAGAACCTGCAACAGCAGAACAATGAGATCGAACAAGCCGCGACGGCTGTCACCGAAATGACCACCGCCGTGGAGGAGGTCGCTCGCAACGCGGTGTCGACCTCCGACGCCACGCGCCAATCCAGTGAGTCCGCGCACGCCGGCCAGGAGCGGGTCAGCGAAACAGTCACGGCCATCGGCGCTCTTGCCGGCGATGTGCAGATCACGGGCGAACTGGTGCAGTCCCTGGCCAACCAGTCTCAGGATATTGGCAAGGTACTGGATGTAATTCGTGCGATTGCCGAGCAAACCAACTTGCTGGCCCTTAACGCAGCCATTGAAGCGGCGCGCGCCGGGGAAAGCGGTCGAGGTTTCGCGGTGGTTGCCGACGAAGTTCGCGCTTTGGCCTATCGCACGCAGCAATCGACTCAAGAAATCGAGCAGATGGTTCAGGGCATGCGCAACGGCTCAACTCAGGCGCTGGACTCCATGCAGGCCAGCTCAATCCGTGCAGCCAGCACATTGGCCCTGGCCGAGCGTGCAGGGGAGGCGTTGCAGACCATCACCGCGTCGGTTCATCAGATCCACGAGCGCAATCTGGTAATCGCCAGCGCTGCCGAAGAACAAGCGCAGGTGGCACGTGAGGTCGACCGCAACCTGGTGAACATCCGCGACTTGTCGGTGCGTTCCGCTGCCGGGGCGGATCAGACCAGCGCGTCCAGCCATGAGCTTTCACAGCTGGCCAACTCCTTGCAGACCATGGTGCAACGCTTCCAGGTGTAAATCCGCCAGACGATAAAAAGCCCCGCTTCTCGGTGGAGAAGCGGGGGCCTGGTTGTCGGACGTTTAGGCGCCGTCTTGGTCTTTCAGGTGCTCGAACAAACCTTTTGGCATTTTCTTGCCATTGGCTTCGTAGTTGGCTTTCACGCTATCGAAAGCCTCCTGTTCGTCGATGAAGCCGTCATGGTTGGTGTCGATCTTGTCGATCTAGTCGAAATTGGACTTTGGCGCGACTTTCAGGAATTCCGCACGGGAAACCTTGCCATTGCCATCCTTGTCGGTTTTTGCCATCGACGCATCACCACACTTGCCTTCGCCACATTTACCTTCAGGAGTCTTCACGACCTGTTCGGCCGAGGCCAGCAGGTAGCCCTGAGTTAGAGGTTGCGAGGCGAAATCAGCCCCGGACAACATCATGCCACCGGCCAAAACAGCGCCGAGCAAACCGATAGTGTTTTTGGTGGTACGGGACATCTCAATACTCCTGGGTTGCACGACACAACCGTTCGATAAAGGACGCCACGTAAGTGCGGCGATAACCGTAGCTGGCGGGGTGCCTTGCTCGGGTGTGGCCATTTAGCGGGCGTGGTGTATCGCTACTGTGTCGCGTAAGGGGGGAGTTTGTAAGCGAAGGGGTGAAACTGCGGGGGGAGATACAGTGAGACACAGATCTGCAAGGCACTGGCTAACAAATGTGGGAGCGAGCTTGCTCGCGATAGCGTCCGTACAGTCGACATCAATGTCGCCTGACACGCCGCCATCGCGAGCAAGCTCGCTCCCACAGGTTTTTGTATCAGTGCAGCTTCAGCCGCGGCTCAGTCCCGCGCCCGATCTTGCTGCCCAGCATCAGCATCGCCGTACGAAACGCGCCATACAGCGCCATCTGGTGCATGCGATACAGCGACACGTAAAACATCCGCGCCAGCCAGCCTTCCAACATCACGCTGCCGGTGAGGTTGCCCATCAAGTTACCCACAGCCGAAAAACGCGACAGCGAGATCAGCGAGCCGTAGTCGGTGTATTTGTACGCAGGCAGAGGTTTGCCTTCGATCCGCAGTTTCAGCGATTTGGCCAGCAACGAAGCTTGCTGATGCGCAGCCTGGGCGCGTGGCGGTACATTGCGATCGGTGCCCGGCTGCGGGCAGGCCGCGCAGTCACCGAAGGCGAAGATGTTCTCGTCGCGGGTGGTTTGCAGGGTCGGCAGCACTTGCAGCTGATTGATCCGGTTTGTCTCCAGGCCATCGATGTCCTTGAGGAAACCCGGTGCACGAATCCCGGCCGCCCAGACTTTCAGGCTGGCGTTGATGACTTTGCCATCGGCGGTAATCAGGCTGTCGGCCGTCACTTCACTGACGGCGGCATTGGTCATGACGTTGACCCCGAGTTTCTCCAGGGTTTTATGCACAGGCCCGCCGATACGTTCCGGCAACGCTGGCAGCACCCGTGGCCCGGCTTCGATCAGCGTGATGTGCATGTTTTCCGGTTTGATCCGGTCAAGACCGTAGGCGGCCAATTCATGCGCAGCATTGTGCAATTCGGCGGCCAGCTCAACGCCCGTCGCACCGGCACCGACGATGGCGACGCTGATCTGCTCGACCTTGTCGGTTTGCCCGGCATGGGCGCGCAGGTAGTGGTTGAGCAATTGCTGGTGAAAGCGCTCGGCCTGTTTGCGGGTGTCGAGGAACAGGCAGTGTTGCGCCGCGCCCTGAGTCCCGAAATCGTTGGTGGTGCTGCCGACCGCGATCACCAGCGAGTCATAACCCACTTCGCGCGCCGGGACCAGTTCAATGCCGGCTTCGTCGTAGGTGGCGGCCAGCTGGATTTTCTTCTGTGCGCTATCAAGCCCGCTCATGCGCCCCAGCTGGAACTCGAAGTGGTTCCATTTTGCCTGGGCAACATAGTTGAGTTCGTCTTCGGACGAGTTCAGGGAACCTGCCGCCACTTCGTGCAACAGCGGTTTCCAGATGTGGGTCAGGTTCGCGTCGACCAGCATCACACTGGCCGTGCCGCGCTTGCCCAGAGTCTTACCCAGACGGGTAGCCAACTCCAGACCGCCGGCGCCGCCGCCAACGATAACAATACGATGAGTCATGGGGATATCTCGCAAGGCTAAAAGAAATCGGTGCGATTACCCGAGCGAGCGCGATGCTGCTCATAGCGTCAGGTAACTGATAAGTCGGCTCAACAGGCCTAAACCAATGGTCACTGCCAACACCACCACCAGGAGCATCCACGGCCGGAAAGGCCGGCGCTCGACTTGGTGCTGGGACAGTTGCAGATACTCTTCGACATGCTTCTGGTCGTCGGGGTTCAGGCGGCTGGTCATAAAGGCCTCGTCAGGTAGACGTTGCTGAATGTGTAGAAGCTACAGGCTGATTTAACGAACGTTGAACGGAGCATAGCCGCTGTCCGGTACAGGCTCGACGCTCACCGTATCGTCCAGGCGAATGATTCCACTTTGTAACACCCGTGCGGTAATTCCGCCATGTCCGCGAACGGCCTGAAACGTCCCGGGGCCTAGGTTGTTCTCGAGGCGGGCGCAGGGTTGGCACCAGCCGGTGGTTTCGAAAATCGCCTGGCCAATCCTGAAGCGCCGACCCTTGAGACTGAAGAGATTGATGCCGCTGACGACGATGTTGCGCCGCAAATCATGCGCTGACACCGGTTGATCCGCCGGGCGGCCCATCAGTGAATTGATCACCGCCAGATGCTCCCATTGCATCAGCGTTACTTGCCGCGCATTGCGTACGCCGGGACGGGCGTGATCACCGGTCAAACCGGCTTCAAGCCGCGCCTCCACGGCATCGAGTTCGATCATCTGAGAACGTGACTGCGGCCGCACGCCGATCCAGCGAACACGACCCGTTTGCGGCACTTCGGCAATTAGCTCTTGCAATGGACTCACAGGCTGATCCCGACGTCGAAAACAATGCTGCGACCCAGGTTGCTGCGCAGGAAGTCCGGCGCATCCGGGTGCGCGAACAGCACACGGGCGAAGGTCGGGCCGACCAGCGACAACGAGCGCCAGCCCTGGCGCAAGTATTCGGTGGGCGGCGGGAAATGGCTGTTGAGGTCCAGCACTTCGCGCTTGAGGCTGGCGAAGGCAATGATGTCCAGTTCGCCCAGGTCCATCCCGCGTTCTTTGTAGTTGTGGGCTTTTTTGCGCAAGGTCGGCGCCAGCCTCAGCAAGAATTCATTGGCCGGAATGCGCCGGGGCTTGGCCTCGCGGCGCACCAGCGAACTCAGGGAAAACGCGCTGCGCCGGCGTTGCAGCTCATCGCGCCATTCGTCGTTGAGGCGTCGGCCTTCATCGAGCACGAAAAACACTTCGAAACTGGCGTCACGAAACAGCACGTCCGGTGGCTCCCCGGCCGGGGCGAATTCGTCGGCGCGATAGGGAATGTTCAGGCCTTGCAGCAGGCGCTGACAGACCCAACGCTCACGCTCCCATTTGCGGGCATTGGACAGGAACGCGTTGGCTTGCTCGGCCGCGATGGTCAGCAGGCGTAAATAATCTGAGTCATCCATAAGCCCAAGCTTAGCGTTCAAATGTGATCGCAAAAAAGACAATTTGTCGGAGAGGGTCAAAGTCTGCCCGATCTTCATCGCGCCCCTCCCGCCACAATCCTCATTCAGCGCCCGGTTCAGGGCATTGCACAAAACGGATAGCAATCTGCGCAAAGCGGATATTTCCTCGTGCCCGACCTCTCTACCCTCGGCTGTACGGACGTAAGCCGCTTTACCGACGCTCTAAAAACAACAACAAGAGATAGATGCCATGCGCAAGATCAACGTACATGAGGTTATCGACAACGCACGATTCAACCGCTTCCACTGGATGGTGCTGTTCTGGTGTGCCCTGATCGTCATTTTCGACGGTTACGATTTGGTGATCTACGGCGTGGTGCTGCCGATACTGATGAAAGAGTGGGGGCTCAGTCCCTTGCAAGCGGGCGCACTGGGCAGTTATGCGCTATTCGGGATGATGTTCGGCGCGCTGTTCTTCGGCCCGCTGTCGGACAAGATCGGCCGCAAAAAAGCCATCACGATCTGCGTGATGCTGTTCAGTGGTTTTACCGTGCTCAATGGTTTTGCCCGCAACCCCACCGAGTTTGGCCTCTGCCGGTTCATTGCTGGCCTGGGCATTGGCGGTGTGATGCCCAACGTTGTGGCGCTGATGAACGAGTATGCGCCGAAGAAAATCCGCAGCACGCTGGTGGCGATCATGTTCAGCGGCTATTCGGTGGGCGGCATGCTCTCGGCGGGGCTCGGTATCGTGCTGATCCCGAGTTTTGGCTGGCAATCGGTGTTTTACGTGGCGGTGCTGCCGTTGCTGTTGTTGCCGTTGATCATGTACTTCCTGCCCGAGTCGGTGGGTTTCATGCTGCGCCAGGGGCGCAATGAAGAGGCGCGCAATATCCTGGAACGGATTGACCCGACTTACGTCGCACAGACCAGCGATCAGCTGCATATGAGCGAAGTGAAGGGCACCGGCACCCCGGTGTTGCAACTGTTTCGCGAAGGTCGTGCGCTGCGCACGCTGATGTTGTGGCTGGCGTTTTTCTGCTGCTTGCTGATGGTCTACGCCTTGAGTTCCTGGCTGCCGAAACTGATGGCCAACGCCGGTTACAGCCTGGGGTCGAGTCTGTCGTTCCTGCTGGTGCTCAACTTCGGTGCCATTTTCGGCGCGGTCGGTGGCGGTGTGCTGGGAGACAAACTCAACCTGCCGCGGGTGTTGGCGGTGTTCTTCGCCGTGGCTGCCGTGTCGATCACCTTGCTGGGATTCAACAGCCCGATGCCGCTGTTGTACTTGCTGATCGCCATCGCCGGCGCCACCACCATCGGCTCGCAGATCCTGTTGTACGCCTGCGCCGCGCAGTTCTACTCCATGACCATTCGCTCCACCGGTTTGGGCTGGGCCTCGGGCATCGGGCGCAACGGTGCCATCGTCGGACCGCTGCTGGGCGGTGCGTTACTCGGGATCAGCCTGCCGCTGCAACTGAACTTCATGGCCTTTGCTTTGCCCGGTGCGGTGGCCGCGATTGCCATGACCGTGTTCGCCATCAGCAGTCGGCGCAGTGCTAAACAAGCGCTGTCGGGCCTGCGCCACGGTTCGCCCGACGGGGCTGTTGGCGACGTTTCATGAGAGCGTTAGCCCGGGACTTTTCCCTGTCGGCGGCAGTCGCCGGATTTATCGCCACGGTGATTTCCTACGCAGGCCCGTTGGTGATCATCTTTCAGGCCGCCGAGACCGCACACCTCTCGCGGGAAGTGCTGTCGTCGTGGGTCTGGGCGATTTCCATCGGCAGCGCCGTGCTCGGCATTGGTCTGAGCCTGCGTTACCGCGTCCCGGTGATCATCGCGTGGTCGGCGCCGGGCTCGGCGTTGCTGGTGGCGCTATTGCCGGGGATCTCCCTGCCGGAGGCGGTGGGTGCTTATATGGTCAGCAGCCTGATTATTTTTCTGGTCGGGGTGTCGGGAGCGTTTGACCGGATCATCAGCAAACTGCCGGCGGCCATTGCGGCAGCGATGCTGGCGGGGATTCTGTTCAGCTTCGGCACCGGCTTATTCGTCTCGTTACAGGGCAAGCCGCTGCTGGTGCTGGCGATGTTCGTCACGTACCTGATCTGCAAACGGCTGATGCCGCGGTATGCGGTGTTGATGGTGCTGCTGGTGGGCTGCTCGATGGCTTTTCTCGCCGGTGATTTGCACAGCGAGGCGTTGGTGATCGGATTGGCCACGCCGGTGTGGATCACGCCCGCGTTCAGCCTGAGCGCGACCCTGAATATCGCCTTGCCGCTGGTGATGGTGGCGCTAACCGGCCAGTTCGTTCCCGGCATGGCGGTGCTGCGCGCCAGCGGTTACGCAACACCGGCCGGCCCGATCATCGCCAGCAGTGCGGTGGGCACGGTGCTGTTGGCGCCGTTTGGTTGCCATGGGCTGAACCTGGCAGCCATCACCGCGGCCATTTGTACCGGGCGCGAGGCCCATGAAGATCCCGGCAAACGCTATGTGGCCGGCGTTGTGGGCGGGCTGTGTTACCTGGTGCTGGGGATCTTCGGCGCCACCCTGGTTTCACTGTTTTCGGCGTTCCCCAAAGAACTGATCTCAGCCCTGGCCGGGCTGGCGCTGTTTGCTGCGATTGCCGGGGCGTTGGCTGGCGCAATGGCCGTGCCGAGTGATCGCGAAGCCGCGCTGGTGACCTTTCTGACCACCGCGTCGGGCATGTCGTTGTTGGGTTTGTCCGCCGCTTTTTGGGGGCTGATTTTCGGCATGGTCACCCACGTGTTGTTAAACGCCCGTCGTCCCGTTCCCCGCCGCGAATCCGCTGCGGCTGAAGCACTTCAACCTGTCGATCAATAAAAATAAGAGATAAAACAATGAAACAGATTCTTCCAACAACCGGTTCAGTGTTGTCCATGGCGGTCGTCTCGAGTTTCTCCGCCGGTGCGATGGCGGCCGAGAGTGGCTTCATTGAAGACACCACGGCCACCTTGCAAGCACGCAACTACTATTTCAGCCGGGACTTCTCCGACATCGTCGGGGCTAACCAACAGTCGAAGGCTGAAGAGTGGGCGCAGGGCTTCATCCTCAACGTCAAATCCGGTTACACCCAAGGCCCCGTCGGTTTTGGTGTGGATGTCATTGGCCTGCTCGGCCTCAAACTCGACAGCAGCCCGCACCGAGTCAATACCGGTTTGCTGCCGGTGCAGGGTGATGGGCGCGCGGCGAATGATTACAGCCGTCTGGAAGGCGCGTTGAAGGTGCGCGTCTCCAAAACCGAACTGAAGGTGGGTGAGCTGCAACCCAACCTGCCGGTGCTGGCCTTCAGCGATATCCGTTTGCTGCCGCCCAGCTATCAGGGTGCGAGCATCAGCTCAAACGAGATCAATGGCCTGACCTTACAAGGTGGCCACTTGAGTTCCACCAGCCTGCGCAACGAGGCCGGCGACGAAAAGATGCAAGCCATGCTCGGTCATGTACCGCAGCGTCAGGTCAGCAGTGATGGTTTCAACTTTGCCGGCGCCGATTACTCCTTCAATGATAAACGCAGCTCGGTCAGCGCCTGGTTCGGGCAACTGGAAGATATCTACAACCAGCGTTTTCTCGGCCTCAAGCACAGCGAGCCGTTGGGCAACTGGACCTTGGGCGCGAACCTTGGCTATTACGATTCGCGCGAAGACGGCAAAAAGCTGCTGGGCAATATCGACAACCAGGCGTTTTTCTCCTTGCTGTCGGCCAAGCGCGGAGGCCACACGTTTTATGTCGGCTATCAGGGCATGTTCGGCGACAGCGCCTTCCCGCGAGTGTTTGCCAACATCAGCCCTCTGGGTAACGAGGTGCCGACCTACGAGTTCGCCTACACCGATGAGCGCTCCTGGCAGGCGCGTTACGACTACGATTTCTCCGCCCTCGGTGTGCCGGGGCTGACCAGTACCGTGCGCTACATCACCGGCAACAATGTCGATACCGGCAAAGGGTTCGAGGGCAAGGACCGCGAGCGTGATCTTGACCTCGGCTATGTGCTGCAGAGCGGCAGTCTCAAAGGCCTTGGGATCCGCGTGCGCAACGCGATGGCTCGCTCCAACTACCGCAGTGATATCGACGAAAACCGCCTGATCCTCAGTTACACATGGACGCTGCTATGAACCTTGAAAAAGAACAGCCATCGCACAAAATCGGCTTGCAGGTCACCCTGGAACAATTGACCGAGTCCGTGCTGCAAACCGAGGAAGACATGCGCTTTGCCAATCAACTGGCGCGTACGGCAGGTGAACGGGTGAAGGCGAGTGCGCTGAGCATGCAGGCTTCGGCCAGTGTGCTGGAAGATCTGAACCTCTACATGCAGCGTCTGGATCAAGTGTTCGACGAGCTCGGCCGTCAGTCGATGCGCATCGGCGCGATTGTCGGCAGCATCCAGGACATTTCCCGTCAGACCAACCTGTTGGCGTTGAACGCAGCCATTGAGGCGGCGAGGGCAGGCAGCCATGGCCGAGGGTTTGCGGTTGTGGCCGATGAGGTGCGCAATCTCTCGCGTCAGGCGGCGGACTCCAGTGCGCAGATCCGGCAAATCGCTACGGGGCTGGAACAGTCCGCTGAACAGGCACGCCAAGGTCTTCAGCAGTTGTCCGGCTCTACACGTCTGGGCCTGGAAAAGGCCGGAGTGGCCCTGCACTCGATGGGCGAACTGCAAAGCGGTGCGGTTGCCAGGGTCGAGGTGGTCGAACGCATCATGGCGCGCCTGGCCGGCCTGCATGATCTGGCCTTGCAGGCGAAACGAATGATCGTGTGAGTCGTGCAGTGCCAGTGATTACAGGTTGCTCGTGCAATCACCCATGACCTCGTACGTCACGCGATGAGTCTGGCCTTGATGATCGACATACTCCATGGTCGCAGGCACAACCCCGCAGGCGGTCGCGGTGTTCGACACTGAAACCACTTCGGAGATGTCCAGCCGCTGTGCCGGGTTGTACGAGGTAGCGGCAGGTTCGTTGCCGGCGGCCATGGCCGAGGTGGCGACAACGGTCAGAAACAGGCTGATCAGGGTTTTCATTTTTCCGTGCTCCGTGTTGATTCCGATACCTGAATTCTAGTCTTTGCCCACGACCGATAAAGGGGCCCGCGCCTGATGCAAACTTACATGAAACGTAACAGTCACCGCCCCTGGAGGGCTTATGGATCTGCTCAATAACTTGCGGGTGTTCGTCCGTGTGGTGGACTGCGCAAGTTTTACCGCCGCCGCCGATGCGCTGGACCTGTCGACCGCGCAAGTGTCGCGACTGGTGGCCGATCTGGAGCAGCATGTGCAAGCGCGCTTGCTGCAACGCACCACGCGGCGATTGAGCCTGACCGAGGCCGGTGAACGCTTTTTGGTGCGCAGTCGGCAAATACTCGAAGAAATGGAGGTGGCAACGGCAGAGGCCCGTGGCGCCCATCTCAAACCGAGTGGACGGCTTCGGGTTCACAGCATGAATGGCCTGGGCGTATTGATCACGCCATTGATCGCCCGTTACAGCGAGCTTTACCCCGATGTGGTGTTCGAGCTGACGCTGTCGCAGCGTAATCCCGATCCACTGGAGGAAGGGCACGATGTGGTGATTTCGATTGCCCATGAACTGGCCGATTCGCAATTGGTCGCCCACGCGATCGGACAGATTTACAGCGTGCCCTGCGCCTCCCCGCACTACCTGCAACGGCATGGCGTGCCGCACACACCGATGGCGCTGAACGATCATCAGTGCCTGCGCATGCTCGACCCGTTGTACAGCGATGAATGGGTGTTCCGGGACGAAGAGGGCGAGTATACCGTCAGCCCGGCCAGGACCTTTCAATGCAACGTCGCCGAGTCGATGGTCAAGGCGTCGGAATCCGGCATGGGGATCAGTCTGATTCCGTTCTATACCGCGACGCGCCCCTTGAGCGATGGCACCTTGTTGCGCTTGCTGCCGGCCTGGCGCCCTCGTGAACGCAATGTGTATGCGGTGTACCCGTCGCGGCGTTTTCTCGATGCCAAGGTCCGGACCTGGGTGGATTTTCTCAAGGCCGAATTACCCAAGCTATTCGCTGAACACGAGGCGGTGATGAACGATCCACGGCATTGGGCCTGACGGCCCGGAGCTGCTCATCCCGGTTACGTCATCCCCAGCCAGTTCGGCAGCACCAGCGAAATCCACGGTACGTAGGTGATCAATATCAGGAACAGAATCAACAGAATCAGCCATGGCATTGCTGCACGGATGGTGGCGGTCAGTGACATGCCAGTCACCGCCGAGGTGACGAACAGGTTCAGACCTACGGGCGGCGTAATCAAACCGATCTCCAGGTTCACCACCATGATGATCCCCAAATGAATCGGATCGATTCCCAACTTCATGGCGATCGGGAACATGATCGGCGCCAGGATCAGGATGATTGCCGAGGGTTCCATGAACGCGCCAGCCACCAACAACACGATGTTCACCACGAGCAAGAATGTTACCGGTGTCAGGCCCGCGCCGATGACCCAGGCGGTGATTTGTTGGGGTAGTTGCTCGGTGGTCAGTACATGGGCGAAGAGCATGGCATTGGCGATGATAAACATCAGCATGATGCTCAGCTTGGCGGATTCCAGCAGTACCCTGGGTGTTTCACGAAATGTCATGTCCTTGTAGACGAACAGCGCAACGAATGCCGCGTAGACCGCCGCCACGGCCGCCGCCTCGGTCGGCGTGAACATCCCGGTGTAGATGCCGCCGAGGATGATGACCATGAGCAACAGGCCCCAAATGGCCTTGCGTGCCGCACTCAACCATTCACGAACGGTCGCTCGTGGCATGGAGGGTAGGTTTTTCCTGACGGCGACGATGTAGATGGCCACCATCAGCACCGTACCGAGCAGGAGGCCTGGCACCACCCCGGCCATAAACAGCTTGCCGACCGATGTTTCTGTTGCCGCGGCATACACCACCATCACGATGGAAGGAGGAATAAGAATGCCCAGCGTGCCGGCATTGCACACAATACCGGCACCGAACGCCTGTGGATAACCGGAGCGGACCATCCCCGCGATGGCGATGGAGCCCACGGCGGCTACCGTTGCGGGGCTTGAGCCGGACAGCGCGGCGAACAGCATGCACGCCAGTACGGCTGCAATGGCCAGGCCGCCGCGGATATGGCCAACGCAAGCGTTGGCAAAGTCAATCAAGCGTCGCGCCACGCCGCCCGTGGTCATGAAGGCCCCGGCCAACAGAAAGAACGGGATGGCCAGCAACGTGTAGTGCTCGGATGTTTCGAACAGCTTGATGGCCAGTGAACGCACGGAGTCAGGGCTGAAAAAGATGATCGTCAGCGAACCGGCCAGGCCAAGGGAAATGGCGATCGGTACGCCGATAAGCATCAGCACGAACAAGGCAAGGAAGAGGAACAAAATGGTCATTTCTTGTCATCCTTATGTTCGGTCAGTTTCATCGCCTCCGCGGCCTCATCGGCCAGGCCCAGGCCGGTTTGACGGTTTTGCAGAATACGCACCAGAATTTCGGCAAAGCGGATGAACACCAGGGCAAAACCCACGGGTACGATCAGCCCGATGTGCCATTGCATGATGCCGTAACGACCGAGATCCTCGGCGCCGATACCGGCGATGAACAACGTCTGAATCCATTCGAAACTGGCGACGCTGAGCAGGCCCGCATAGGCCAGACTGCAGAGGCAGGCAATGACGCCAATAATCCGCTGAACCGGTTTGCTGGCCAGCTTCACCAACGCATCGACACCGATATGCCCAGCCGTGCGCACGCCATAGGACAAACCAAAAAAGATCAACCAGGCGAACAAGGCTTTGGTCAGGGATATGCTCCACGTCATGGCCTGAGCCATCCCCATGACGCTGTCGCCAATAGCGAACAAGGGTTCACTGGCGCCTTGCCAATGCTCGGCGAGGCTGTAGAAAACGGTGTAGAGGTTGTTAAGGATTACGTAAACGAACGTTACCAGCGTCATTGCCGCCAGCAGGAAGACGATAAAACCTTCTTCGAAGTGATCCCAAATGCGCCGTAAGGCATTCATGGGTGGCATCTCCCGATCGAGTGACGACTATGAAACAGGGGCCGCCCTTTCGGGTGGCGCCCGCCGGCAGATTACTGAGCCTGGTTGGCAGCTTCGGCGGCACTGATCAGGTCGGCACCGATATCACCTTCAAACTTCTTCCAGACCGGTTTCATTGCTTCGCGCCACTCGCCACGTTGCTCTGGGGTCAGCGTGATGATTTCAGTGGTTTTGGCGTTGATGATGTTCTGTTTGGCATCCTGGTTCAGTTTCTCTGCATCTTTGTTCACCTGAGTGGTGACCTCGACGATGATCTTGTCCAGTTCGGTTTTTATATCCGGTGGCAGGCCAGTCCAGAACTTGGTGTTGGTGATCAGCATGTAGTCGAGCAAGCCATGGTCGGATTCAGTGATGAACTTCTGCACTTCGTGCATTTTCTGGCTGTAGATGTTCGAGTAAGGGTTTTCCGCACCATTGACGACGCCAGTCTGCAAGCCCTGATACACCTCGGCGAAGCTCATCTTGCGAGGGTTGGCGCGTACCGCCTTGAATTGCTCTTCGAGTACGGCCGAGGCCTGTACGCGGAATTTCAAACCGCGGGCATCGCCCGGTTCACGCAGCGCCTTGTTGGCGGACAGCTGCTTCATGCCGTTATGCCAATAGGCAAGGCCGGTGATGTTCTTGCTTTCCATGGCCTTGAGAAGTCCCTGACCTTCAGGGCTTCGCTGGAAGCGGTCGACTGCTGAAATATTGTCGAACAGGAACGGCAGATCGAATAACTGCAACTTGGGTGTGTATTGTTCGAACTTGGCCAGCGACGGCGCAATGATCTGCACATCGCCTGACAGCAGCGCCTCCATTTCCTTGCCATCACCAAACAGCGAAGAGTTTGGATAAACCTCTACCGTGACTTTGCCCGGCAGACGTTCTTCGACAATTTTTTTGAACAGCAGGGCGCCTTGGCCTTTAGGCGTTTGTTCGGCAACTACATGGGAAAACTTGATAACGATTGGATCAGCCGCCAGTGCCAGGCTCGACGCGCCCAGCGCAAGTGCGCAGACGATTGCGTTCCACAATGATTTGAGCATTTAGATATTCCCCTTGTTTTAGTTTCGTGCCGTTCATGTCTGAAACGCGTTGGCACGGTGGACAAGAGGAGTCTAGGCAATAAATCACCATTGTTCGCTGGGACTAGTATTTCCAGAAAACCGGTATGAACAGCACTAGAACAGTGAGGATTTCCAGCCTTCCCAGCAGCATGCCAACGGTCAGCAGCCATTTAGCGGCATCGGGGAGTGTCGAGAAGTTACCTGCCGGGCCAATAATCGAACCAAGGCCTGGCCCCACGTTACAGACGGCAGTGGCCGCGCCACTCAATGCGGTCGTCCAGTCCAGGCCGATGAGGGCCAACCCCATGGCGATCGCCCCGATGGTGATGGTGAAAAAGAATGAGAACGTCAGAAGCGAGCGGGCGATATCTTCGTCGATGGGGTGATTGTTGTATTGTTTCCGGATAACGGCTCGAGGGTGGATTAATTGTTTCAGACTGCTCATCAGCAGTGCGCCAGCTACTTGAAAACGGAAGATTTTAAGACCGCCGGCGGTGGAGCCGGAGCAGCCGCCGACAAAGGTCAGATAAAAGAACAGCAACACGGAGAAACTGCCCCATAACGTGTAATCCCCCAGCGCGACGCCCGTCGTCGTGACCACCGAGGTCACGTTGACCGCCACGATCCGAACCGCCTCCCACCAGCCGTACTCGCTATGCAAGCACAACCAGCTACCGAGCAGCAGCCAGGTAATGAGTAAAAAGCCAATGAACCCGCGTACCTGGTGATCTTTGAGCAAGGCCCGTCGATTTCCGCGCAACAGGCTCACGTACAGCGTAAAAGGCAGGCTGCCCAGAATCATGATAACCACCGCCACCCAATGAATGGTCGGTTGCGTCCAGTGCGCCAGAGAAGCATCGGAGGTGGAAAATCCTCCCGTGGAAATCAACGACATCGCATGGTTGACTGCTTCGAACGGCGTCATCCCTGCCATCCATAAGGCTAGCGTGGAGAGACCAGTAAGGCCGATATACAGCCCCAGAATATATTTGGCGGCGACGTGGGAGCGTGGTGTGACTTTCTCCGACCAATCGGATGATTCGGTCTGAAACAGCCGCATCCCCCCGACTCGCAATAGCGGCAGAATGGCCACGGCCATACCGATGAAGCCGATTCCGCCCAGCCAGTGCAGCATTGATCGCCAGATCAGCAATCCCACAGAAGCAGTGTCGAGCCCCGTCAGAATGGTCGATCCCGTGGTGGTGATGCCGGACATCGTTTCAAAAAACGCGTCGGTGTAGCTCATGTTCTGGATAAGAACCATGGGTAACGCGGCGAACATACAGACGATTACCCAACTGGCGGTCGTCAGCATATACATGTCGCGGGGACGCAATTGAGCGTTATCAGGGCGCCCCTTGTTAATCAACAGAAGCCCGAACACCAATGTGATCAGGCTCGCCCAAAGAAACGCCGACATATCTTCTTTGCGTTCATAGATCACTAGTGTGAGCATTGGTATCGCCATGCTCACGGCCAACGTGATCAGAAAAGTACCCAGGATGAAACCGATAAGCCGCAGTACCGCAAAGGACATAAATAACGCCTGTCTTGTTAGCGTCGCGCCGTAGCGATCGGCTTTTTATTCTGACTCGTAAATTTGTGTAACTTCTTCCTTTCCCCCCGAACCCCAGCAGGTCAGTGTAGAAGTACGACACGGGCAGTCAGAATCGCCGGTGTAAACTAAGGGCAGTCACTAGGGGAGAAAAGCGTGAAATATAGAACAGTATTGTTGTTCAGTCTTGCGCTTATATGGCCCCAGGCGCCGGAGAAGGTTCGCCCATGATCGGTGCCGAACTGCTGTCATCGCAAAGCCTCACAGTGGGTTGGCTGATTTACGTGCCGGTGATGATCTGGGCAGTCTGTCGAGCACCGTGGGTCGAACTGTTCAGCGACAGTCGCCGCCAGCATCTGTTGTTCGGCACGGTGTTCGCGTTGTTCATGCTCTGGCTGGTGCGACAAGACTTCGACACCGGCGTGTCCTACCACTTTATCGGCATGACCGCCGTGACCCTGTTGCTCGACTGGCCGCTGGCGATTGTCGGCGGGTTGGTCGCGCAAGCGGGATTAGTGCTGCTCGGCCGGCAAGATCTGGCGGCGATGGGGGTCAACGGGGCGTTGCTGATTCTGCTGCCGGTGTTGGTCACCGAATGCTGCGCCATCCTGGTGGAGCGAAAGCAGCCGCGTAATCCCTTTGTGTATATCTTCGTGTCCGGTTTCTTTGCTGCAGCGCTGTCGGCGTTGCTGTGCCTGCTGCTGGCGCTGTGGTTGCTGTGGTTCGACGAACGTTTTGCCATGCCGTATTGGCTGGAAGATTTTGTCGGTTATCTGTGGCTGCTGATTTTCCCGGAAGCATTCATCAACGGCATGGTGGTCAGCGCGCTGGTGGTGTTTTGCCCCGAGTGGCTGGAGACGTTCAATCGCACGCGCTACCTTTCGGCACCCTGGAAAGACGACGATCCAAAATCTTGATCCACATCAAAGGCAAAAATCGTTCACGAATCCATGCTCTGGAAAACCTTGAGGAGCATCGAAATGAGTGTCTATGAATGGGCAAGGCAGGAGTTGCGTCAGAGTCTGGATGGGGCGCAGGAAGTGGGGTTTGATCCGGGGTTGAGCCTGCGCGCCTTGCTCAGTGCAGTGGTGCAACAGAGCAAGGCGGTGCGCAGCGCCGAAGACCTGGCCGATGAGTTGCGCTTTCTTGCGGAAAACCTCGATGACAGCCAGGACTACGGTTTTATGCGGCCTTGAAGATCAGTGACGCGGCTCGAAGTCTTCGCTGAACAGGTCGTCTTCAGCATCCGGGCTGACCGGAATCTTGTGTTCTTCCGAGGCCCATGCCCCGAGGTCGATCAATTTGCAGCGATCCGAGCAGAACGGCCGGTTGATGTTGCTGGCGACCCATTCGACAGGGGCGCCACAGGTTGGGCAATTGACGGTTGGGGTCTGGCTCATGACTGGCCTCCACGCAAAGTAAGGTAAAAGTGATGCAGGCGTTCGACCTCGCTGTGCAGCCAGGCGAGGTCGCGGTCATTGACCACCACATCGTCGGCGTGGCTCACGCGGTCCTGTCGGCTGGACTGGGCCTTGAGGATCGCCTGGACCTGTTGCTCGCTGGTCTGGTCACGCTGCAGGGTGCGCTCGATCTGTAGTTGTTCCGGGGCATCGATCACCAGAACCCGTTGGGTCATGGCGTACTGCCCGGACTCGATCAGCAGCGGCGAAACCAGAATCGCGTAAGGCGATTGTGCCTTGGCCAGATGATCGGCGATTTCGTTGGCGATCAGCGGATGCAGCAACGCTTCGAGCCAGCGGCGTTCCTCCGGTACTTCGAAGATCAGTTTGCGCAACGCCGCGCGATCCAGCTGTCCGTCGGCTTGCAATACGCCGGGGCCGAAGTGTTCGGCGATACTGGCCAGCGCCGGGCGCCCCGGTTCCACCACCCAACGCGCCGCATGATCAGCGTCCACCACGTGCACGCCCAGGTCGATGAAGTGCTGGGCAGCCGCGCTTTTGCCGCTGCCGATGCCGCCGGTCAGACCGAGAATCCAGGGTTTTTCCACAGGGGTATTCATTTCAAACCGACAAACTGCCAATAGAAGTCGGTTATTTGACCACCCCAGAGCAAGGCAATCCAGCCGGCAATTGCCAGAAAGGGTCCGAAGGGGATCGGCGTGGAGGTTTTCGCGTGGCGCAAACGCAGCAAAATCACGCCGACAACCGCGCCCACCATCGACGATAACAGGATGGTCAGTGGCAGGACCTGCCAGCCGCCCCAGGCGCCGAACATCGCTAACAGCTTGAAATCACCGTGGCCCATGCCGTCCTTGCCGGTGATCAGCTTGAACAGCCAGAACACCGACCACAACGCCATATAGCCGGCCACCGCGCCCCACAATGCTTCATGCAAGGACGCGAAGAGCCCGAAGCTGCTGACGATCAGCCCCAGCCATATCAGCGGCAGCACCAGCGCATCCGGCAGCAGTTGGTGCTCGGCGTCGATCAGGCTCATTGTCAGCAACCCCCAGCTCAGGACCAGCGCCATGCAGGCCTGCCAGCCGAAACCGAAATGCCAGGCAATGAACGCCGAGAGCAGGCCGCAGGCCAGTTCGGTCAGCGGGTAGCGTTTGCTGATGGCTGTCGTGCAGTTCGAGCATCGACCCCGTAAAAACAGATAACTGAGTACCGGAATGTTTTCCCAGGCACGGATTCGATGGCCGCAATGTGGGCACTGGGAATGGGGCAGCATCAGGTTGAAGGTCGGCAGCGGTGTTTCACCTGGCAAGCCCAATACGTCACGAGCGTCCTCACGCCATTCGCGGTCAAGCATTTTTGGCAGGCGCCAGACCACCACGTTGAGAAAGCTGCCAATCAGCAGGCCGACCAACATCGCTGCGATCACGAAGGTCAACGGGTGGAGGGTCAGAATGTCGTTCAAGGGCATGTCAGATCGCTGAGCCGAGTTGGAAGATGGGCAGGTACATCGCAACCACCAGGCCACCGACGATAACACCCAGCACCACCATGATGAACGGCTCCATCAGGCTGGTGAGGTTATCGACCATGTTGTCCACTTCGTCCTCATAGAAGCTCGCGACCTTGTCGAGCATATCGTCCAGTGCGCCGGACTCTTCGCCAATGGCGGTCATCTGGATCGCCATATTCGGAAAGATACCGGAGGCGCGCATGGAGAAGTTCAGTTGCATGCCAGTGGATACCTCCTGCTTGATGCGCAGCACCGCGCGCTTGAACACGATGTTGCCGGTAGCGCCGGCCACCGAATCCAGGGCTTCCACCAGTGGCACACCTGCCGCAAAGGTAGTCGACAGCGTGCGGGCGTAACGGGCCACGGCGGACTTGTACATCAGCGTGCCAATCAGCGGCAGTTTCAGCAACCAGGTGTCCATTCGGTCCCGAAAGGCTTGCGACGTTTTAAACGCGTGGCGCACACCGAAGATGGTCGCGATCAGCACGCCGAGCATCACCCACCACCAGTCCTGCATGAATTCCGACAGGCCGATGACCATCACCGTGAAGGCTGGCAATTCGGCGCCAAACCCTTTGAATACCGATTCGAACTGCGGCACCACTTTAATCAGCAGAATCCCGGTCACAATGATCGCGACAAACACCACCGCCAGTGGGTAGGTCATGGCTTTCTTGATTTTGGCCTTGAGGCTTTCGCTCTTTTCCTTATAGGTTGCCACTCTCTCCAACAAGGTATCGAGGGCACCGGCCTGCTCGCCGGCATCGACCAGGTTGCAGTAGAGCTCATCGAAATACTGAGGCTTTTTGCGCAGGGAAGCGGCGAAGCTGTTACCCGCCGCGACTTCCTGTTTCACCTCGTCAACCAGTGTGCGCATGGCCGGGTTATCGAAGCCTTCACCGATGATGTCGAAGGACTGCAACAGCGGTACGCCGGCCTTCATCATGGTCGCCATCTGCCGGGTGAACAGGGCAATGTCCTGGGCCTTGATGCGCTTGCCCAGGTTGAAAATCGAGGTGGACTTTTTGCGTACCTTGCCGGGGTTGATGCCCTGCTTGCGCAATTGGGCCTTGATCAACGCCGGATTCTGACCGCTCAATTCGCCTGTCATCCTGGTGCCTTTGCGGTCTGTGCCTTCCCAGGCGTAGACGCTGATTTTTGCTGCTTTGACCGCCATATTCAGTCCTTGGTGACCCGGTTGATTTCTTCAAGGCTGGTGATGCCTTGCATGGCCTTGAGCAGGCCCGACGTCCGCAGGTCGTTGAAGCCGTCTTTACGCATCTGGATGTCGATTTCCAGTGAGTTGCCTTCGGCCATGATCAGCCGTTGCAGGTCCGGGGTATTCTTCACCACTTCATAAATCCCTACTCGCCCTTTGTAACCGTTGTTGCAGTGATCGCAACCGACTGGCTCATAGATCGTGAACGAGCCGATGCGTTCCTCGGGGAAGCCTTCCTTGAGCAGCGCTTCCCGGGGGATCTCGATGGGCTTCTTGCAATGGCTGCACAGCTTGCGTGCCAGGCGCTGGGCAATGATCAGGCTGATCGAGGTGGCAATGTTGAAACCCGGGATGCCCATGTTGTGCAGGCGAGTCAGGGTTTCGGCGGCGCTGTTGGTGTGCAGGGTCGACAGCACCAGGTGTCCGGTCTGGGCGGCTTTGATAGCGATTTCGGCGGTTTCGAGGTCGCGGATCTCGCCGACCATGATCACGTCCGGGTCCTGTCGCAGAAATGAACGCAGCGCCTGGGCGAAGTCCATTCCCTGTTTGGGATTGACGTTGACCTGGTTGATGCCTTCCATGTTGATCTCCACCGGGTCTTCGGCGGTGGAGATGTTGATGTCCACGGTGTTGAGAATGTTCAGCCCGGTGTAGAGCGACACGGTCTTGCCCGAGCCGGTCGGCCCGGTCACCAGAATCATCCCTTGTGGCTGCTTGAGGGCGGCCAGGTACAGGTCTTTCTGATCGGGCTCATAGCCGAGGGCGTCGATGCCCATTTGAGCGCTGGACGGGTCGAGGATCCGGATCACCACTTTCTCGCCCCACAGGGTCGGCAGGGTGTTGACCCGGAAATCGATGGATTTGCTCTTGGACAGGCGCATCTTGATCCGCCCGTCCTGGGGCCGGCGCCGTTCGGAGATGTCGAGGCTGGCCATGACTTTCAGCCGTGCTGCGATGCGATTGGCCAGGTGAATCGGTGGCTTGGCGACTTCACGCAAAATACCGTCGGTACGCACCCGCACGCGGTAGGTTTTTTCATAGGGCTCGAAATGCAGGTCGGAAGAGCCGCTCTTGATCGCATCCAGCAACATTTTGTGGACGAAGCGCACCACGGGTGCATCGTCGGCATCCTGGCCGGCGATGGCGTCCTGTTTGTTGTCATCGATCGACTCGATGTCCACACCATCAAGGTCGACATCGCCCATGTCTTCCAAGCCGGTACCGGGGCTGTCGAAAAATTTTTCGATGGCATCAGTGAGTTTGTCGTCTTCGACCAAAATGGCTTCGGTATTGAGCCCGGTGCTGAACTGGATATCGTTAATGACCTGGTGATTGGTCGGGTCGGAAATCCCCACGAACAGTTTGTTGCCGCGTCGCCAGAGGGGCAGGGCGTGGTGCTGGCGAATCAGCTTCTCGCTGACCAGTCCCTTGGGTTGGGTTTCCTTGTCCAGGCAGTTGAGATCAAGCAGCGTCATGCCGAAGTGTTCTGACGCGATCTCGGCGACCTGCCGGCTCTTCACCAGTTTGCTCTGCACCAGATAACTGACCAGGGAGATTTTGTTGCGTTGGGCTTGCTGATACGCCTGTTGCGCGCTTTTGTCAGTGAGCAGCTCGGCCAGGACCAATTGCTTGGCCAGACCGCTAAGGGCGATGTCATTCATTGGGATACCGGACGCAGACAGTTCATGACTTATAGCCTAGTCAAGCGGAGGAACCTAACCAGCGTCTCTCAAGTGACAAAAAGTGTCAGATAGTGCGGATTCTGGGGGTGGTAAAGGGTTTTGTGTCGCTCGCACGACTCGCCTACGCGGGGTGAAGGGCATGGCATGGACTGTGCTGAGGCTAGTTCAGATCATGAGATTTCGACTCATGCATGGAGCTTGTCTATGAAGACTCAAAAAGGTTTTACCCTGATCGAACTGCTGATCGTGGTGGCGATTATCGGGATTCTGGCGACGGTTGCGTTGCCGCAGTATTCGAAGTATCAAGCGCGGGCTAAGGTAACCGCCGGACTTGCTGAAATATCGGCACTGAAGGTCCCCTTCGAAGACATTATGAATCAAGGCACCAACCCCACCCTCGCTCTGATCGGCGGTAAGGTGACCACAGGCAATTGCACGATTACGACCTCGGGTACCGCCTCTTCCGGTGTTGGCACTATTGGCTGCGCGATCCTCAATGCACCAGGTCAGGTGCTCGGCAAGACCATCACGCTTTCGCGCACGCTTGCCGGTGGCTGGACTTGCGCCTCGACAGTACTCAAAGAGTACTCGCCTACTGGTTGCCCTGGCGTCTGATCCAATTCCAAATCTGTCCCATGCCCCGAGATTCACGACGCGGGGCATTTTTTTGTTCGTCATTTGAGGGGCCGATTCAAATAATCAAGAAAATCCCGACATTTCATGGTCTTAGGCCTGCGACAAAACCCGCAACTTGCATGTAGAGAATCTCGCAGTCATGCAATTTGCATGATTTCGAAAATCCTCTGTTTTTATAAGCTACTGATTTATAACGGTTTATTGCTTTAGCGAAAGTTGGCACAGCGTTCGCAATATCTCCAGTAACCCTGCTGACAAGACATGCAGCAGACTTTATGAAAAACAGGAGTTACTCGTATGAAGAAGTTCGCTATCGCTGCCGCTACTGCTACCGCGCTGACCCTGACTATGGCCAGTGCAGCATTTGCACAGACCACCACCACCCAAGCCCCGATGACTCTGGCGGCGGGTGAAATGACCAAGGCTAAGGAATCCACTTCCGATACCTGGATCACCACTAAAGTCAAAGCCGACCTGGTGACTGAAAAAGGCATTCCTGGTACGGACATTAAAGTCGAAACCAACAAAGGCGTAGTGTCTCTGTCGTCCACCGTTGCGGTGACCGACGCTCAGAAAGCCACCGCTGTGGCCATCACCAAGAAAATCAAAGGCGTCAAAGCGGTTTCCGCTGACGGCCTGAAAGCCGAGTAAGGCAAGACTTCTCGCCTGGACTGGGAGAAGGCGCGGCAGGCGGGCCGAGCAATACGTCAGCCGCTTCTGGAGAGTTCATGCGAAAGGCCATAAGGATGTGGCCATTACAGGCCCCGGCATTCGTGTCGGGGCTTGTTCTATTTGGGGCAACGCAAAACAACTGTGGGAGCGGGCTTGCTCGCGAACGCGTCGTGTCAGCCAACATAAATGTTGAATGATCAACCGCATTCGCGAGCAAGCCCGCTCCCACATTGAAGGTGTTCGAATTGTAATTTGTGGTGAAATCAGTTACCACGCTTGCTGGTGATCTGCTTCAAACGATTACCTTCAAAGCGAAGGTACTGGTACATCCCGCCGTTGGGCCCGTAGGTCCATTCCTCGACTTGAAACTCTTCCCGTCGGTTGGCGCTGCGCTTGTAGCCCAACAGATCACGGCTGACCGGTTCACCGCATTTCTGCAGCACTTCGCTGGACCTGTCCCCGACACTGACCAATTGACTGCCGCAGCGCAGGGTATCGGCTGCCGAGGCCTGACTGGCGGCCATCGCCAGAGCCAGGCACATCAACCATTTCGCGTCCATCACTCGGCGTCCAGATGCAGCGGCGTAACCACCCGACCGTCGCTTTGCGCTTCGCCGAGGTTAGCGTCGATGAAGTACACGCGGTCATCGGCCAACTGACCCTTGTCGACCAGATAGTCCTTGATGCTGCTGGCGCGTTCCTGACCCAGCTGGCGTAAGAGAACGTCGCTGGAACTCCAGAACTTGATCACGCCGTCACGCATTTTCGCGGTGCGTTCTTCCTTGCCCAGGTCCTTCCATTCGGCAGGCGGCTGCGTCTTCAGGCGCGTGCGGTAGATCCCTTCCAGCAGCGGACCTTTCTCGTTGTCCGGCACTTGCACCAGCGAAGCCTGCGCCGGCACTTTGTCACCGCGGCGCTGGAGCATTTTGTAGTAGTTGTATTGGTATTCCCGTTCCAGACGTTGCTCGGCGATCAGTGGGCCATCACTGCTTGCGGCAGCCGTGCCTTCGATTTCCAGGCGCAGGGCCGGACGTTCCTTGAGGGCCTGGGACAGTTTGACCAGCGAACCTTCGGCCTCCTTGCTCAGGTCGCTTGAACCCGGCGCAAACGACACAGTGCCCAAATCTTCCGAACCACCACCACTGACCAGTCCGCCAATCATTTTGAATGGCGCCGCAGCGGCTTTGACGATCAGGTTGCGCAAGGTCTGCCAGACAATCGGCATGATGCTGAACTGCGGGTTGTTCAGGTCCCCGGTCACCGGCAGTTCAATGGAAATCTTGCCGTCGACGTCCTTGAGCAACGCAATGGCCAGTTTCAGCGGCAGGCTCACGGCGTCCGGACTGTCGACTTTCTCACCCAGTTGCAACTGCTCGACCACCACTTTGTTTTCGGCCTTGAGCTGGCCCTTGGTGATCAGGTAATGCAGGTCCAAATTGAGCCGGCCCTTGCGGATGCGGTAACCGGCGAACTTGCCGGAGTAGGGCGTGAGCGTAGTCAGTTCAACACGTTTGAAACTGGTGGCGATGTCGAGGCTGGCCATCGGGTCGAACGGGTTGACTGAACCCTTGATGGTGACCGGTGCATAGCGGTCGACTTTGCCTTTGATATCGACGCTGGCCGGTTTCGCCTGACGGCTGTCGATGGTGCCGATTTGCCCATTGAGCTGCTGGACGGCGGTGGCGAAGTTCGGGGTCAGGCTGAAGTCGGCGAAGTTGGCCGAGCCGTCGTTGATGGCAATGCCACCAATGTGGATGCCCAGCGGTTTTTCCTTGCCGGCAGGTTTGGCTGCAGTCGTTTTGGCGCCTGAGTCGGGCGGTTGCGGGATCAACAGGTCATCGATGTTGGTGGTGCGGTCATCGTTGATCATGAAGCGCGCATAAGGCTGGAACAGGTTGACCTTGTCGATCGACAGGCTGTCGCCGTGCTGGTAATTCAGGCCTTCAAGCACCAACTGCTGCCACTTGAGGAAGTCGCGGGTTTTGAGGGTGTCGAGGGTATGCAGTTGATCGACCTGAGCACGGCCGGTGACGCTGAATGCCAGCGGCTCGGTGCTTTTCAGATCGACCGCCAGATCGCTGCCGAGCATGCCGCTGCGCAGTTCCAGGCGAATGAACGGGTTGATATAGGACTGGGCGACGCGCAGGTCGATGTCCTTGGTTTGTACTTTTAACCTGGCACTGACCGGGGCGAGATTGACGATACCGTCTGCCGTGAGCTTGCCTTGCTTGCCCACGCCTGTATCGAGCTTGAGGTTAAAAGGCGAGCCATTGAGGCTGTCGAAATTCTGCAGGTCCAGGTTCAGCGGGCCGACGTCCAGCGCCACGGCGGGTTGCGCCTTGCGATCAGCCAGATGCACCTGGTAATCGCGCAGTTGCACGTCTTTGAGCAGCACCTGCCATGGTTTGCTCGGTGGCGCCGGTTCGGGTTTCGGTGAATCGGCGGCGGCTGGGGTGCTGGCCGGTTCGGCCTTGGCTTTGACGGCTGCTTTGGACGGTTGGCTGGCGAACAGTTTCTGCCAATCGAGTTGGCCGTCGGCTTCAAGGGCGGCCCAGGTTTCCAGTTTCTGGCTGCGGATCTTGCCGACGACCACTTGCTGCTTGGCCAGGTCTACGGTGGTTTCGCTGATGTCCAGCCGCCCAAGCTTCGCCAGCGGTCGACCGTCTGGTGCTTTGATCGCGAACGGCGCGATGCTGACGGCGACGTTGCTCAACAGCAGTTCGGTTTCCTTGGCCAGGTTGAGTTTGTAGTCGGTGCTCAGACTGAGGACGCCGTTTTCAAGCACCAGTGGCACCGCGTCACGCACGTAGGGCCAAAAGGATTTCATCTTGCCATTGGTGATCTTCAGCTTACCTTCGGAGGCGATCGGGATCAGGCTGAAATTGCCGGTCCAGTCGATCTGTCCACCTGTCGGGCCGATGGCCACCAAGGTCATGTCGGCACTGTCTTCAGGCAGGGTACTGAGGTTTTTCAATTCGAAGTCGAGTTTGTCGTAGAGGAATTCGATGGGTTCGCTGGGGCGTTGATCCTGGAAGTGCACGACACCGCCGGCCAGTTTGATCCGCTCGATGCGCAACGGGAACGGTTTGGCGTTCGGGTCGGCCGGGGTCGGTTCACGGGCGGGGATTTTGAACAGGCCAAGCAGATTGAGCTTACCGTCCTTGCCGAAGAGGATTTCGGTCTGGGGTTTGTCTATTTCGATATCGGACAGGTGCAGCGCTTTGGTCCAGAGGCTGTCGATTTGCAAGTTGGCATACAGTCGCTCGAAGCCGACCTGCTCCTTGCCCGGCTCGCCGATGAGCAGGCCCCACAGGGTCACTTCAAGGCTGAACGGGTTGAGTTCGATCCGCGAAATCGTGGCGGGCGTCGTCGCGTAACTGGCCAATTGTTGGTTGGCAACCCGCAACGCGATGCCCGGCAAAATCAGAAACCCCAGCAGGCTGTAGAGGGCTAGAGCGGTCAACAGAGCGCCAATAGCGCGAATCAATCCTTTGGGCATGTGCGGCTTCATCTGTCTGAATCGGAGTGCGTTGGAGTATGGCATGCGTTTCCGGTTCCGAAGTGACCATGCTTTATAGGATTTATCTGATTTTCCGGACGAATCTCAGAGCTGCAGAATCAGCGTTTTCAGCGGCGGCTGCTCATCCATTGACGGAAAATCGCCGCCCGGTTTCATCACTGTCCACTCGCGCACCGGCCGGCCGGCTTTCTCTGCACAACGCAAAACTTGCTCGCGCCAGTCGTCCATGCTGACTTTTGCCAGGTTGTTGCAGCAGATCAGCACGCCATTGTCCGCGGTGGTCAGTAGCGCCGGCTTCAACAGGCTCTGATAGTCGCGCAGCAAGTCGACGGTGCCAAAAGCGCTCTTGGCCCAGGCTGGCGGATCCAGCAGCACCAGATCGTACTGACGCTGTTCCAGACGTTGATAGATTGGCAGTTTCTGCCCGCGGCGCTGGCTGATTGGCAGACCGGCCAATTGGCGGATGGCCGGGAAGTAGTCGGACTGAATGAAGTCCATGGTCGGCAAGTGGGGATTGAGCAGGCCGTTCTCACGGCCGACGGCCAGGTTGCCCTCGGCGAAGTCGAGGTTGCAGACTTCGCTCGCGCCACCGGCCGCAGCACTCAAGCCGACGCCACAGGTGTAGGCGAACAGGTTCAGCACACTTTTGTTTTTGCTGTGCTGCTTGACCCAGCCGCGCGTGTTGCGCAGGTCGAGGAACAGCAGCGGATCCTGGCCGGCGTGGCGGCCGCGAACCCGGTAATTCAAGCCCCATTCGTGACCGATCAAGTCTTGCAGGGCAGCTTCGTCGGCGCGGTAGACGGTGTCTTCACGGTCGATGCGCGAATTGCCACGGGAGCGATCGTTGTAGACCAGTAGCGTTTCGAGGCCCAGGTGCTGATTGAGGGTGTCCTGCACCTGCAGCAGCGCATCTCGTTCCAGCGACTGGTGAAAGCTTTGCACCAGCAATTGCGGGCCGTAGCGGTCGATCGTCAGGCCACCGGCGCCTTCCTGGCTGCCGTGGAACAGGCGATAGCAATCGGTGCCTTGCTGATGCAGTTCGGCCAGCAGGTCCTGACGACGATCGAGGGCGGCGCGCAGCGCCTGATTCAAGGAAGACATGCTGGGCGCCTTGCAGGAGGGAATTTGGCGCGGGAGTTTAACAGCTTGGCGCGGGACCGCGATGCTTCTAGGGAAGGCTCAGGTCAGCAACCCCATCCGTCGTTTGGCCCGATGCACCGAGCCGTTACGCACCGCCCAACGCAGCATCGGCGTGCTGCGGTTGACGCCGGCGCGGATCAGCTTGCGTTGCAGCGGGCTCTGTTGGACACCCAGCATGCCACTGGCCCAGTCCGGCAGCAGGTCGATCCCGGCTTGCATCATCAAACTGCCGAAAGGTCTGGCCAATCGGCTGGGGGAGGGGGCGTTCAGCAGCAGTCGCAACACTTCGCGACTGCGCTCGTCGCACAGCAGTTGTGGGCGAATTCGTTCGAGGTAATCGGTAATTTCCTGCCGCGAACGCGGCACGTTACGGGCGCCGAGCCGTTCGGCGACCAGCGCGATTTCCGCGTAGTAACGGTCTTGATCAGCCAGGGACAGGTCCGGATTGCGGTAACGCAAATGGGCTGCGAGGAAGTTGCTGACTTCGGCCACGTGCACCCAGGTCAACAGATCGGGATCGCTGGCGGCGTAGGGCCGACCATCCGGTGCCGTGCCGGTCACTTGCAGGTGGATGGTGCGGACTTTCTCGATCAGCCAGTCGGCGTCCTTTCGCGAACCGAAGGTGGTGCCGGAAATGAACTGCCCGGTGCGACGCAGTCGGCCGAGCATGTCCTCGCGGAAATTCGAATGGTCCCAGACCCCGGCCAGGGCCAGTGGATGCAGTGCTTGCAGCATCAGGGCGCTGATGCCGCCGATCAGCATGCTGCTGAAGTCGCCATGCACTTGCCAGCTCACCGAATCGGGGCCGAACAGGCCGGGATCACCCTTGGGGTTTTCCAGGTCGAGCTTGCCCAGAGAAAGACCGGTCAGGCTCATGATCTGGGTTTCGATGCGGGTTCGAATGAATTCCATGGCGGCTCAGTGGCGAAAAAAAGGCGCGGTCGTTACGGGCCGCGCCGGGAAGTTTAAAGCATGAGCTTACTGATTCAGGCGTTTATCGACCAACTCCTGGACCACGCTCGGGTCAGCCAGGGTCGAGGTGTCGCCCAGGCTGTCCAGTTCGTTGCAGGCGATCTTGCGCAGAATGCGTCGCATGATTTTGCCCGAACGGGTTTTCGGCAAGGCCGGCGCCCACTGGATCAGGTCCGGTTTGGCGAAACTGCCGATTTCCTTGCTGACGTGGGCCAGCAATGCTTTCTTCAGTTCGTCATTGGGCTCGGTGCCGTTCATGGGGGTGACGAATGCGTAGATGCCCTGGCCCTTGATGTCGTGGGGGTAACCGACCACCGCCGCTTCGGCGATGCTGTCGTGCAGCACGAGCGCACTTTCCACTTCCGCGGTGCCGATGCGGTGCCCGGAGACGTTGATCACGTCGTCGATGCGCCCGGTGATCCAGTAATCACCATCCTCATCGCGCCGGGCACCGTCGCCGGTGAAGTAGTAACCGGGGTAGGGCTTGAAGTAGGTCTCGACCATTCGTTGCGGGTCGCCGTAGACGCTGCGGATCTGCGCCGGCCAGCTGGATTTGATCGCCAGCACGCCGCTACCGGCGCCCTTGATTTCCTTGCCCGTTTCATCGAGCAACACCGGTTGCACGCCGAACATCGGTTGCGTGGCGCAACCGGGTTTGATCCGTTGAGCGCTGACCAACGGGCTGAGCATGATGCCGCCGGTTTCGGTCTGCCACCAGGTATCGACGATCGGACAACGCTGTTCGCCGACAGCATTGAAGTACCACTCCCACGCTTCCGGGTTGATGGGCTCACCGACACTGCCAAGTAATCTGAGGCTCGCGCGGGAAGTTTCCTTCAACGGTTCGGGGCCTTCACGCATCAGGGAGCGCAGGGCGGTCGGGGCGGTATAGAAAATGTTCACATGGTGCTTGTCGATCACCTGCCACAAGCGTGAGCTGCTCGGGTAGCTCGGCACGCCTTCGAAGATCAGCGTGGTCGCGCCGTTGGCCAACGGACCGTAGACGATGTAGCTGTGGCCGGTGACCCAGCCGACATCGGCGGTGCACCAGAAGACTTCGTCGTCACGGTAGTCGAGCACGTACTTGAAGGTCATCGCCGCTTGCAGCAGGTAGCCGCCGGTGGTGTGCAGCACGCCTTTGGGTTTGCCGGTGCTGCCGGAGGTGTAGAGGATAAACAGCGGGTCTTCGGCGTCCATTGGTTCAGGCGGGCAATCGTCGCTGACGTCGCGCAGTGCCTGGTGATACCAGATGTCCCGGCCCTCGACCCAGTCCACTTCGCCCTGAGTGCGCTCGACCACGATGACGGTGCTGACGTTCGGGCAACTTTGCAGCGCCTTGTCGACCTTCTGCTTGAGCGGCACGACTTTACCGCCGCGCACGCCTTCATCGGCGGTGATCACTGTGCGGCAGTCGGCATCGAGAATCCGGTCACGCACAGAGTCCGGAGAGAATCCACCGAACACCACCGAATGCACCGCACCAATGCGCGTGCAGGCGAGCATGGCGTAGGCGGCTTCGGGGATCATCGGCATGTAGATGCACACGCGGTCGCCTTTCTTCACGCCACGGCTTTTGAGTACGTTGGCCAGGCGACAGACGTTGTGATGAAGTTTTTTGTAGGTGATTTGCGCGGATTCGGCAGGGTCGTCGCCTTCCCAGATGATCGCGATTTGATCGCCGCGCTTTTCCAGGTGACGGTCAATGCAGTTGTAACTGACATTTAACTTGCCGCCGGCGAACCAGCTCGCCTCACCGGTTTTCAGGTTATAGCGCTGGACGGTATCCCACGGCGTACTCCAGTCGAGAAAGCGTGTGGCCTGTTCGGCCCAGAAGGTGCTGGGGTGGTCGATGGATTGGCGGTACAGGCGCTTGTAGTCGTCTTGACTTAATTGTGCAGCCCGGCGGACGGCATCGGCTTGGGGGAACGTGCTGATATCGAACATGACGGTTCCTTATTCTTGTTTTGCGACAAGTAATAAAGATGCGCCGAGTAGCGAAAGGGTTCAAGCCAGACACAAAACCAATGTGGGAGCGGGCTTGCTCGCGAAGGCGGTCGGTCAGTCGACATAAATGCTGAATGACAAACCGTCTTCGCGAGCAAGCCCGCTCCCACAGGGTTAGCCGCGGTGACGACCGCGGAAGTAGTTGATCAGGCCTTGGGTTGAAGCATCGTCAGCCGGGGTTTCTTCGCTGCCGACCAAGCGGTTGTAGACGCCTTTGCCCAGCTCTTTACCCAGCTCCACGCCCCACTGGTCGAAGGCGTTGATGCCCCAGATCACGCTTTGCACGAAGACTTTGTGTTCGTACATCGCCACCAGTGCGCCGAGACGACGCGGGCTGATGCGCTCAACCACCAAGGTGTTGCTCGGACGGTTGCCCGGGATCACCTTGTGCGGTGCGATTTTGTGCACCTCTTCTTCGCTCATGCCTTTGTCGCGCAACTCGGCTTCGGCCTCGGCAAGGGTCTTGCCCAGCATCAGCGCCTGGCTTTGCGACAGGCAGTTGGCGTACAGCCACTGGTGGTGGTCGGACACCGGGTTGAAGCTGACGATCGGCACGATGAAGTCGGCCGGGATCAGTTGAGTGCCCTGGTGCAGCAACTGGTGATACGCATGCTGACCGTTGCAGCCGACGCCGCCCCAGATCACCGGGCCTGTGTCGGTGGACACTGGAGTGCCGTCCTGGCGCACGCTCTTGCCGTTGGATTCCATGTCCAGCTGTTGCAAATGCTTGGTGATGTTACGCAGGTAGTGGTCGTACGGCAGGATCGCGTGGCTTTGCGCGCCCCAGAAATTTCCGTACCACACGCCGAGCAGGGCCAGCAGCACCGGCATGTTCTGTTCGAAAGGCGCGCTCTGGAAATGCTGGTCCATGGTGTAGGCACCGGACAGCAGTTCCTTGAAGTTGGACATGCCGATAGCGAGGGCAATCGGCAAACCGATGGCCGACCACAGCGAGTAACGGCCGCCAACCCAGTCCCACATCGGGAAGATGTTTTCTTCGCGAATCCCGAATGCCACTGCCGCTGCATTGTTGCTGGATACGGCGATGAAGTGACGATACAGCTCGGCTTCCGAACCACCCTGAGCCAGGTACCAGGCGCGTGCGGCCTGGGCATTTTTCAGGGTTTCGAGGGTGTTGAAGGATTTCGACGAAACGATGAATAGCGTGGTTTCGGCACGCAGCTTCATGGTCAGTTCGTGGAACTCACTGCCGTCGATGTTCGCCAGGTAATGGCAGCGCACACCCTTCTGGGCGTAGGACAGCAGCGCTTCGGAGACCAGCTCCGGGCCGAGGAACGAGCCCCCGATGCCGATGTTCACCACGTCAGTGATCGGCTTCTCGGAGTAACCGCGCCACAAACCGTCGTGGATACGGCCCACGAGGTCGGTGATCTGGTTCAGGACCTTGTGCACTTCCGGCATCACGTTGACGCCGTTGACCGACAGCTTGTCGCCGACCGGACGACGCAGGGCGGTGTGCAAGGCCGGACGACCTTCGGAAGAGTTGACGATTTCGCCTTCGAACAGTGCCTTGATCGCACCCTGGAGATCGACTTCGTTGGCCAGGCCCACCAGCAGATCGCGGGTTTGGGCGTTGATCAGGTTCTTCGAGTAGTCGAGAAACAGGCCGCAGCTGCTGAGGGTGAATTGGGTAAAGCGCTGCGGATCGGCATTAAAGGCTTCGCGCATGCTGAAATCCTGCATGGCTTGGCGGTGATCATTCAACGCTTGCCAGGCGGGCAGAGCGGTAACGTCTTGAGGGGTGCGGTAATACGCCATCGCTGCGGGTTTCCTTTTTACTTGAACGGCCTTTTGAACACAAAAAATCCCGGAGCGCTGTGGGTGGGCGTCCGGTCAACTGCGTCGACACGATTTCATGACACAGGGCG
This sequence comes from Pseudomonas sp. ANT_J28, assembly GCF_008370005.1. NCBI lineage: Bacteria > Pseudomonadati > Pseudomonadota > Gammaproteobacteria > Pseudomonadales > Pseudomonadaceae > Pseudomonas > Pseudomonas sp. ANT_J28. The sequence goes on from NZ_VOBM01000002.1 coordinate 191,039, forward strand.
AATACAGTAAACCTCGCGCTGCGATCTGTCTTGACTTTGTCTGACCCGTTCCCGGTACTTTTTTATACATCGAGCAGGGAACGGTCCGACAAACGGAAGGGGGAGGGGCTAAGACCGGATCAGGCGACCTGAACCGGAATGGCATTGCTGGTGTGGCTCAGTTCATTACCCGGCGCCATGTAGAGCATGCGTGGCTTGAAGTTGAGCAGTTCGGCTTCGCTGTAGTGGGCGTATGCGCAGATGATCACGCGATCACCCACCTTGGCCTTGTGCGCTGCGGCACCGTTGACCGAGATCATGCGCGAACCTTCTTCGCCACGAATCGCGTAGGTGGTGAAGCGTTCACCATTGTCGACGTTGTAGATCTGGATCTGTTCGTACTCACGAATGCCGGACAGGTCCAGCCATTCGCCGTCGATGGCGCAAGAACCTTCGTAATCGAGTACAGCGTGGGTGACTTCGGCGCGATGCAGCTTGGCTTTGAGCATGATGGCGTGCATGAGTGTTTCCCCAGGTCGAAATCGAACGGCGGGCATTGTGCCCGAAGGCTTGAGGGGCATCAATACAGACTGGAAGCCACCACAAAACCCAATGTGGGAGCGGGCTTGCTCGCGAATGCGGTGGGTCAGTCAACATTTTTGCTGAATGACCCACCGCATTCGCGAGCAAGCCCGCTCCCACAGGGGGATTGTGGTGTTCAGGCAGTAGCGTCGAGGTTCAGATGCAGGTTATCGATCAACCGCGTAGTGCCCAGGAACGCCGCCACCAGAATCACCAGATCCCGATCCTCCGGGGTCGCTGGACGCAAGGTGTGGGCATGGCGAATTTCCAGATAGTCAGGACGCAAACCAGCCGCTTCAAGCTGCTTGATCTGCGCACCCATCAACGCCGGGAAATCCCGTTCGCCCTGTTTGATCGCGTCGGCAATCTGGCTCAAGCTGCGATACACAATCGGCGCAACGGCCCGCTGTTCTTCGCTGAGGAAACCATTGCGCGACGACAGCGCCAGGCCATCGGCTGCACGTACTGTCGGTTCGCCGATAATCTGGATCGGCATGTTCAGGTCATGCACCAGGGCGCGGATCACCGCCAATTGCTGGAAATCTTTCTGGCCGAAGATCGCCAGGTCCGGCTGGACCATGTTGAACAGCTTGGTGACTACCGTCGCCACACCTTCGAAATGCCCGGGACGGCTGGCGCCGCAGAGGCCTTCGGAGAGTTGGGGAACGCTGACGCGGGTCTGGCCGGCCATGCCGTCGGGACACATTTCTCCAACGGTTGGCGCGAACAGCAAGTGGCAACCGGCCTGGAGCAGTTTCTCCTGATCGGCTGCGAGGGTGCGCGGGTACTTGTCGAGGTCTTCGCCGGCGCCGAACTGCAGCGGGTTGACGAAAATGCTCGCGACCACGAAATCCACCCGTTGGGTGGCTTTGGTCACCAGTGCCACATGACCGCTGTGCAGGTTGCCCATGGTCGGCACGAAGCCGATGCGCTTGCCTTCACTGCGGGCACGGGCCACGGCGGCCCGCAATTCGCGTACGGTTTTTACGGTGTTCATGCAGAGAATCCGTGTTCGATACCAGGGAAAGTCGCCGCTTTGACTTCAGTGACGTACGCACCAAGCGCCGCTTGAATGTTTTGTTGCCCGGCCATGAAGTTCTTCACGAACTTCGGTACCCGGCCAGTGATCGACAGGCCGAGCATATCGTGCAGAACCAGTACCTGGCCGTCGGTGCCGCTGCCGGCGCCAATGCCGATCACCGGAATACCTACAGCCTGGGTGATTTCTTCGGCCAGTTCACTCGGTACGCACTCGAGCAACAGCATGGCTGCACCAGCCTGTTCCAGGGCGATCGCATCGGCACGCATCTGCCGCGCCTGGTTTTCGTTGCGACCCTGCACTTTATAACCGCCGAGGATATTCACCGATTGCGGTGTCAGTCCCATGTGCGCGCACACCGGGATACCGCGTTCGGCCAGCAGACGGATCGAGTCCGCCAGCCACAGCGCTCCTTCAACCTTGACCATGTGCGCACCCGCCTGCATCAACAGGGCGCTGTTGGCCATGGCCTGTTCGGTGGTGGCGTAGGCCATGAAGGGCAGGTCGGCGAGGATCAACGCATCGGTGTTACCTCGCTTGACGGACGCCACGTGGTAAGCCATTTCAGCGGTGGTGACCGGCAGGGTGCTGTCGTGACCTTGCAAAACCATGCCAAGGGAGTCGCCCACCAGCAGCACTTCGACGCCAGCCTCATTGCAGGCGTGGGCGAAGGTCGCGTCATAGCAGGTCAGCATGGTGATCTTTTCACCTTTTTGCTTGAGACCTTGCAGAGTGGTCAGGGTGATGGCTGGCATGAAAAGTTCCTCATTCAGGCGCTGTGGAAACTACTGCGAGTAACGCGCGTGATTCTTCGTTAAATACAGGCGCACGGTCTGTTGTCGTGCTTTTAAGGCCTGGATTGCGCCCTTCAACGCCGTGTTGGCGGCAGCGGGACGCCTATAGTCGTGAGGAGAACTCGGGAAGTCAATTGCGTGTGTTACCGCATTGTTACGCCAGGGGTGTTACCGGGGTAACTGATGCGATTCAGCAGGATTGGTGGCGGTGATCACTCAGGAGGCCGGGAGGCGTTCCAGGCCGACGAACGGGCAAGCGGTGAGCAGTTCGCTGAGGCTGCGACCATCGGCCAGACGTAAATCCGCAGGCGCCAGTTCGGCCAGTGGATAGAGGACGAAGGCACGTTCCTGCATATGGTAGTGAGGCACCTTGAGGCGAGGTTCATCGATCAGCCGATCACCGAACAGTACGATGTCGAGATCCAGCGTACGCGGCCCCCAGCGTTCAAGGCGCTCGCGGCCCTGCCCGTTCTCGATGGCTTGCAGCGCATCAAGCAGCTCCAGCGGCGGGAGCGTGCTGTCGAGGGCGGCAACCGCGTTGGTGTAACGCGGTTGGCCGGGCAGCAGCGAGTCGCTCTGATAAAACCCGGAAACCCCGATCAGTTCGGTCTGCGGCAACTGCGCCAGCGCCTCGACGGCGCTGCGCAATTGTTCGGCGGGGTCAGCCAGATTGCTGCCCATGCCGATGTAGATGCGTTCCATGGATTACTCGCCCGTGGCGCTCGGTGCGCCGGCGGTGCGTTTGCGCTTGGCGCCACCACTGCGGCGACGTTTGCGTGGCGCGCCGGTGCCGTCATCCTTGCCGCTGAGGTCGCGGATCATGTCGCGACGTTCGCTGTCGTTGGCGTCCTGATAATCCGTCCACCATTCGCCCAGGCCATCGGTCTGCTCGCCGGCGCTTTCGCGCAGCAGCAGGAAGTCGTAACCGGCACGGAACCGTGGGTTGTCCAGCAACAGGTCGGCGCGCTTGCCGCTGCGGCGTGGCAGACGCTCTTGCATGTCCCAGATCTCGCGGATCGGCATGGTGAAGCGTTTCGGAATCGCGATGCGCTGGCACTGTTCGGCAATCAACTCGTGAGCCGCTTCCTGCATCGCTGGAATCGGCGGCATGCCACGCTCTTGCAGGCGCAACACGCGGGCCGGCAGGGCAGGCCAAAGCAGGGCCGCAAACAGGAACGCCGGAGTCACCGGTTTGTTCTGTTTGATCCGCAGATCGGTGTTGATCAACGCTTCGCTGATCAGCGTGTGGGTATAGGTCGGGTTGTATTCCAGGGCCTCGGCACTGGCCGGGAACAACGGATCGAACAGATGCAGGTCGACCAGCATCTCGAAGGTGTCCGCGGCATGGCCGGAGAGGAACAGCTTGAGCACTTCTTCGAACAGGCGGGCCGATGGAATCTCGCGCAGCATCGGCGCCAGTTCACGGATTGGCGCGGCGCTGTGTTTTTCGATGCCGAAATTCAGCTTGGCGGCGAAACGCACAGCTCGCAGCATCCGTACCGGATCTTCCTGGTAGCGTTGCTTCGGATCGCCGATCAGGCGGATCAGGTGATTGCGGATGTCATGTACGCCGTTGGCGTAATCGAGGATGCGCTCGCTGACCGGATCGTAATACAAGGCGTTGATGGTGAAGTCGCGGCGTTGCGCGTCTTCTTCCAGCGTGCCGTAGACGTTATCGCGCAGGATGCGCCCGCTCTCGTTGCGCGAGGACTGGTTGCTGTCTTCCTCTTCATCGTTTTGCGGGTGATTGGCGCGGAAGGTCGCAACTTCAATGATTTCGCGACCAAAGTGGATGTGCACCAGCTTGAAGCGACGACCGATGATCCGCGCGTTGCGGAATTCGGCTCGCACCTGTTCAGGTGTGGCACTGGTGGCGACGTCGAAATCTTTTGGCGTGATGCCGAGCAGCATGTCACGCACGCAGCCGCCGACCAGGTAAGCCTGATAGCCGGCGTTCTGCAGGCGTTCGACGATGTTCACCGCGTAGCGACTGAATTGGGCCTTTTGCAGCGAATGTTGGCCGCTGTTGAGCACTTCAGGCGTACTGCGAATGTGTTGCGTATGACGCTTGGGAGAACGGAATGACTGGAACAGCTTCTTCAGCATGGGATGCACTGTTTGAAGGAATGTTCGGCCAAAACGAAGAATGACCGCATGATGGGCGGGGATTCTAGCATTTAGTCGGGGGATGGTGTAGGAAGCTGCGCAAGCGCTTGAAGCAGGGGGCTTGATGGTGCGGATTGGCTCTGTGTAGCAGCTGCGAGGCTGCGTTCGACTACGCAGTAGTCGTAAAACCAGAGATTGCGGTATGTCAGAAGAAGCCGGGTGCCTGTATTGCGATTGCTCCGCAGTCGAACGCAGCCTCGCGTTGCTCGGCAGCTGCTACAAAGTGCCGCTACAAGGGCCAAACGGCAGAAACTACAAGGGGAGCCGAAGCTCCCCAAGAAAGTAGTTGCGTGCTCTATTTTTATTTTTGATTCGGGCTTCTTGTTTTTGTTGAGTGCCCTCGCCATGAGGTTTTTCCTTCATGGCCCTCCCAATCGGGAGCCAAGAGCAAACGGATTGCTTTGGTCGCTGTGTTGCAGTGATCTTGCGATCCAACCAGTTCAGGCTCTGTCTTGTGACAGTTTTTTGTTGTTCTCGGCCTGGTCGTGGGGCAAGCCCCAAATACAACGCCTCTCCAAAAGAATCAGTTAGCTGCGCCTCTCGCCGTCTTGTTTTTATTGTGCGTGAGTCGATACGTCTTATTTTTATTGTCTTGTGCATTGCTTGTTATTGTTCTTGTACCAAACATATAGCAGGGTGCGTGCCAACTTTTTCGAGGCCCAGCAAAACAAGGGGTTAGGCCGGCTGGTGAGGTTTTCAGAGGCCAAAAAAAACCGGGGCTTCGTTACCGTAAGCCCCGGCTTCTGTTACGTGAAAAATCTGAGGTAACAGTTTCTTTACGAACTCACGTGTTACCCACGCATCAGACAGGTGACATTCAGCTTTCGCTGGCGACCCCGGTCTTGCGCCGCGGGATGCCCAGGCGCTGACGGCGTTCCCACAGGCATTTGCGACTGACACCGAGTTTGCGCGCCAACTCGGTTTCGGTCATGTGGTCCTGATGCTCGAGAACGAAGTGCTGGAAGTAGTCTTCCAGTGACAGGTCTTCGGTCGGCTCATGGCTATTGTTACCGGCGGTGCTGCCCTGTTGTGGGGGCAGGCCGATGAAATCGTCATCGTCCAGATCGCTCAGTTCGATGTCGATCCCCAGCAGCTCAGCGGAAATCTCCGGGCTCTCGCACAGGATGACGGCACGTTCTACGGCGTTTTCCAGCTCCCGAACGTTACCCGGCCAGGAGTAATGACGAATCGCCTGCTCGGCATCCGGGGCGAACTTCAGGTCGGTGCGGTTGACCCGCGCGCTCTGCCGCGCCAGGAACGCGGTGGCAATTTCGTTGACGTCCGCGCCGCGCTCGCGCAGGGCCGGCAGTTTCAGGGCGATCACGTGAAGGCGGTAATACAAGTCTTCACGGAACTGGCCGATTTTCGCCAGGCTCTTCAGGTCCCGGTGAGTCGCGGCGATCAGGCGCACATCGACTTTCTGGGACTGCACCGAACCCACGCGACGAATTTCACCTTCCTGAAGCACGCGCAGCAGGCGGGCCTGGGCTTCCAGTGGCAGTTCGCCGATTTCGTCGAGGAACAAGGTGCCGCCGTCGGCGGCTTCTACCAGGCCGGCACGCCCGGCGCTGGCGCCAGTGAACGCGCCTTTTTCATGGCCAAACAGTTCGGACTCGATCAGGCTTTCCGGAATGGCCGCGCAGTTCACCGAAATCATCGGCGCCTTGGCGCGTTTGGACAAATTATGCAGGGCGCGCGCCACCAGTTCTTTACCGGTGCCGGATTCGCCCTGGATCAGGACATTGGAGTCGGTTGGCGCGACTTTGCGGATCTTGCTGTACAGATCCTGCATAGGCGGGCAGGAGCCGATAATGCCGATTTCGCCGTTGTTGTTGCTGGCGCCCGGTTTCGCGGCGCCGTTGCCGGCTTTGCCGACGGCAGGTTCACCGCTGGCTTGCACAGCTTGACGGTCACGCAGGATTCGCGCGACGGCCTGAAGCATTTCGTCATGATCGAAAGGCTTGGCGATGTAATCCACCGCACCCATCTTCATCGAGTCGACCGCCGAACGCAGGCTCGCGTAGCTGGTCATGATCAGCACCGGAGTGCCTTGGCCGAGTTTGATCAACTCGGTGCCAGGCGCGCCAGGCAGACGCAGGTCGCTGACGATCAGGTCGAACGTGGGAATGGTGAAGCGTTCTTGTGCTTCCTGCACTGAACCGGCTTCGCTGACCTGGTACTGGTTACGTTCCAGCAGGCGGCGCAAGGCGGAGCGGATAATTGTTTCGTCTTCGACGATCAAAATGTGCGGCATTGATTCGATACTCTCGACGGTCTCAGTTCACAGCGGACGTCGCTTCGACATGACGCGGCAAGGTCACCCGGATACGGGTGCCGCGTTGGCTTTGAACATCAGCCGGGCTGTCGATGGTGATTTGTCCATAATGCTCTTCAACGATGGAATAGACCAGTGCAAGGCCCAGACCGGTGCCTTCGCCAGGATCCTTGGTGGTGAAGAAAGGTTCGAACAATCTATCCATGATGTTCTTCGGAATACCGCTGCCTTCGTCCTCCACGATCAAATCGACCGTGTGTTCGCCGGCTTCGCTTTTGACCCGCACCGCACTGCCCGGAGGCGAGGCGTCGCGGGCGTTTGAGAGCAGGTTGATCAGTACTTGTGCAAGCCGCTGGGGGTCGCCTTCGACCCAGTGATCGGGATCGCACAGGTTGTAGAACTGCACTTCGAAATTGCGTCGGTTCAGGGCCAGCAAGCCGATGGCATCCTGGGCCACTTCGGCCAGACAGACGGGCTCGTCGCTGTGCTGATGGCTGCCGGCGTGGGCGAAGCTCATCAGCGACTGAACGATGCGCGACACGCGTTTGGTCTGCTCCAGGATCTGCCCGCTGATTTCCTTCAGTTCGCTGTCTTCTTCGCGCTCTTCGCGCAGGTTCTGCGCCAGGCAGGCGATGCCGGTGATCGGGTTGCCGATTTCATGGGCCACGCCGGCGGCGAGTCGGCCGATGCTGGCCAAGCGCTCGGAGTGCACCAGTTTGTCTTCGAGCATCTGGGTTTCGGTCAGGTCTTCCACCAGTAGAACCAGGCCGCTGTTACCCGGTGCGAGCGGTTCATCGATCGCGGCTTTGTGCAGGTTCAGCCAGCGGGTCTGGCCGTCAAGGGCCAGGTGCTGTTTGTGCAAATGCTCGTCCGGCAGATTGATGAAGCCTTGCAACAGCTCTTTCCATGGATCGGCAATGGTGCTCAGGCGCGAACCGACCACACGCTGCGCGGCAATCCCGGTCAGCTCCTCCATGGCTTTGTTCCACATGAGGATTTCCTGATCCTTGGCCAGCGAGCAGACGCCCATCGGCAATTCCTGCAGGGTCTGGCGGTGATAGCGGCGCAGGGCATCGAGTTCGGCGGCAAGCCCGGTCAGGCGCGAGTGGTAATCCTCGAGGCGACTTTCGATGAAGTGGATGTCTTCGGTGACGTAGTTTTCGCCACCGGCCTTATAAGGCAGGAATGTCTCGACCATGTCTTGAGCCACGCTCGGTCCCATCAGGCCGGAGAGGTTGGCTTCGATACGGTCGCGCAATCGGCGCAAGGCGTAAGGCCGCCGCTCATCGAAAGGCAGATAGAGGTCACGCAGAGCCTGTTCGACTTCTTTCTGCGCAGCCTTGGCGCCCAAGGGTTTTGCAAGCTGCGTGGCGAATTCCTGGGGTGATGCGGCGTGCAGTTCGCGGCGTTGCGGCCGGCGTACGTTGTCCACGGCGCAGGCTTCTGCCGCGCTGGCCTCTTCGCTGCTGGCATTGGTGAACAGCGAGATCAGGGTGAACATCAGCACGTTGGCCGCCAGCGAGGCGATCGCCGCCATGTGCCAACTGGTGTCGTCCAGCACGTAGATCATGTTCAGCAGCGGTATGTAGAAGCCCTGCAGATTGCCGACCAGCGGCAGCAGCATGGTCACCAGCCACACCAGAATCCCCGCGAGCAAACCGGCGATGAAACCACGGCGGTTGGCGGTCGGCCAGTACAGTACCGACAGCACGCCCGGCAGGAACTGCAGGGTGGCGACGAAGGCGACAATGCCCAGATTCGCCAGATCCTGCTCCGCGCCCAGCAGCAGGTAGAAACCGTAACCGGCCATGATGATCGCGACGATCAGCGCCCGGCGGGTCCACTTCAACCAACGGTAGATATTGCCTTCGGCGGGTGGCTGATAAAGCGGTAGCACCAAGTGGTTCAGCGCCATCCCGGACAGCGCCAGGGTGGTGACAATGATCAACCCGCTGGCCGCCGACAATCCACCGACATAGGCCAATAGCGCCAAGGCCTTGTTATTGGCGGCGATGCCGATGCCCAGCGTGAAGTATTCCGGGTTGGTGGTGGCGCCGAGTTTCAGTCCGGCCCAGAGAATCAGCGGTACCGCCAGGCTCATCAACAGCAGGAACAGTGGCAAGCCCCAGCTCGCACTGACCAGCGAGCGCGGGTTGAGGTTTTCGGTAAATGTCATGTGGTACATGTGCGGCATTACAATCGCCGAGGCGAAGAACACCAGCAGCAACGTGCGCCATGGGCCTTCCTGCAATGGCGTGTGCAAAGCGGCGAGGGCGGTCTGGTTTTGCAGTAGCCACAGTTCCAGTTGTTGCGGGCCATCGAACACGCCATACAGCGCATAGAGGCCAACGCCACCGATGGCGATCAGTTTGATCACCGACTCGAAAGCAATCGCGAACACCAGGCCTTCGTGTTTCTCGCGGGTGGCAATGTGGCGGGAGCCGAAGAAGATGGTGAACAGCGTAATCAGTGCGCAGAAGCTCAGGGCTACGCGATGTTGCACCGGCTCGCGGGTGAGGATGCCGATGGAATCGGCCACCGCTTGAATCTGCAACGCCAGCAACGGCAGCACGCCGATCAGCATGAAAATCGTGGTCAGTGCGCCGGCCCAGGTGCTGCGGAAGCGGAAGGCGAACAGATCGGCCAGAGACGACAGCTGATACGTGCGGGTGATCTTCAGGATCGGATACAAAAGCACCGGTGCCAGCAGAAACGCGCCGGAGACACCCAGATAGCTGGATAAAAATCCGTAGCCGTATTGATAGGCCAGGCCCACCGTGCCGTAAAACGCCCACGCACTGGCGTAAACGCCCAGCGACAGGGTGTACGTCAGCGGGTGGCGAATGATCGCCCGGGGGATCATGCCCCGTTCGCTGACCCAGGCTACGCCGAACAGCACCGCAAGGTATGCGGCGCTGATCAGGATCATCTGGGTCAGGCTAAAGCTCATCGGCATCTTTTTGGCTCTGCAGGATGAAGGTCACGACGATCAGAATCAGCCAGAGCAGATAAGGGCGATACCAGGCGCCAGTGGCGTCGATCCACCAATCCATGATGGCCGGGGAGAACAGATAAATCCCCACTACCAGGAGCAGGACCAAGCGATAGATGTACATCCCGGCCTCTCTTTTTTATGCGCGTGCCCGAAAACGTGCGGCGATGGTAACGGATGGGCGCGCCACTGCAAGTGTGATCACTGTAGTTGTGCTTCGGGCAGGTTGAGTGCGCGCGGGATCAGCACTGCATCCCAGTGGGCGATGCCCCAGTTCAACACTTCCCGTGGGGTGGCGTAAGCCAGTTCGGCACCGGGATTCTGCCCCAGTGCGCGCAATGCACGCAGCAACAAGGGGGTTGCCTGATCTTCGGTCAACGGCGGCGAGCGATAGGACTTGCCGAGCTTGTTGCCATCGGGCTGGGTAATCAGCGGGATATGCAGATAACGCGGTTGCGGCAGGCCAAGCAGTTCTTGCAGGTAGAGCTGGCGCGGTGTTGAGTCGAGCAGGTCGGCGCCGCGGACGATATCGGTAATGCCTTGCCAGGCGTCGTCCAGCACCACCGCCAGTTGATAGGCGTAGAGCCCGTCGCGGCGACGAATCACGAAATCGCCGACTTCCCGGCCCAGGTGTTGGCGGTATTCGCCTTGCACCCGGTCGATGAAGTGGTATTCCAGCTCGGGGACGCGCAGGCGAATCGCCGCATCTTTGGTGCCGTGGCCGGCGTTGCGGCACAGTCCCGGATAAATCCCGTGATAGGGCGCAAGTGTTTTGCGCGAGCAGGTGCAAGCGTAGGCCAGGCCATGATTGAACAGGCGATTGAGGACTTCGGCGTAGGCATCGTGCCGGTCACTCTGTCGGACCATTTCACCATCCCACTCGAAACCGTAGCTTTCCAGGGCTTTAAGGATCGCTGCTTGAGCGCCGGGCTCTTCCCGTGGCGGATCGAGATCTTCCATGCGCATCAGCCAGTGACCACCCACCGAGCGCGCGTCGAGGTACGAGGCCAGCGCTGCGACCAGCGAACCGAAATGCAGATGTCCACTGGGCGTGGGGGCGAAGCGCCCGATGTAGGTGGGGGCGGTCATAAAGGCGACGTTACTTTCCAGGCTTGCACCAATCACCCTGTGGGAGCGGGCTTGCTCGCGAATGCGTTGGGTCAAACACCATCAATTTTGAATGTCAGATCGCATTCGCGAGCAAGCCCGCTCCCACAGGTTTCGTGTCGAGGCGAACATCAGAAACAAAAACGGAGCGTTCGCACGCTCCGTTTTTCGTTCAAGTCGAGATTACTTGCCGACTTGCTTTTCCTTGATTTCCGCCAGGGTCTTGCAGTCAACGCACATGTCGGCGGTAGGGCGGGCTTCCAGTCGCTTGACGCCAATTTCGACGCCGCAGGACTCGCACCAGCCATATTCTTCGTCTTCGATCAACTGCAGCGTCTTGTCGATCTTTTTGATCAACTTGCGCTCGCGGTCGCGGGCACGCAGCTCGAGGCTGAATTCTTCTTCCTGGCTGGCACGGTCTGCCGGGTCCGGGAAGTTGGCCGCTTCGTCTTTCATGTGATCAACCGTACGGTCGACTTCCTGCATCAAGTCCTGTTTCCACTTATTCAGGATCTTGGTGAAGTGAGCGCGCATGGGCTTGCCCATGTATTCCTCGCCCTTTACTTCTTTGTAGGGTTCGAAGCCGCTGATCGACTGGTTTTGCTGCTTTGCTTGGGTGGGCATGAAATGGACCGCCTCTACTCTTGTAATCCATTGCGCAGGATTGCTCCATCACCGACACCTGCCGGCCCTGCGGCTGCAAGCGGGCGAACTTACCAGATCAAATCGGACCGCGCTACTCCCGGATGTCGAGGTAGTGGCCCGCAGTGCTTGCAAATGATTGCAAAGCCTTGTCTGGTGGCGCTGGAGACCTGATCAATTATTGATTTTAGTCAAACCTGGGACACACGCTTGAGTCGTTTGAGACCAAAGTTATAACGGTCTGACCGCTTTAGGTTCTCGCTCGTTCCTGCGCTTGGGTAGAATTGGTTTTTTTCCCCGTTGAAGGAAGGCTAATGGCTCAGTCCTACAGTGCCCGCAGTCGCGCGATCGAACCTTTCCATGTCATGGCGCTGCTGGCGCGGGCCAATGAACTGCAAGCCGCTGGTCACGACGTGATCCACCTGGAAATCGGCGAACCAGACTTCACCACCGCCGAGCCGATCATTCAGGCCGGCCAGGCCGCCCTGACGGCGGGGAAGACCCGTTACACCGCCGCGCGTGGCATTCCCGAGTTGCGTGAGGCCATTTCCGGCTTTTATCAGCAACGTTACGGTTTGAGCATCGACCCGCACCGAATCCTCATCACGCCTGGCGGTTCTGGTGCGCTGCTGCTGGCCAGCGCCTTGTTGGTGGATCCGGGCAAGCACTGGCTGTTGGCGGACCCGGGATACCCCTGCAACCGGCACTTTTTGCGGTTGGTGGAAGGCGCAGCGCAACTGGTGCCGGTCGGTCCGGACGTGCGCTATCAGCTGACGCCGGACCTCATTGCGCGCCATTGGGACCACGACAGCGTCGGCGCTCTGGTGGCGTCGCCGGCGAACCCGACCGGAACGATCCTGACCCGTGATGAGCTGGCGGGCCTGTCTGCTGCGATCAAGGAACGCCATGGTCATCTGGTGGTAGACGAGATCTATCACGGACTGACTTACGGCACCGATGCGGCCAGCGTGCTGGAAGTCGATGACAGTGCCTTTGTGCTGAACAGCTTCTCAAAGTATTTCGGGATGACCGGTTGGCGCCTCGGTTGGCTGGTGGCGCCGGAAGCGGCGGTCGGTGAGCTGGAAAAGCTCGCCCAGAATCTCTACATCAGCGCCCCGAGCATGGCTCAGCACGCCGCTCTGGCCTGCTTCGAACCGGCCACGATCAGCATTCTGGAAGAGCGTCGCGCCGAATTCGGCCGTCGTCGGGATTTCCTGCTGCCAGCCCTGCGAGCGTTGGGCTTTGGTATCGCCGTTGAGCCTGAAGGCGCGTTCTACTTGTATGCCGATATCAGCAAGTTCGGCGGTGATGCCTTCGCGTTCTGCCGACATTTTCTCGAAACCGAACACGTGGCAATTACTCCGGGTCTGGACTTCGGTCGTTATCAGGCGGGCCACCATGTGCGGTTTGCCTACACCCAAAGTCTTCCGCGCCTACAGGAAGCGGTCGAGCGGATTGCGCGCGGCTTGAAGAGCTGGCAAGGCTGATGCGTTTTCATCCTCCCCTCGAAGAAGGTCGTTTGATTCGTCGTTACAAACGTTTTCTCGCCGATATCGAAACCGTTAGCGGCGAGTTGCTGACCATTCACTGCCCGAACACCGGCTCGATGCTCAATTGCCAGGTCGAAGGCGGGCAGGTCTGGTTCAGCCGTTCCAATGACCCCAAGCGCAAGTTGCCCGGTACCTGGGAAATCGGCGAAACCTCGCAGGGACGCTTGTTTTGTGCGAACACCGGACGGGCCAACGGCTTAATCGAAGAGGCACTGCGAGCCGGTGTCATCACCGAACTGAACGGTTTTACCGAAATGAAACGTGAAGTGGCCTACGGTCAGGAGAGCAGTCGCATCGATTTTCGCCTCGATTACCCGAGCGGGCCGGCTTACGTAGAAGTCAAAAGCGTGACCCTGGGCTTCGATGGTTCTTCAGTGGCGGCGTTTCCCGATGCGGTGACCCAGCGCGGGGCCAAGCATTTGCGCGAATTGGCGCATCTGGCCCGGGACGGAATTCGTGCGGTGCAGTTGTATTGCGTCAATCTCACCGGCATCGACGCCGTGCGTCCTGCAGAAGAAATCGATTCGGCCTACGCCGCCGCCTTGCGTGAGGCGGTGTCATGCGGGGTCGAGGTGCTGGCCTATGGCGTGCGTATGACCCACGAAGAAATGGTGGTCGATCGGCGTTTGGATGTGTTGCTGAACGGCTAAAGACTGACCCAGATCCCTTGCTCGTCTTCGCGGCAGGCGACTGTGGTCAGGGACTGACCAGCGCAAGGGCCGGCGACGCATTCGCCGTCTTCGATCAGAAACAGTGCGCCGTGGGTCGCGCACTGGATCAGGCTGTTGCTGGGGTCGAGAAACTGGTCAGGCTTCCATTCCAGTCCCACGCCACGGTGCGGGCAGCGATTGATGTAGACGTAAACCTGGCCGCCACGGCGTACGGCAAAGAGCTTCTGGCCGTCGATGTCGAAACCGCGACTGCTGGCATCGGCCAGCTCAACGCCTGCACAAAGAAACTTCATGTCTATCCTCAAGTCCTGCGGCTCGTGACTGGATATGTCCAAGCTTGACGTTCAAATGCAAACAATTATCAAATGGCCGCCTTGCCCTTCGGTTACAGATGCCAGGCGCCAAGGATACGTGGCCTGTCATTTCAATGCCCGGGAAAACCCTTAAAGGAAGCTGTTTATGCGCCTGAATACCCGCGTTGCTGCGCTCTGTGTCGGACTCTTCGTCAGCCACCATGCCGCAGCGGCCGAGTTGCCACAACGTTGGGTCAGTGCCGGTGGAGCTTTATCGGAATGGATCAGCGCGCTGGGCGGTGAATCGAAACTGGTGGGTGTCGACACTACCAGCCAGCACCCGGAATCGCTCAAGGCATTGCCAAGCATCGGGTATCAGCGGCAATTGTCGGCGGAGGGTATTTTGAGCTTACGCCCGCAGATACTGGTCGGCACCGAGGAAATGGGACCGCCACCGGTACTTTCGCAGGTTCGCAGTGCAGGCGTGCAGGTCGAACTGTTCTCGGCCCAGCCGGACCTGTCGACGCTGCAGGGCAATTTGCAGCGTCTGGGCAAGTTGCTTGGCGCTGACGATCAGGCCTCACACTTGTTCCAGACTTATCAACAGCAACTCGATCAGCAAAGGATCCGGGTCACTCGGGCGCAGTTGAAGGAAAAATCGCCGGGCGTATTGTTGTTGCTTGGCCACGCGGGCGACAAACCACTCATCGCCGGCAAGGACACCGCCGCCGATTGGTTACTGCAACAGGCCGGTGGGCACAATCTGGCCACGCATACTGGCTACAAGCCCTTTTCTGTCGAGTCGCTGGTCAGTCTTGATCCCGATGTGCTGGTGTTTGCCGACCGTGCGCTGACCGGCGATGCGGCCCGTGCGGCGTTGTTCAAGGAGAACCCGATTCTGTCCTCGACCCGCGCGGCCAAGGACGGGCGAGTCATGGAGCTTGATCCGACGTTGTTGGTCGGGGGATTGGGGCCGCGGCTACCCGCTGCGTTGAGAAAACTGTCTGACGCTTTCTACCCCGGTTCGGCCAGTCAATGACCGTCCTGGTTAAACCCCGCGCTTTATTCATTGGTCTGATCTTGCTGTGTGTGGTGGCCATCTGGCTGTCGTTGGCGCTTGGGCCGGTAAGCTTGCCGTTGTTCGACACCTTGCGTGCAGCCCTGCGGCTGGTGGGTGTACCGATCGCGCCCGGCGGACTGGAGCAGGCTGAGCTGATCCTCGGGCAGATTCGTTTGCCGCGAACCTTGTTGGGTTTGGCCGTGGGAGGGGTGTTGGCATTGTCCGGTGTGGCGATGCAGGGGTTGTTTCGTAATCCTTTGGCCGATCCGGGGCTGGTCGGCGTCTCAAGCGGTGCGGCATTGGGCGCGGCCATTGCGATCGTCGGTGGATCTGTGTTCGGCGGTCTGCCTGAATCCTTCGGGCCGTATCTGTTATCGCTGTGCGCGTTTCTCGGCGGGCTCGGCGTGACGGCATTGGTGTATCGACTGGGCCGGCGCAACGGGCAGACCCACGTCGCGACCATGCTGCTGGCCGGTATTGCGTTGACTGCGCTGGCCGGCTCCGCCGTGGGGCTGTTCACCTATCTGGCGGATGACGCGACGCTGCGCACCCTGACGTTCTGGAACCTGGGCAGCCTCAATGGCGCCAGCTATTCGCGGCTCTGGCCGTTACTGCTGATCAGTGCCGGCGTGGCGCTGTGGCTGCCGCGCCGGGCCAAAGCCCTGAATGCGTTGTTGCTGGGGGAGTCGGAGGCGGGTCATCTGGGTATCGACGTCGAAGGGCTCAAGCGCGAATTGGTGTTTTGCACGGCGCTGGGTGTTGGTGCTGCGGTGGCCGCGGCGGGGATGATCGGGTTTGTTGGTCTGGTGGTGCCGCATCTGGTGCGATTGCTGGCGGGCCCCGATCATCGTGTGCTGTTGCCAGCGTCAGTATTGGCGGGGGCCAGTCTTTTGTTGTTTGCCGATCTGGTGGCGCGACTGGCCCTGGCGCCGGCTGAATTGCCGATCGGGATCGTCACGGCTTTCATCGGTGCGCCGTTCTTTCTGTATTTATTGCTCAGAGGGCGTGCCTGATGTTGCGAACGCAAAATCTGCAAATCCGTCGCGGCCGAAAGATTGTCCTGACGGACGTCACGCTTGAGCTCAAACCGGGCGAAGTCCTCGGTGTGCTGGGGCCTAACGGAGCCGGTAAAAGCACTTTGCTCGGCGCCTTGTGCGGCGAGTTGCACGCTCATCATGGCAGCGTCTGGCTCGACGAGCGTGAGTTGAGCGATTGGGCTGGGACGTCGCGAGCGCAGCGCTTGGCGGTATTGCCGCAGGTGTCGACCCTGGACTTCGCCTTTCGTGTCGAAGAAGTGGTCGGCATGGGCCGCTTGCCGCATCAAAGCGGCCGGGTCCGCGATGACGAGATCGTTGCCGCTGCATTGCACGCTGCCGATGCCGGACATTTGAGTGGCCGCAGTTATCTGGCCTTGTCCGGTGGCGAACGTCAGCGGGTGCATCTGGCGCGGGTTCTGGCGCAGCTCTGGCCGGGCGAGGCGGGGCAAACGTTGTTGCTCGATGAACCAACGTCGATGCTCGACCCGCTTCATCAGCACACCACGTTGCAAGCCGTACGCGAGTTCGCCAATCGTGGCGCAGCGGTGCTGGTGATCCTGCATGATCTGAACCTGGCTGCGCGCTATTGTGATCGCCTGCTACTGCTCGACGGCGGGCGCCCCGTGGCGCTCGATACGCCGGAGCAGGTGTTGCGCCCGGAACCACTCAAGGCAGTGTTCGGGCTGGAAGTGCTGGTGCAGCAGCACCCGGAGCGTGGGCATCCGTTGATCATCGCCCGCTGAGTTTTTTATGGAGTGAAAACATGCGTGGGATTTTGATGCTGGCCTTGCTGTTGCTGAGTGCCTGTCAGCATGTTTCGACTCCGCCGCCTGTTGTCGGCGAGATCCGGGACTTGCGCAGCGGTCAGACCCTCACGGCAGAGGAACTGGTTAAACGGTTGGAAAAGCCCTCGAGGCTGATCGTGGGCGAGCAACATGACAATCGCGATCACCATGCACTGCAGTTGTGGTTATTGCAGTCGCTGGGTGAGCGCCGAGCTCAAGGCAGTCTGCTGCTGGAAATGCTCACGCCGGATCAACAGCTGCGCGTTGATGACGTTCGCCACGCCTCGACACCACCGGCGGATTTGCCCGGTGCATTGGCCTGGCGGGCTGGCTGGGACTGGAATCTGTACGGGCCGATCGTACGTTTCGCCCTGAGCCAGCCATACCCGCTGCTGGCTGCCAATCTGGACATGCTTGAAGTCCGCGCCGTTTACGCCAACCCTCCGATATTGAACGGTTCGCGCTCCAACGCAGCTTCTGTGAAGGACGAGTTGCTGAAGCAAGTCAGCGACTCCCACTGTGGCCTGCTGCCGAAATCGCAGATGCCGGCAATGCTGGCGGTCCAGCAGCAACGTGACAGACGGATGGCCGAACGCCTGCTGGCGGCACCCACTCCTTCACTGCTGTTCGCCGGCGCTTACCATGCGCGCAAGGATGTCGGCGTGCCGATTCATGTACTTGATCTGGGAGTGCCTCAGGCGCCTGTGGTGCTGATGCTGGCGGAGCAGGGCAGCGAGGTTACACCGGCCATGGCGGATTACGTCTGGTACACGCCTGCCACGCCACCGCAGGATTATTGCGCGCAAATGCGTAAGCAATTTGGCAAGTGATCGACCGACTTTTCTCCAGGCAAAAAAAGACCCGGCAAGAGCCGGGTCAAATAACCGTGATTAGCCTGATGAGGAGATATCTGAGAGTCCGAACCAAGGGCTTTTCAAATATCGACCAGTCTCGCGACCAGTTGTGATAATCATAGCGATTCTCATTACCAAGTCAACCGCTGATTTCTCAATTATTTGAAATGCACTTTCCGCTCGCTGGAAACGCCCGTAATCATTGGATTTCAGCCTGTGCGGTTGAGCGAGCTCAGCTGAATGATCTGCTTGTTCAGCAGATCAATGCGTCGGGCCATGCTCTCGATCAGGCTATGGGCGATCTTCGGATTGCTTTGGGTCAGGCTGAGAAACTGGTCCTTGGGGATCAGCATGACAGTGCTGGGTTCGCTGGTGATCACGCTGGCATTACTCTTTTCGCCGGTAAACACCGCCATGGCGCCAAAAATCTCGTCCTTGGGTATATCGCCGACTTTATACCCGTCGACAAAGGCTTCGGCATGGCCATCGATGATGACGAATACGTGATTCGCGTCTTCGCCCTGATGGATCAACACTTCGCCACTGGCCACGCGCTGAAAACCATTGGTGCTTCGAAACTCAGGTTGTTTCAGGCGGGCGAGTGCGTCGGACAGCAGGGCGGACTGACCGGCCATGTATTGAAGGAACAACTCCGACCGCTCCGGGTCGGCATAGATATGCTGAAAAACCTCGGAGCGCAGATACGGCGTCAGTGCCAAGGGGCTATCGCTGCGAAAGCGGCAACGCGGCAGCTCTGTGCCCTGGCGCAAGCCGATCAGATCTCCCTCGTGCAGATAGAACAATGCCCGCTCGTCAACGCACCCATGCAGCAGGCCATTTTCCAGCACAAACAGTTGATCGCCGGGTAACAGGACGGCCAGATCATCGACGGCTGAAAATTCCAGGCTCGGTCCGCAGGGCATCAAACCTTCCAGCAGCCGGACAGGAATATGTTGCAGTCGGTTGATCAGCGCGTCGGCGTAAGCCGGTTGTTCCCCAAGTAGGTACATGGCTGCTGCGTCCGTTCAGTTCTTGTGACGTGACGAGATAGCTTCCAGCTGTTTGTTCAAGGCGTCCTTGCGCTCGGCGGGAATATCATTCCAGTGCACATCCATCAGGGCACCTTCGATGGCATACAACAACACTTTGGACGCCCGAAACCCGCGCGTGCGCACGGCCCGATAAGCATCCACCGCCCCCAGGCGACGCAAGTCCGAGGCGCTGTGGATGCCCACGGCATGCAGCCACTGCGCCGACGTCTTGCCAAGATTCTTCAGGTGCTGCAGTTCATCATTCATCAAGCCTCCTTGCGACGGCCGAACGGTGCGTGGGCGAGCTTCTCAGGAGTGTAGCCATCAGTAGGAAAAGCGTGATTGTTTGGTCGGTTTCGACGCAAAAGCTTCTAAGAGGCAGATGTCTGGAGAGAGGAAATGTCTGCGAGTGCAGTAGAGGCAGGCAACGCAATCCCTGTGGGAGCGAGCTTGCTCGCGAAGACGTAGTGTCAGTCGACATCAATGTCGAATGTCATACCGCCTTCGCGAGCAAGCTCACTCCCACAGGGATCGTGTCATATCGGGGAGGCGATGCGGGTATTAGCGGGTGCGATAACGCAGGCGTGTACCGAAATTCATCGACATAAGGATCTCGTCAGCACTCAGCTCTGGCGGGAAGTAGGCGCCGGAGATCTGTGCATGAGCAAGGCTCGCGCCTTCCAGGGAGGCGTTGCGAAAGTCGATGCCGCGCAAGTCGGCGGAGCGGAAGTAGGCATCGGTAAAGTCGACGCCGTCGGCGTTCAATTCACGCAGGTCCAGGCCCCGGAAATCGCCACCGACCATGTCGATAGGTCCGTCTTTTGGCCGCTCGTTGTTGAAACCTGTGATGTCGTCTTTGTGCAGCAACGCATAAAGCGGGGTGTCGAGAAGTTTCGGCTGGCTCATGTCACATCACCTGTTGGTTTTATGACGCCAGTATAGTGCCACTATTTGACAGCCGTGAAGCCGGCGAAGGCTTCACGGCTGAAATAGTTTCTTACAGACCCGGCAGGCGCTGGCGAATCTGTGCAACGACGGTGTCGAGGGTCCCGCTTTCATTGGTCTGAACGCGTTTGCTGCAGAGAATCTCTTCAGGCGTCAGGGCCTCGCGAGTGGCTTGCTGGGCTTCGATAACCGCCAGGTTGGCGTCGGACGGGTCCTTTTTGTCTGCCTGACGCAGGGCCAGCCAGCTCTCGATCACCGCTTGCGGCGCATTGCAATCGAGGATCAGGAATGGCGCGCCGGTGGCTTCGGCGATTTTCGCTGCGCCGTCACGCTGGTCGCGCTTGAGGTACGTTGCATCGATCACCACGGGGAAGCCAGCACGCAGGATCACCGCGGCAACTTCATGCAGGCGGGTGTAAGTGGCGGCGCTGGCGTCGGCGCTATAGATGCCGGCCTGCGGGTCGTTTGGCACGGTTTGCTCGCCGAACAGACGTTTGCGCTCTACATCGGAACGCAGGCGAATGGCGCCCAATGCTTCCACCAGGCGCATGGCCACGTGGCTCTTGCCGACGGCAGAAACACCGTGGGTGATGGCCATGAAGCGCGAAGGAATGGTGCTGTAGCTTTCCGCCAGGTTGGCGTAGTTGCGGTACTGGCGCAGGGTGGTGGCGCGCTGCACCGGGTCGGCCTCGGCCGGCATGCTGAACAGGCTGACCTTGGCGCGAACCAGTGCGCGATAGGCTTTATAGAAGTTCAGCAACTCAAGACCCTGGTAATCGCCGGTCAGTTCCAGGTACTGGCTGATGAAGCGGCGCGCCAGGCTCTTCAGGCCACGGTCTTCCAGGTCCATCGCCAGGAAGCCAGTGTCGGCATAAACGTCGGTGAAGCGGAACGGTTCGTTGAACTCGATGCAGTCGAAGATCACGACCTTGCCATCGATCACGGTGGCGTTGCCCAGGTGGATGTCACCGTGGCATTCGCGGATGAAACCTTCGGCCTTGCGCTGGGCGAACAGCGGCTTGAGGCGTTCGAAGCTGCTTTCGGCCCAGGCTTGCAGCGCATCCAGTTGCAGCAGATCAGCCTTGTCGCTGAGGAACGGGCGGATCTGATCGAAGTTCTGACGTACCGGCGCCATCACGCTGTCCGGCGTGCCGGCTTCGTGTTCGGCAGGCACTTTCGGTGCGCTGAGGTGGAATTGGGCGATCTGCGCGGCCATCTCGTCGATGTGCGCAGTGGTCAATTCGCCGTTGGCTTGTAGGGTGCTGAGTAACCCGCATTGTGGGAATTGACGCATCTTCAGTGCGTAATCGACAACCGGACCATCGCCGCCCAGTTGTGGGGCTTCGGCGCTGCCGGTGATTGGCAACACTTCGAGGTACAAATCGTTGGTCAGGCGTTGGTTCAGGCG
Source organism: Pseudomonas sp. ANT_J28 (assembly GCF_008370005.1). Taxonomy (NCBI): domain Bacteria; kingdom Pseudomonadati; phylum Pseudomonadota; class Gammaproteobacteria; order Pseudomonadales; family Pseudomonadaceae; genus Pseudomonas; species Pseudomonas sp. ANT_J28. The sequence continues at coordinate 212,249 of NZ_VOBM01000002.1, forward strand.
TAGTTCTTCAGCGCAGAAATGCTCGCGGGCGTCGAGGCTGGTGAAGTCGAGGAAGCCGAAATTCACTGGCTTCTTCACTTTATAAGCAAAGGGGCCAGTGAGGATTACCCAGGAAATATGGGTTTCGATGACCTGGAACCCGTCTACGGGATGCGGGTAGAGGGCCGGGTTTTGCAGGGCAGCGATCAGGGACTGGCTCACAGGCGATCCTTCAGAGTCTGGGGAAAATTCACGGCCGTCATTATGGCCGCAAGTCCGTCTGACGCAAACCTCGGAGGGCTCCTGTTGAGTATGAATAAAGTGCGTATAATCCGCCGCCATGACTCGTACTCGATCCCCCCGCACCCCCAAAAAACCACCTTCCAAGGGCCTGCGCCCCTGGCTGGGCTGGGCCCTTAAACTCAGTCTGGTCGGCCTTGTGGTGCTGGCCGGGTTCGCGGTTTACCTCGACGCGATCGTCCAGGAGAAGTTCTCCGGCAAGCGCTGGACCATTCCGGCCAAGGTGTACGCGCGCCCGCTGGAGCTGTTCGTCGGACAAAAGCTCAGCAAGGACGATTTTCTGACCGAACTCGATGCCTTGGGTTATCGACGTGAAAGCGTGAGCAATGGACCCGGCGCGGCGGCGGTCACCGGCAATACCGTCGACTTGAATACCCGTGGCTTCCAGTTCTATGAAGGCATGGAGCAAGCGCAACCAGTACGGGTGCGTTTCTCTGGCGACTACGTGGCCGAACTTTCGGCGACCAACGGTTCGAAACTCTCTGTGGTGCGGTTGGAACCGCTACTGATTGGCGGGATTTACCCGAAAAATCTCGAAGATCGCATTTTGATCAAAATTGATCAGGTCCCGCCGTATTTGCTGGAAACTCTGGTCGCTGTGGAAGACCGGGATTTCTACAGCCACTGGGGCGTGTCGCCCAAGTCGATTGCCCGGGCCATCTATGTCAACACCTCTGGCGGCAAGATGACCCAAGGCGGCAGTACGCTGACGCAACAATTGGTCAAGAACTTCTACCTGACCAGCGAACGCAGCCTGACCCGTAAACTCACCGAAGCCATGATGGCGATGTTGCTTGAGCTGCATTACGACAAACGAGAAATTCTTGAGGCTTACCTCAATGAAGTGTTCGTCGGTCAGGATGGGCAGCGCGCGGTGCACGGCTTCGGCTTGGCAAGCCAGTTTTTCTTCGGGCAGCCGTTGTCTGAACTGAAGCTGCATCAAGTCGCGATGCTGGTGGGCATGGTCAAGGGTCCGTCCTATTACAACCCTCGTCGCAACCCTGAACGGGCGCTTGAACGGCGCAATCTCGTGCTCGATGTACTTGAGCAACAAGGTGTTGCCACCACCGATCAGGTCGCTGCTGCGAAGAAAATGCCACTGGGTGTGACGACTCGCGGCAAGCTGGCCGACAGCTCGTTCCCCGGCTTCCTCGATCTGGTCAAGCGTCAGCTGCGCGAAGACTATCGCGACGAAGACTTGACCGAAGAAGGCCTGCGGATTTTCACCAGTTTCGACCCGATCCTGCAGATGAAAGCCGAGGCGTCGGTCAACGACACCTTCAAGAGACTCTCCGGGCGCAAGGGTTCCGATGAGGTTGAAGCGGCCATGGTCGTGACCAACCCGGAAACCGGTGAAGTCCAGGCCATGATCGGCAGTCGCCAGGCAAGTTTTGCCGGCTTCAACCGTGCGCTGGATGCTGTGCGACCGATCGGTTCTTTGATCAAGCCGGCGGTTTATCTGACAGCCCTTGAGAAACCGAGCCAGTACACCTTGACCAGTTGGCTGTCGGACGATTCCTTCTCGGTCAAAGGCGCGGACGGTCAAGTCTGGAAACCGCAGAACTACGATCGCCGTTCCCATGGCACCGTATTCCTGTATCAGGGCCTGGCGCATTCCTACAACCTGTCGACCGCGCGTCTCGGGTTGGCGGTGGGCGTGCCGAATGTCCTGAAGACCTTGGGGCGCCTGGGCATAACTCGAGAGTTTCCGGCATTCCCGTCGATGTTGCTGGGGGCCGGTGGAATGACCCCGATCGAAGTGGCGACCATGTACCAGACGCTCGCCAATGGTGGTTTCAATACGCCAATGCGCGGGATCCGTAGCGTATTGACCGCTGAAGGCGAACCGCTCAAGCGTTATCCGTTCCAGATTCAGCAGCGTTTTGATCCGGCCTCCATTTACCTGATCCAGAGCGCCATGCAGCGGGTCATGCGTGAAGGTACCGGCAGTTCGGTTTACAACGTGTTGCCGAAAACCCTGACCCTGGCCGGCAAGACCGGTACCAGTAACGATTCGCGGGACAGCTGGTTTGCCGGCTTCAGTCAGGACCTGCTGGCAGTGGTCTGGCTGGGTCGCGATGACAACGGCAAGACTCCGTTCACTGGCGCCACCGGTGCGTTGCAGGTCTGGACCAGTTTCATGCGCAAGGCCGATCCGTTGCCGCTGGACATGCCGCAGCCAGACAACATTGTTCAGGCCTGGGTCGATTCGCGAACCGGACAAGGCTCTGATGCCAACTGCCCAGGTGCCGTGCAGATGCCGTATATTCGCGGCAGCGAACCGCCTCCCGGTGCCGCTTGCGGTGGCGAAAGCCCTGTTTCCGGCGAAACGGTGATGGATTGGGTCAAGGGCTGGATGAATTAAGCAAAGAGGGCTTCAAGTGAACAAGTGGTTGATTCCAGCGGTTACCGCCGTGGCTTTGCTCAGCGGTTGCTCCTCCGTACAACGCGGGTCGATTCCGGTTGTGGATTCCGGTAGCGCCGTTTCGAACAGTGAACGAGTTTCGGCGAATGGCGGTTTCCGTAAGACGACGACTAAACGTCCTGCGCAAGCCCAGACTCAGGCGATTCCACAAGGTGATACCGGCGTCGTCGTGATGGTCCCAGGTGGCGGCGCAGTGACGTCGGCACCGATCAGCACTGCGCCGATCACGCCAGGCCCGATTACCCCGGGGCCGATCGATACCGCGCCGGTCCAGTCGGCACCGGTCAATCAGGGCAGCTACAGCATGCCGTCGACGCCGAGCGGGATTCCTTCGGCGAACTCCGGTGGCTTGTCTGCCGATGAGCAATTGGATGGTCCGGTTCTGGCCTTGCTGACTACCGCTCAGCAGCAACAGGCGAGCGGTGATCTCAACGGTGCTTCCTCCAGCCTCGAGCGCGCCCAGCGGGTTGCGCCGCGTGAGCCGCAAGTGCTTTATCGTCTGGCTCAGGTGCGTATGGCTCAAGGCGATGCGCCACAAGCCGAGCAGTTTGCTCGTCGTGGCCTGACCTTCGCCAACGGTCGTCCGGCACTTCAGGCCAGTCTGTGGGAATTGATCGCTCAGGCGCGTGAGAAACAGGGTGATTCTGCTGGCGCCTCATTGGCCCGTCAGAAGGCCAAGGTTTCGCTGTGATGGATGCACGCTTTCCGAAGATTGCTGAACAGTTGCTATTGATCGAGCGTGAGCTGCGGGTTCAGGGTTGGTGGGACGAGGTCTCGCCCTCCGCCGAAGCGCTTTCCAGTGTCGAACCATTCTCGGTCGATACGCTGGATTTCGAGCAGTGGCTGCAATGGATCTTCCTTGCGCGAATGAAGGCGATCCTCGAGCAGGATCTGCCCTTGCCAAGCGCTTCGGGAATTCAGGAGATGGCCGAAATGGTCTTCGCCGCCCGTAATGTCCAGGGCAAGGACCGGCAGTTGCAGGTGCTGCTCAAAGAGTTTGATCTACTGATCACCGCCTCTCGCTGAATCCGCTCAGGTGTCTACTGGCAGTTATCCGCAATCTGTTTCTGTGCTTCGCTAATGCGCTCCTGCCGCTGATGGTCGGTCAGGCGGCGCATCTCACCTTCGACATCCTCCCGTACTCGCGGATTGTTCTGCAGCTGAGCCAGGTTCGTCCGCGCCTGTTCGCAGAATACCTTTAGCTGGGCTTGCTGCTCGGTGACCTGTTTTTTAACTTTATTGTCGATAGCCTGTTGATCACCAATGGTGCCGCTGCGTGGCGACGGGGGCGGGTTGCTTGCAGGCGAGGAGGGCGTGACCACGGTGGTGGCTTCCCGGCCTTGGGGCGGCTGGGCGTCGAAGTGGGTGACGCCTTGGGCGTCGACCCATTTGTAGATTTGAGCGGCCATGCACAAAGGGCTGATGCCAATCAGCAGGCTGGCGGTCAGGAAAAACGTTCGCATGCCATTTCCTTGTATTGGGTTGCGCAATTGAAGCTAACACAGTTGCTGTTTAGCGGTTTTTTCTTGCTTTCTCATGTGCTTAGTTCAATAAAGCACATAGACGACTTGACTTGGAGAGGACGAAACAGAAGAATCCAAAGTCCGCTGTAGAGGGACTGCCAGAAGCAGGCCCGCTCAGCAGATCATGAGGCGCACATCCGCGCCGACCTGTTACACCCGCAACGCGTTACCTCGCGCTGGGTGGGAAAGGCCCGCAACACTTGGGACGATCCCAATACTTGCTCAGTCAGTGCTGACGTAGTCGGCGACCACCGTCGCTCATGCTCTGCTGAGAAGTAAACCTATTAAGACCCGTCCTCTTTTATGTGGGCGGTATTCTGGCGTTTTAGAGGTGAACAACGTGGAGCTTTTATCTGGCGGTGAGATGCTCGTCCGCTTTTTGCGTGACGAAGGCGTCAAATATATCTACGGGTACCCGGGTGGTGCTCTTCTTCATGTCTACGATGCCCTGTTCAAAGAACCGGAAGTGACCCACATCCTGGTTCGTCACGAACAGGCTGCGACCCATATGGCTGACGGCTATGCCCGTGCCACCGGTAAAGCCGGTGTGGTACTGGTGACCTCCGGCCCGGGCGCAACCAACGCCATCACCGGTATTGCCACGGCCTACATGGACTCCATTCCGATGGTGGTCATTTCCGGCCAGGTGCCTAGCAACATGGTGGGCACCGATGCGTTCCAGGAAACCGACATGATCGGTATCTCCCGGCCGATCGTGAAGCACAGCTTCATGATCAAGCACGCGTCGGAAATCCCGGAAGTCATGAAGAAAGCGTTCTACCTCGCGCAATCCGGTCGTCCTGGTCCGGTCGTTGTCGATATCCCGAAAGACATGACCAACCCGGCCGAGAAGTTCGAATACGTCTTCCCGAAAAAAGCCAAGCTGCGTTCCTACAGCCCGGCCGTTCGCGGTCACTCCGGGCAAATCCGCAAGGCGGCAGAAATGCTCCTGGCGGCCAAGCGTCCTGTGATGTACGCAGGCGGCGGCGTGATTCTCGGAGGCGGCTCCGCGCCGCTGACCGAGCTGGCGAAGATGCTCAACCTGCCAGTGACCAATACCCTGATGGGTCTGGGTGCCTACCCTGGCACCGACCGTCAGTTCATCGGCATGCTCGGCATGCACGGCAGCTACACCGCTAACCTGGCGATGCACCATGCCGACGTGATCCTTGCAGTCGGCGCGCGCTTCGATGACCGTGTGATCAATGGCCCGGCCAAATTCTGCCCGAATGCCAAGATCATTCACATCGACATCGACCCGGCTTCGATTTCCAAAACCATCAAGGCAGACGTTCCTATCGTCGGTCCGGTGGAGAGTGTCCTGACCGAAATGGTCGCGATCCTCAAGGAAATCGGCGAGACCCCGAACAAGGAGTCCGTTGCCAGTTGGTGGAAGCAAGTTGACGAGTGGCGTGGCGACCGCGGCCTGTTCCCGTACGACAAGGGCGACGGCAGCGTCATCAAGCCGCAGACCGTGATCGAAACCCTGTGCGAAGTCACCAAGGGCGATGCCTTTGTGGCCTCCGATGTGGGCCAGCACCAAATGTTTGCGGCGCAGTACTACACGTTCAATAAGCCGAACCGCTGGATCAACTCCGGTGGCCTGGGCACCATGGGCTTCGGTTTTCCGGCGGCCATGGGTATCAAGCTGAGCTTCCCGGATGCCGACGTCGTCTGCGTGACGGGTGAGGGCAGTATCCAGATGAACATTCAGGAACTGTCCACCTGTCTGCAATATGGCTTGCCGGTCAAAATCGTCATCCTGAACAACGGCGTTTTGGGTATGGTTCGCCAGTGGCAAGACATGAGTTACGGAAGCCGTCACTCGCACTCCTACATGGAATCGCTGCCTGACTTCGTTAAGCTGGCAGAGGCCTATGGTCACGTCGGCGTGCGTATCACCGACTCCAAAGATTTGAAGTCGAAGATGGAGGAAGCGTTCGCCATGAAGGATCGCCTGGTGGTGCTCGACATTTCGGTCGACACCAGCGAGCACGTCTATCCGATGCAGATCAAAGACGGCTCCATGCGCGATATGTGGCTGAGCAAGACGGAGCGTACATAATCATGCGGCACATTATTTCCTTGCTTCTGGAAAACGAACCGGGTGCTCTGTCTCGTGTAGTCGGCCTGTTCTCGCAGCGCAACTACAACATCGAAAGCCTGACCGTGGCACCGACCGAAGACCCGACCCTGTCGCGCCTGACGTTGACCACTGTCGGCCACGATGAAGTCATCGAGCAGATCACCAAGAACCTGAACAAGCTGATCGAAGTGGTCAAATTGGTCGACCTGTCGGAGAGTGCTCACATCGAGCGCGAACTGATGCTGGTCAAGGTCAAGGCCACCGGCGCCCAGCGCGCCGAGATCAAACGCACTACCGATATTTACCGTGGGCAGATCGTCGATGTCAGCGCTAGCGTGTATACCGTTCAACTGACCGGTACCAGCGACAAGCTCGACAGCTTCATTCAGTCCATCGGCACCGCCTCGATTCTGGAAACCGTCCGTAGCGGCGTAACCGGTATCGCCCGCGGCGACAAAGTACTCAGCATCTAAACCAAATTAGCGAATGGCCTGAACGGCCTGGATATATAGGGGAATTTCATGAAAGTTTATTACGAAAAAGACTGCGACCTGTCGATCATCCAGGGCAAGAAAGTTGCCATCATCGGTTACGGTTCCCAGGGCCACGCTCAAGCGTGCAACCTGAAAGACTCCGGCGTTGACGTTACTGTTGGTCTGCGTAAAGGTTCGGCCACTGTTGCCAAAGCCGAAGCTCACGGTCTGAAGGTGACCGACGTTGCTTCCGCTGTTGCGGCTGCTGACCTGGTCATGATCCTGACCCCGGACGAGTTCCAGTCCGCTCTGTACAAGAACGAAATCGAGCCGAACATCAAGAAAGGCGCCACCCTGGCCTTCTCCCACGGCTTCGCGATCCACTACAACCAGGTTGTTCCGCGCGCCGACCTCGACGTGATCATGATCGCGCCGAAAGCGCCGGGCCACACCGTGCGTTCCGAGTTCGTCAAAGGCGGCGGTATCCCTGACCTGATCGCTATCTATCAGGATGCTTCCGGCAACGCCAAAAACGTTGCACTGTCCTACGCTGCTGGCGTTGGTGGCGGTCGTACCGGCATCATCGAAACCACCTTCAAGGACGAGACTGAAACCGACCTGTTCGGCGAACAAGCTGTTCTGTGCGGCGGTACCGTTGAACTGGTCAAAGCCGGTTTCGAAACTCTGGTTGAAGCTGGCTACGCGCCGGAAATGGCTTACTTCGAATGCCTGCACGAACTGAAACTGATCGTTGACCTCATGTACGAAGGCGGTATCGCCAACATGAACTACTCGATCTCCAACAACGCTGAATACGGCGAGTACGTGACCGGTCCGGAAGTGATCAACGCCGAATCCCGTCAGGCCATGCGCAACGCCCTGAAACGTATTCAGGACGGCGAATACGCCAAGATGTTCATCAGCGAAGGCGCTACCGGCTATCCTTCGATGACCGCCAAGCGTCGTAACAACGCCGCTCACGGTATCGAAATCATCGGCGAGCAACTGCGCTCCATGATGCCGTGGATCGGTGCCAACAAGATCGTCGACAAAGCTAAAAACTAAGTCGCGCACTTGTACGAAAAACGCGGCCTAGGCCGCGTTTTTTCGTTTGGGTGGCTGGTTCTGGTATAAAGCTGCATCGTTTGCGGCCGAACCGTCGTCCCAGACACCTGTCCAAACTTTCCACCCCGTTGCAAGGTAATGTCCATGAGCGAACGTCCCGAAGAGCCAAACCAGGCTTCTGACGCCGAAAGCCTGCTGCCCATCGATGAACACATCGAGGAAGGGCATGACGCTGAAGGTCGTAAAGTCCGGCATCGTGGTATCTATCTTCTGCCGAATCTGTTTACCACTGCGAATCTGTTCGCAGGGTTTTATTCCATCATCAACTCGATGAGCGCCCAGAGCGCCTTGAGTGCCGGTGATTCGATTGGTGCGAGCAAGTATTTTGCTTTTGCTGCGATCGCGATTTTTGTCGCGATGGTGCTCGACGGCCTCGATGGTCGCGTTGCCCGTATGACCAATACCCAGAGCGCCTTCGGTGCCGAGTACGACTCGCTGTCCGACATGGTCGCCTTTGGTGTTGCGCCCGCATTGTTGGCATTCGGTTGGGCCTTGGGCGACATGGGTAAGGTCGGCTGGATGGTTGCCTTCATTTATGTAGCCGGTGCAGCGTTGCGTCTGGCGCGTTTCAATACCCAGGTCGGCACTGCGGACAAGCGCTACTTCATTGGTCTGGCCAGTCCGGCTGCTGCTGGTGTGGTCGCAGGCATTGTCTGGGCGTTCAGTGATTACGGCATTCAGGGTTCGAAGATGTCCTTCCTGGTTGCGCTGATGGTCGCTGCCGCCGGCATGCTGATGGTCAGCAACATCAAGTACAACAGCTTCAAGGAGCTGGATCTGAAAGGGCGCGTACCTTTCGTGGCCATCCTCGCGGTGGTATTGGTGTTTGCCGTAGTGTTCAGTGATCCGCCGCGCATCCTGCTGCTGGTTTTCCTTGCCTATGCGGCTTCTGGTCCGGTGCAGTACCTGTTGCGTCTTCGTCGGCACAAAAACGCTGAGTGATGTAATTTCCCTCATACTCCGCAGTCTGTTGGTGCATCTGTTCTCCAATGCTGCGGAGTTACCATGCTGATCAAAGTCTCCAAGGCGTCTGACTGCAATGAGTCGGACGTCACGCCTGAATCCTTCTATCTATCTCGTCGCAATGTTCTCGGTGCCGCCGTGGCCGGTTTGGCCGTGAGTAGTCTGCCGCGTTGGGCGGCTGCGGATGATGCTGTGCGTTATGCGGATGTTGAGCCTGGCAAGGCGCCTTCCTGGTTTGTCGAAAAACTTCCTTCTACCAAGTGGGGCGCGATCAGCGTCAAGGATGAGGCGATCACGCCATTCAAGGATGCGACCCATTACAACAACTTCTATGAGTTCGGCACCGATAAAGGTGATCCTGCCGCCAACGCCGGCGCGTTGAAAACCGAACCTTGGAGTGTGGTGGTGGACGGGGAGGTGGGCAAGCCGGGACGGTACGCACTGGAAGACTTCATGAAGCCTTATCAGTTCGAGGAGCGCATCTATCGTCTTCGCTGTGTAGAGGCCTGGTCAATGGTCATTCCATGGATCGGATTTCCCATCTCGGCCTTGCTCAAGGAAGTTGAGCCAACGTCCAAAGCCAAATTCATTCGCTTCGAAACCCTGGAAGACCCCAAGAGCATGCCCGGGCAACGTTCCGGTTTTGCCTTGATTGAGTGGCCTTATGTGGAAGGGCTACGCCTGGATGAGGCGATGAACCCGTTGGCGATTCTTGCCGTGGGTATGTACGGGCGGGAGTTGCCGAATCAGAACGGCGCGCCTCTGCGTTTGGTGGTCCCGTGGAAGTACGGCTTCAAGAGCGTCAAATCCATCGTGCGGATCAGTCTGGTTAGTGAGCAGCCGAAAACCACCTGGCAGAGCATTGCCTCGGATGAGTATGGTTTTTATGCGAACGTGAATCCTGCGGTCGACCATCCACGTTGGACTCAGGCGTGCGAGCGGCGTTTGCCGAGTGGATTGTTCAAGCCCAATGTGCGGGATACGCAGATGTTCAATGGCTACTCGGATGAAGTCGCCTCTCTATATACAGGGCTCGATTTGCGGAAAAACTACTGATGCGATTTCCGTTTTGGCGAATTGGTGTCTTTATAGCTGTTGCGGTCTTGCCGCTGCTTTGGTTGTATCAGGCCTGGGAGGATGTGCTGGGGCCTGATCCGGGCAAGGTGCTGGTTGACCGGTTGGGGCTGGGGACGCTTGTCCTGCTACTCATTACTTTAAGCATGACACCTCTGCAGAGACTTACCGGTTGGGCGGGGTGGGTTGCTGTCCGACGGCAACTGGGGCTGTGGTGCTTCGCTTATGTGGTTTTGCATTTGAGTGGGTATACGGCGTTCATCCTCGGCTTTGATTGGTCGCAGTTGGGGGTCGAGTTGCGCAAGCGACCGTACATTATTGTCGGGACGCTGGGGTTTCTCTGTTTATTGGCGTTGGCGGTGACCTCAAATCGCTATAGTCAGCGGCGTTTGGGTTCTCGCTGGAAGAAATTGCATCGTCTTGCCTATGTGGTTCTCGGGCTTGGATTGCTGCATATGTTGTGGATCGTGCGTGCTGATCTTAAGGAGTGGGCGGTTTACGCCTCTATAGGTGCATTGCTATTAGTGTTGCGACTACCCCCTGTAACCCGCCGAATCCCCCGTTTAATGGCTAAAAGGTCAACTTCTGCAAGAAAGGCGTAATTAAGGGTTGACGGCAGATTCTGGAAGTCTATAATTCGCCCCACTTCCGGCGCAGTCGAAACGGAAAACTCCTTGGTAAACAATGAGTTATGCAGTTTTCGACAGCGAGTTGCTTCAGGTCATCGAAGCCCAGAAGGAGTTGAAAGAGTGGTGTTGTTTGGCTCTTTTAACGATTCGATCTTCTCGGTCGAAAGCGGTGTAAAAGAGGTGTTGACAGCAGCGAGTAACGCTGTAGAATTCGCCT
>NZ_VOBM01000003.1:0-211093 GCF_008370005.1 Pseudomonas sp. ANT_J28
GGCCAGATCGACCGCCACGGTTGTGCAGGCCGACAAATCGGAAGAAGACAGGGATTGATCAATCGAACTATGATTTTTCATGGACTCGCCCTCGCTGTCGTTGGCTGTTTAGACTGCCACCGTGGCGCATTGACGCCTCGGCTTGGGCGAGTCCATCCAATTACATAAAAGCCCCTCCCTGATTGCGCCGGACTCTTGGTCTACATTGACTGGCGAGCTGTTCGATCCGCTCAGACAACAATAATCAGGAGCGCACGCATGTCCTTACAAGGCAAAACCCTGTTCATTACCGGCGCAAGTCGCGGGATTGGTCGTGAGATCGCGCTACGAGCTGCGCGGGATGGGGCCAACATTGTGATTGCCGCCAAAAGCGCCGAGCCGCACCCCAAGTTGCCAGGCACGATTTTCAGTGTGGCCAAGGAAGTCGAAGCCGCGGGCGGCAAGGCGCTGGCCTTGCAGGTGGATGTGCGTGATGAAGTCGCGGTGCGTGAGGCACTGGCCAAGGCCAACGAGCATTTCGGCGGCATTGATGCGCTGATCAACAATGCCGGCGCGATCAAGCTGACCGGGGTTCAACACATCGAACTCAAGCGCTTCGACCTGATGCACCAGATCAACACCCGCGCCGTGCTCCTGTGCAGCCAGGCCGCCCTGCCCTATCTGAAGAAAAGCGGCGGACATATCCTCAGCCTTTCCCCACCACTGAATCTGGCGAGCAAATGGTTTGCTCAGTACAGCCCCTATACCGTGACCAAATACGGCATGAGCACGCTGACCCTGGGCATGAGCGAGGAATTTTCGGCCTACGGTATCAGCGTTAACTCGTTGTGGCCGCAGACGATGATTGCGACGGCTGCTATCGAGTTTCAGTTGGGCTCGCGCGAGTCGTTCAAGCATGCGCGGACACCGGTAATCATGGCGGATGCTGCGTATCTCGTTCTGGACAGTGGTGGCCGCAGCATTACTGGGCGGCTGCTGATTGATGAGGAAATTCTGGGTGAACATGGGGTGACGGATTTTGAACAGTATCGGTTCGCGCCCGACACCACCGACCCGCTGATGCCGGACCTGTTTGTCGACTGAATGGAAGGTGCCCATCCCGATCTCGGGATGGGCACGACGCTGCTTAAAACTCGATGCGCACGTCGCCCTTCGGCACGCTGCAGCACGAAAGAATGAACCCTTCTGCTTCGTCTTCCTCGGTAATCCCGCCGTTGTGGTCCATCTCGACCTCCCCACCCAGCTTCATCACCTTGCACGTCCCGCAGATCCCCATCCCGCACGCCTTCGGAATCAACAGACCCAGCTTGGCCGCTGCCGCATGTACAGTTTCCCCCGGTGCAACGCGAATGCTTTTCCCGGACGCGGTGAATTCCACCTGGTGCAGGTCCGCGACGTCGATGTCTGGTGCGTCTGCGGCGATTTCGGCTTGTTCCACCGCATCGGCCCGGGCTTCCGGTGGTGTAGCACCGAACGATTCCTCGTGATAACGCGACATGTCGAAGCCGACCGCTTCCAGCATGCGCTTGACCGCGTTCATATACGGCGTCGGGCCGCAGCAGAACACTTCGCGCTCCATGAAGTCCGGCGCCATCAGTTCCAGCATCTTGTGGTTCAGGTAACCGCGATAACCGGCCCACGGCTCGCCCAGACCGTGCTTCTCGCAGATCAGGTGCAGGCTGAAGTTATCGATCCGCGACGCCATGTGTTCCAGCTCACGGTGGTAAATGATGTCTTTCGGTGAACGGGCGCTGTGGATAAACACCATGTCGACGTTGCCGTTGGTGTCGTAGAACCAGCGAGCCATCGACATGACCGGCGTGATACCGACGCCACCGCTGAGGTAAAGCACCTTCGGCGCAGTGAAGTCCATGGCGTTGAACAGCCCGACCGGCCCGTGCACGGCCAGCTCCTGGCCTTCATGCAGCGTGTCGTGCAGCCAGTTGGAGACCTTGCCGCCCGGTACGCGCTTGATGGTCACCGAAAAGCTGTAAGGAACCGACGGCGAGCTGGAAATGGTGTAGGAGCGCATGATCGGCACGCCTTCGATTTCCAGCTCCAGGGTGACAAACTGCCCCGGCTTGAAGAAGAACAGGATTGGCTGGTCGGCCATAAAGCAGAAGGTGCGCACATCCCAGGTTTCCTGGATGACTTTGACGCAACGGACGATGTGTCGACCATTGGCCCAGGTCTGGGTGGTTACCGGATTCAGGAAGCTGTTGGACATGCTGTTCTCCACCGCCGATGGTCGGCCTTATGTTGGCGATTCTGCGTAACGTGCGAACCACCCATTTACCTATCTGCGACATTCACATACTTATCGCGACCAGCCCACATCTACCGGGGGTTACGCGTCGGGAACAGATTGGGCCATGTCGCCCATGGATAAGGTTCTGGCGTGCGCCGGCCCCACACTCGCTCCACACAAAGACGATTCCTTTACAGCCTTGCGTAGCAAACCGTATCAGCCACTATTTCGCCGGCCACACAGAATGGCCTTGAGGATCAAATCGATGGACGTCACCGCAAAAATCAGCCTGGGCGATCCGCTGGAACCCGCTCGCAAGGCCACCGCGCAGATGCTGCAAGAGCGCGAACGCACTTTCTCGCTGCCGCAGCCGTTTTACTCTGACGAGCGGCTGTTTGATATCGATATGCAGGAAATCTTCCAGAAAGAGTGGTTGATCGCCGGCATGGCCTGCGAAATCCCGACCAAGGGCAACTACCTGACCCTGCAAGTCGGCAAGAACCCGATCATTGTGATTCGCGGCGCCGAAGGCGTGATACATGCGTTCCACAACGTTTGCCGCCACCGTGGTTCGCGGCTGTGCACCAGTGAAAAAGGCAAGGTCGCCAAACTGGTCTGCCACTACCACCAGTGGACGTACGAACTGGACGGCCGCCTGCTGTTCGCCGGTACCGAAATGGGCGCCGACTTCGACATGAAGGAGTACGGCCTCAAACCGGTAAACGTGAAAACTGCCGGCGGCTACATCTTCATCAGCCTGTCGGACAACCCGCCAGCCATTGATGACTTCCTGTCGACGCTGGACCACTACATGGAACCGTACGACATGGAGAACACCAAGGTGGCGATCCAGACCACCTTGTTCGAAAAAGCCAACTGGAAACTGGTGCTGGAAAACAACCGCGAGTGCTACCACTGCAACGCGTCGCACCCGGCACTGCTGAAAACCCTGCTGGAATGGGACGACGTTACCGACCCACGCGCCGACCAGGCGTTCAAGGACCACGTGGCCGCCTCTGCCGCTGCCTGGGAAGCCGAGAAGATTCCATACGCTCACGCCAGCTTCGGCCTGCGTAACCGCATTGTGCGCATGCCGCTGCTCAAGGGCACCGTGTCGATGACCCTGGACGGCAAGCAAGCCAGCAAGAAACTCATGGGCCGGATCCAGAACCCGGACCTGGGCTCGATGCGCATCCTGCACCTGCCGCACTCCTGGAACCACTGCATGGGCGATCACATCATTGTGTTCACCGTGTGGCCGATCAGCGCGCAGGAAACCATGGTCACCACCAAGTGGATCGTGCACAAGGACGCTGTCGAAGGCGTGGATTACGACGTCGACCGAATGCGCGAGGTTTGGGACTCCACCAACAACGAAGACCGTCGCCTGGCCGAAGAGAACCAGCGCGGCATCAACTCCACCGCTTACCAGCCAGGGCCTTACTCCAAGACCTATGAGTTTGGCGTGGTGAACTTCGTGGACTGGTACAGCGAGCGTTTGCTGAACAACCTGGGCGCGGAACCTGCGCATTACCTCAAAGGGGTTCCGGTTCAAGGCTGACCGATCCCGCTGAGACAAAAAACCGCGAACATGTTTCGCGGTTTTTTATTGTTCAAATTTCGATCAATCGCTTTAGAGCTGCCGCTGGCATGGGGCTGTAGAGGTTCGCGAACAAGTTATCCACAACTTCGCCCACAGCAAATGGGGACAAGTGCGGATTTACGAAAAACTTTCTCCACAGAAACTGAAGAAAATCCGTGACTTATCCAGAAGCAGGGTTTTTAACAGCGATTGGTTGTTTTTTGATCGAAAGCTTGTAAGACACGTTATACGTGGCTTGCAGAGGATGGCGAACACCTTATCCACAGAAGCGCCAACAGACTTTGGGGGCAACTTGGGCGGATCTGTGGAAAACCGTTGGAAGCCGCGATAAATCGGGGTTTGCGCGAGGTTTCTCGGTCTAAAACAACGATTTGATTGTTTTTTGACCAATCACCTGATAAGCCCGTTTTATATGGCCTGTAGAGGACAGCGAACATCTTATCCACAGATGCGCTAACAGAGATTGGGGGCAAGTATTGGCTCGCGCACAAAGTTATTCTCAGGAAAAAGCCTGAAAAAACCGCGAGTTAGGCTGGTTGTTTTTTGTACGAAGGGTTGCAGGGCTTGATTTGTATGGGGTGCAGCGAAGGGCGAACATGTTATCCACAGAAGCGCTAACAGGGATTGTGGGTAACCACGATCAGGTCCTGTTGAAACACGATCGGCCCGAGTCGATGTCCAGATTCAACTCATAGTCATCGAATGCACCCCACCCAAGCAAAAGCGAAGGCACGTACTGACCCAGCAACAACGACGGAGGAATCGTAAAGTCCGGGTAGTAGTTGTAGGTGATCAATTGGATATGTCCCGACAGGCTCAATTCACCCTTGTAGGTTTCGGAACGCGGTTTATCGGTGACATGAATGGGTGAGTTGCCCGGCGAGGACGACGTCAGGTAATCAGCATTGCCGGTGTCGATAATCGCCGGCGTCGCCCGACGATCCAGGCGTGCAGCAATGGTCAGTCGTTGATTAATGTCCACTCGCGCGTAATTAACTCGCGAATCGCATCGCGCGGGAGGTTCGGCGTTAAGCGCCAGGGTCTTTTTGGTGATCTTCAATCGCCCCAACTTACCGATCAAATCGAGCCCCAGTAAGTTATCCCGGTCACTGACAAACACCAGGACGTTTCTGAACTCGCTTGAGCCTATCTTTAAAGACTCAAAGATCCCGAGTTTGGCTGACAGGTCACGTTCACCATAAAACGTGCTGTAGCCATAGTGAGAGTCGGTTAATAACCTGATTCCCATTAGCTTCGCGGTTTCGTGGTTGACCCGGGTTTGCGGTGCGCCGGTGTCGAGAATGAAGCGTGACGAGGAACCATTGGCCGCTTTGACATCGAGGTAGGGCAGCACCTCGTCAGTCACGTGACCGTCGCTGGCATAGGGATGAATCGCCAGCACTTCGTACCGCTTCGCTCTTGTCACCCAAAAATCGCCAAGCGATCTGGGTGTCGCGAGGGATTCGCTGCCGAACATGGAAAACATTGCGTTGAGCTCAGGGTCATTCGCAATGGCCTGAGCATGACGACGCTTGATCGCCAGATAGTATTCGGGAAGCTGGTTCGCGGTTTTGGCCTCGAACATTCGGGCGAAAACGGAGACTGAACAATTCAGGTTGTCTTCAGCATCCAACACCTTGTCGCATTGCTGTTTCAGCTGCACCAAGGACGCTTTTTGTCCCTGTTCAGACGCTAACCATGTGTAGAAATCCAGAGTTGCCGGTCTGGTACCGGCCGTCGCACTTGTTGCTGCACACATCAAAAATGCAAGCAGCACCAGAGACGACTTTAAATTCACGCCGCAGATCAGACATGTCTCACGCCGACTGACCGCTGTCATGGTCAACCCATTCTTGAAAACGAGTTTTATGAACTAGCGCTGCGGCAACCCCGCCCCAGCTCATAGAGAAATGTAGCTCATCAGGGCCTATACATCAGATAAGCCTCCCCCGTGACCCGAATCATCGGATGGGGAGTGATTTGGCAGGTGTCGACGATACGAAAGCCATGTCGCTCGTAAAACCGGCGGGCGCCGGTGTTGGCGGCGTAGTCGATCAGGCTCAAGCCATTGAGCCCCAGCTGGCTGGCACGGTCGTAAGCGTAGGCGAGGAATTGCTTGCCCAGGCCCTGATTTCGCCAGCCTTCATGAAACGCGAGACTGGAGATGTAGAGGGTGTCGGGGATTTCCATCTTGGCATACGGCGCCAGGACCGGATCTGTGACGGGAGCGGCCAGCGGATCGTGACGCATCACGTAGCTGTGCATCATGCCAATGACGTTTCCCTGTGCCTCGGCAACGAGGCAGTTCTGCCAGGAAAAATCCACGTCTTCACGGGCATACCGACTGGCGCCCACGTCCAGTAAATCCTGACCGGGTTGCGCCAGTTGGCTCCAGATGTAATCTGCAGCACCTTCTGACGAAATCTGGAACAAGCGAGCAATCTCCCGCGCATCCGCGCGCAGGGCCGAACGAAATTCAACGGTCATTATTTTTCCTTGTGGGAGCGGGCTTGCTCGCGAAGGCGTCTTGTCAGCCAGCATCTGTAATAACTGACACGCCGCCTTCGCGAGCAAGCCCGCTCCCACATTAGATCTTCACTGGATGTCCGCTAGCGGACCACGCCTTCTTCGATCAGTAACTTGAGAATCGCCTCGGCCCCAGCCTCGGCACTCAACCCTTTAAGCACCTGCCCGCCCCCGCCGCTGGCCTTGGCCGTCGCGGCCTTCATCCGGTCCGCGCCGCTCTTGGCCTTGATCACCTTCAAGCGTTTAGGCCGTGGCTTGGCCGGTTGCAGCGTGGCGACTGCCAGCAGTTCATCGTCGATCACTTCGACTTCATCCGCCTGCAACACCCCGCGTCGGGCCGGGCCGTAGGCGCTCTGCCGAGGTTTCGGCGCGGCGTTATCCACAGTCGCGAGGAACGGCAGCCGCACTTTCAAGCGACGGCGCTGACCACGAGGCAAGGCTTGCAGCACCAGCGCTGAATTACCGTCGATGGATTCAACTTGAGCCAGCCCCACGACCAACGGCCAACCCAGGCTTTCGGCCAGCAGGAACGGCAGCATGCCCGAGCCTTCGCCGGTTTCCGCCTGGCTGCCGGTCAGCACGACCTGCGCCCCGGCGTCACGCAAATACGCGGTCAATGCCGGCAGTGCATCGGCGCCTGAAGGTTGTTCAAGCACGTGCAGCTGTTCCAGGCCCATGCCCAAGTACGCGCGCAACGCCGGTTCCGCAACGTCGCCGGCATGCAGCACTTGCAGGTTATCCCCAGCCAGCTGCAGACCCAGTTCCACAGCCCGCGCATCCTGTTCCGCGCGGCGCGGCCGGCCGGAGGTCGGGTGGGCGCCGATGGACACCAGGCTGATGATTTTCGTGCTCATAACCCTTTCCTTCCCTTAAGCCGCATCGCGCTTGGCTTCGTTGCGGTATGCCTCTACCGCATCGATCAAGGCTTGAAGAATCTCGGCGCTCTCGCCGATCACCGACAGGTCGGCCCGTTTGATCATGTCGCAGCCAGGGTCGAGGTTGATCGCCACCACCTTGTCGCAGGCACCGATGCCTTGCAGGTGCTGGATCGCCCCGGAAATCCCCACCGCTACATAAACCCGCGCAGTGACCCAGGTGCCGGACGCACCGACCTGACGGTCGCGGGCCATGAAGCCATCGTCCACCGCCACTCGGGACGCGCCTTCGGTAGCACCCAACGCTTCGGCGGTCCTGTGGAAAAGTCCCCAGTCCTTGACCCCATTGCCGCCGGAGAAGATGAACTCGGCTTCGGCCATCGGAATCACCGCCGGGTCCACCGCCACCGCACCCAAATCCTCGATGCGCGACAAGCTTCGTGCGACCGCTGTGGATAACTCCACCGGCAAGGCTTCGTGACGGGTTTCGCTCACAGGTTCGGCGCACTCGACGGCAGCCAGAATCAAGCGTGCGACCGGGCGCGCAAGGTCTTGCAAACCGGCACCGGCGCGGCCAATGCATTCCTGATCCTTGACCTGCCAGACCCGCGTGGCCGGGCGTTCGCCCAGTGCTGCGGCAAAGCGTCGACCCAATTCACCACCGCCGCTGCGGCTGTCCGGAAGCAGCCAGTGACGTGGGCTGAACTGGTTATCCACAGCCCGAAGGCCCTGGACCCGTTGTTCCGGTGCATAACCGTTGAATTCTTCGCCTTCCAGCACCAGCAAGCGATCAACGCCAGCGGTGGCGAAGGCGTTTTCTTTATGTTCGCCAAAGATTACGGCCAACACCCCGCCGTCCTTGCCGGCCAATTGGTGAGCCAGGCCCAGCAAGTCGCGGTCGTGACTGCTCAAGCGGCCGCCGACCATGTCTGGCACCACGCTGATGTAAAACGCAGGTGCAGGCACTTGATGCAGTGGCAATTGCACTTCAACCGCGGCCGAGCGTTTGGTCGCCCCGCCCTGTTGAGCGCCGCTGCGGTCAATTCGCTTGATGCCGTTGGGGCCGATAAAGCCGATGCCGTGCAAATTCTTGCGGATGACGCCGTTAGGCCCCATCCAGCTGTGTTGCGCCGGTTGCATGGCCGCGTGCAGCGGGTGCAGACGGTTGCGGGCGATCCATTCGGCGCGTGGGTCGCGGCGGATAATGTCGCTCATCAGTGGGCCTCCGCAGGTTCACGTTGGGCCGGTTTGGTCGGCTTGCTCGGGGCCGCGTCTTCGAGCAACGCGTCCGCCACCAGTTCGGCGATGTCCTTGATCAACGGCCGAGGTTCGACCACGCCTTCGAGCATCGCGGTGCACTGTGGACAACCCACGGCCACCAGTTCGGCACCGGTTTCGCGGATGTCTTCCATGCGCATGTCGGGGATCCGTTGCTTGCCCGGAATGTCGGTGATCGGCGCACCGCCACCACCGCCACAGCAGCGCGAGCGGAAACCGGAGCGTTGCATTTCCTTGATCTCGATACCCAGGGCGCGCAGCACTTCACGCGGTGCCTCGTATTCGCCGTTGTAGCGGCCGAGGTAGCACGGGTCGTGATAAGTCACGCTGCTGCCTTTGTGCTGGCCGAGGTTCAGGGCGCCAGCGCCAATGATTTCCGCCATGAAGGTGCTGTGGTGCTGCACGAGGTAGTTGCCGTCGAAGGCGCCGTACTCGTTTTTCAGCACGTGGAAGCTGTGCGGGTCGCAGGTGACGATGCGGTTGAAGCTGTACTTGGCCAGGGTCTGGATGTTGCGCTTGGCCAACAGCTGGAAGGTCGCTTCGTCGCCCAGACGTCGGGCCACGTCACCGCTGTCGCGTTCTTCAAGCCCCAGCACCGCGAAGTCGACCTTGGCCGCTTTCAGCACTTTGACGAAGGCGCGCAGAGTGCGCTGGTTGCGCATGTCGAAGGCACCGTCGCCGACCCAGAACAGCACGTCGACAGATTTCTTCTCGCTGAGCAGGTTCAGGTTCAAGTCCGCCGCCCAGTTCATCCGCCCGCCCGGGGCGAAACCGCCAGGGTTGTCGGTGGCGATCAGGTTTTCCAGGACTTCGGCGCCCTTGTTCGGGGTCGCGCCTTTTTCCAGGGTCAGATGGCGGCGCATGTCGACGATGGCGTCGACGTGCTCGATCATCATCGGGCACTCCTCGACACAGGCGCGGCAAGTGGTGCAGGACCACAAGGTTTCAGCGTCCACCAGACCGTTGACGATCGGTTGATGCGGATTGCCCGCGTGTTCGCCAATGGCTTTACCCGGATACGGGCTGCCGGCGAACTTGGCATCGGTGCCGCCGGCCAGGCCAACGACCATGTCTTGAATCAGTTTTTTCGGGTTCAGCGGCTGGCCGGCGGCGAACGCCGGGCACGCGGCTTCGCATTTACCGCACTGCACGCAGGCGTCGAAGCCGAGCAGTTGGTTCCAGGTGAAATCCTTGGGTTTTTCCACGCCCAGTGGCGCGTTTGGATCGTTCAGGTCCAGCGGTTTCAAACCGGTGGAGCGGCCGCCACCAAAGCGTTCGGCGCGACGGTGCCAGGCCAGGTGCAGGGCACCGGCGAAGGCGTGCTTCATCGGCCCGCCCCAGGTCATGCCGAAGAACAATTCACTGACGCCCCACAGCACACCGACGCCGAGAATCGCAGCTACCACCCAACCACCGAAGTTTTCCGGGAGGATGCCGGCGACCGGCAGGGTCAACAGGAAGAAGCTCGCTGAGAACGCCAACAGGCTTTTCGGCAGGCGCATCCACGGCCCTTTGGACAGGCGGGCGGGCGGGTTACGACGACGCAGAAACATGAAGATCGCACCGACGAACATCACCGCCGAGGCAATCAACAGGGCAAAACCGAGAATGCGGCTGTGCAGGCCGAAACCGTGAACCAGTATCGCCAGCACAATGGACGCCACCGCACCACCGGCCGTGGCCACGTGGGTGTTGGCGATGTATTTGTCCCGCGCGACGACATGGTGCAAATCGACCATATAGCGCTTGGGCATGGCGAATAGGCCACCGATCAGGTCGACTTTCGAAGCCCGGCCTCGGCGCCACATAGCCACCCGCCGCAACGCGCCGAGGACAGCGAGGCCCAGGGCTGCGAACAACAGGATTGGAAGAAGGGTGTTCAACATGGTGGAGCTCCCAAAGACCGCAGGGTCTTGCAGGCTTAACTAGCTGGATGCCTTGCCCGATTCCTGTGGGAGCGGGCTTGCTCGCGAAAGCGGCGGGTCAGTCGACATCAATGTTGAATGTCAGTCCGTCTTCGCGAGCAAGCCCGCTCCCACAGGGTTATCCACAAGCTCTTAGAAATCCTTGCACAACCGCAGCGCGTCATAGATCGCCGCGTGGGTGTTGCGTTGCGCCACGCAGTCGCCGATGCGGAACAGCAAGTAGCCGTCGCCCGCCTGGCTCAGCGAAGGTTGCGGCTTGATCGCGAACAGGGCCTCGATGTCCATCTGGCCTTTGTTGCGCGACGCTTCCTTCAGCGCGTAATAGATTTCTTCGTCTGGACGCACGCCGTTTTCGACGACGACCTGGTCCACCACCCGCTCCTCTTTGGCGCCGGTGTATTCGTTTTCCAGCACCGCCACCAGCTTGTCGCCTTCGCGGTAGACCTTCTCCAGCATCATGTCGCCGGTCATGATCACTTCTTTGGGGTACATGCTGCGGTAGTACGTCGGGAACGAGGTGCCGCCAATCGCAACACCCGGTTTGATGTCGTCAGTGACGATCTCGACCTGGCTGCCCTTGTCGGCGAGGAAGTCCGCGGTAGACATCCCGGTGAACTCGCAGATAGTGTCGTAAACCAGCACGTTCTTGCCCGGTGCAACCTTGCCGTCGAGGATGTCCCAACTGCTGACGACCAGGCCTTCCGCCGCGCCCCAGTGCTCGTTCTGCTCCAGGAATGGATGGCCGCCGACGGCGAGTACCACCACGTCCGGACGCAGGTCGAGAATGGTTGCCGCATCGGCGGCCACGCCCAGGCGCAGGTCGACTTTCAGCCTCGCCAGCTCAAGCTGGAACCAGCGGGTGATACCGGCGATCTGGTCCCGTTGCGGGGCTTTCGAGGCGGTGGTGATCTGCCCGCCGATGAATTCTTTCTTCTCGAACAGGGTCACGTCGTGGCCACGTTCGGCGGAGACGCGAGCGGCTTCCATCCCGGCAGGACCGGCACCGACCACCACAACCTTGCGCTTCACACCGGTCGACTTCTCGATGATGTGCGGTACGCCCATGTATTCACGTGAGGTCGCGGCGTTCTGGATGCACAACACGTCCAGACCCTGGTACTGACGGTCGATGCAGTAGTTGGCGCCGACGCATTGTTTGATCTGGTCGACCTGACCCATTTTGATCTTGGCGATCAGGTGCGGGTCGGCGATGTGGGCGCGGGTCATGCCGACCATGTCGACGTAACCGCCTTCCAGAATTCGGGTCGCCTGGTTCGGGTCCTTGATGTTCTGCGCGTGCAGCACCGGGGCCTTCACCACTTCCTTGATACCGGCCGCCAAGTGCAGGAACGGCTCCGGTGGATAACTCATGTTCGGAATAACGTTGGCCAGGGTGTTGTGGGTGTCGCAACCCGATCCCACCACGCCGATGAAGTCGATCATGCCGGTGTCGTCGTAGTACTTGGCGATCTGCTTCATGTCCTCGTGGGACAAGCCGTCCGGGTGGAACTCATCACCGCACAGACGGATGCCGACGCAGAAATCCGGGCCGACTTCTTTGCGAACAGCCTTGAGTACTTCGAGGCCGAAACGCATGCGGTTTTCGAAGCTGCCGCCCCATTCGTCGGTACGTTTGTTGACGCGCGGGCTCCAGAACTGGTCGATCATGTGCTGGTGCACCGCCGAAAGTTCAACGCCGTCCAGGCCACCGGCCTTGGCCCGCGCAGCGGCGCTGGCGTAGTTGCCGATCACCCGCCAGATTTCTTCCGGCTCGATGGTTTTGCAGGTCGCACGGTGCACCGGCTCACGGATGCCCGACGGCGACAGCAGGGTTGGCCAATGCTCGCCGTCCCAGCGGGAACGACGACCCATGTGGGTAATCTGGATCATGATCTTGGCGCCATGCTTGTGCATGGCATCGGCCAGGTTCTGGAAGTGCGGAATGATCCGGTCGTCGGCCAGGTTGACCGACTTCCACCAGCCTTGCGGGCTGTCGATGGCCACACTGGAGGAACCGCCGCAAATCGCCAGGCCGATCCCGCCCTTGGCTTTCTCTTCGTAATACTTGACGTACCGGTCGGTGGTCATGCCGCCGTCGGTGGCATAGACCTCGGCGTGCGCGGTGCTGAGCACGCGGTTGCGGATGGTCAGTTTGCCGATCTGGATCGGCTGGAACATTGCTTCGAAAGCCATGGCGGGTTCCTCGACTTACAACGGCTTGACGGTGAACAGGCCGTCGTCGTGGCCTTCTTCGGAGCCACCGTAAACCTGTTCGGCAACGGTGCGGATCTTGCTGCCACGAGCTTGCAGAATCTGGTCCATGGCACCGGCAAACCAGCCCGTGAACATGTAGTCGACTTTGCGGCCGACCTTGCCGTACACGTAGACGAACGCCGAGTGTTCGAGCTTGACGCTGGCAGTGCCTTTGTCGAGGTCGATGTCCTGGATCTTGAACAGGCCCCAGCCGCGCTGCGACAGGCGCTTCATGTAGTGCTCGAACACCGCAACGCCTTCCAGGCCGTGGCACTCGGCTTCTTTTTCACACCAGTGCCAGGCGGATTTGTAGCCGGCCTTGTAGAGGATTTCGGCGTAGGCGTCGGCGCCCAGCACTTCCTCGATGCCCATGTGGTTGTTGACGAAGAAGTGACGCGGTACGTACAGCATTGGCAGGGCGTCGGAGGTCCAGACACCGGTTTCGCTGTCGACTTCGATTGGCAATTGCGGGGCGATCTTGGCCATGGAAACTTAACTCCAGAAAAATTCGTTGTGTTGTCGTGCCGTAGCAGCTGTCGAGCCTGCGAGGCTGCGTTGGGCGGCGAAGCAGCCCCCGAGGGCGGTCCTGCGGACCGCAACGCAGCCTCGTGCCTCGGCAGCTGCTACAGCGTTCGTTTGAAAAAGGGGTTACTCGCCCCAGACGTCCTTCAAGACGTTGACCCAGTTCTCGCCCATGATCTTGCGGACCACACGCTCGGAATGGCCGCGCTTGAGCAGGGTTTCGGTCAGGTTCGGGAACTCGCCGACGGTGCGGATGCCCAGCGGGTTGATGATCTTGCCGAAGCTGGTCAGACGGCGGGCGTAGCCCTTGTCATGGGTCAGGTATTCGAAGAAGTCCTGGCCATGGCCCTGGGTGAAGTCAGTGCCGATACCGATGGCGTCTTCACCTACGATGTTCATGGTGTATTCAATGGCTTCGGCATAATCGTCGATGGTCGAATCGATGCCCTTGGCCAGGAATGGCGCAAACATGGTCACGCCGACGAAACCGCCGTGATCGGCGATGAACTTCAGTTCTTCATCGGATTTGTTGCGCGGGTGAATTTTCAGACCCGACGGCAGGCAATGGGAGTAGCAGACCGGTTTCTTGGATTCGAGGATGACTTCTTCGGAGGTTTTCGAGCCGACGTGGGACAGGTCGCACATGACGCCGACGCGGTTCATCTCGGCGACGATTTCGCGACCGAAACCCGACAGGCCGCCATCACGCTCGTAGCAACCCGTACCGACCAGGTTCTGGGTGTTGTAGCACATCTGCACGATACCGACGCCCAGCTGCTTGAAGACCTCGACGTAGCCGATCTGGTCTTCAAAGGCGTGGGCATTCTGGAAGCCGAAGAGGATGCCGGTCTTACCCTGCTCCTTGGCCTTGCGGATATCGGCGGTGGTGCGTACCGGAATCACCAGGTCGCTGTTTTCGCGGATCAGCTTCTGACTGGCGGCGATATTGTTGACGGTGGCCTGGAAGCCCTCCCACACCGACACGGTGCAGTTGGCCGCGGTCAGACCGCCCTTGCGCATGTCTTCGAACAGCTCACGGTTCCACTTGGCAATAATCAGACCGTCGATAACGATGCTGTCGGCGTGCAATTCGGCTGGGCTCATCAGGCTGTCCCCTATTAGCGATTCATGCGCCGAATCGTGTGTCGGCGCTTTGGGGCCAGCATATGCCTGAGGGAGGGGGCAGCCGGGTGCAAAAACGACAGGGGGTTTGCCGAAAGCGTCAATCCGCGACAAAGGGTCGTCGCCAGACGTCATGGGCCACCTGTTCAAGGGCCTGCGCATGAGCCAGAATTCGCGGCATTACTGAATGCTTTACTGGAATAAGGGGCGGCAGCGCAATGAAATCGATCTTCCTGGCTTTGGCACTGATAGCGACCGGTGTACACGCGGCTGAAGAGTCCGAAGATAACCCCTGCGACAAAGTCGAAAACGAAGTCCAGACGCTGGAATGCTCGGTCTACAGCAGAACCACCGCCGAACAGTTCCTGAAAGACAACTATCAAGGCCTGACCGAGCGCATGCAAACGCTCTACGGCAAGAACCCGGCACAACTGACCGACATCACCGCCAAGCTCAAGGCGGCTCAGCAGCAATGGCTGAAGGCCCGGGATGCGGATTGCGCGGTTGAGGCGTTTCCGGCGACGAGCGGTAGCAAGGCGTTCACGATTGCGCAAAATGATTGTGTCGCGCGGATGAGCGATGAGCGGTCGGAGTT
The DNA here is from genome assembly GCF_008370005.1 of Pseudomonas sp. ANT_J28. NCBI lineage: Bacteria > Pseudomonadati > Pseudomonadota > Gammaproteobacteria > Pseudomonadales > Pseudomonadaceae > Pseudomonas > Pseudomonas sp. ANT_J28. The sequence continues at coordinate 14,948 of NZ_VOBM01000003.1, forward strand.
TTTGGAGTCGATTGGGCAGGAGTGAACCTTATCGTCCGTCGGAAGCTGGTGCTGTCGCCAGCTTTCTAACCGCAAGAAATGACCTTTCCCGCAAGCAGTTTTCATCTCGCCTACAACCGCCCTTTAGCTCAATAAACGACCGCTTCAGTCGGGCAACATGCCGACACGGTTCGTTTGTTTGCGACCTGGAAAATATAAGTAAAGATTCGAAAATCTTATAAAAGACTTATATTCCCCTATGAACAGCATCCACTGGACTCGAAAGGCCGTTAAGCAGCTTCTGAAATTGCATTCCGCTCATCAGATCCAGGTTCGTGATGCCATCACGGTGCTGGTTGACATGCCTGATGTGGGCAACGTCAAAGCACTGGTTGGTCATGATTACGCCTACCGTCTGCGAGTCGGCAATTATCGGATCATGTTCGACTGGGATGGCGCAATTAAAGTGATCAGTATTCAAGAGGTCAAAAAACGCGATGAGCGCACCTACTGACGTTCAAATTATTAATGACGCTGACGGAAACCCCGCCTTCGTGGTTATTCCATACGCGCAATACATGGCGCAAAAGATCGAGCACGACCTGATCCCTCATGAGGTGGTCAGCCGTATCGTCGACGGCGCAACGCCAATTCGCGCCTGGCGCGAACATCTGAACCTGACCCAGGATGAAGTTGCCAAACGCATGGGCATCTCCCAACCGGCCTTCGCCCAACAGGAGACCGTCGCCAAGCCTCGCAAAGCGACCCGTGAGAAAATTGCCGCGGCTTTTGGCATCAACGCCGATCAGCTTGAGCTGTAAGCTGCACGCCATCAGCCAGTTAAGGAACTCAAATGAAATTCTGCGGCATCGAAATCAAAGGCACCGAAGCGATCATCGCCGTGGCCTCCCTCGACGGTCAGGCCCTGAGCCACGTCGCCCTGGCCACCAAGAAAATCGCCCTCGACGATGACGACGAAGCCGCGAACGTCAAAGTATTTGCCGCTCAGGTGGCGTCGTTTGTACGCGAGAATTCCATCGACCGGATTGCGATCAAGAAGCGCAGCAAGAAAGGCGAGTTCGCCGGAGGGCCGACCACGTTCAAGATCGAGGGCGTTTTTCAGTTGTTGGAGAGTTGCGAGGTGACGTTGCTGTCGCCACAAACCATCAATGCGCAGGCCAAAAAGCACAACTTCGAACTGCCGGGGACGTTGAACAAGTATCAGCATGAAGCGTTTAAAGCGGCCTGCTCCGCCCTGATGAAGAAGTAAAAGCGAAACCGGATCAAAATGTGGGAGCGGGCTTGCTCGCGAATGCGGTGGATCAGTTGACATCAATGTTGAATGACTGACCGCATTCGCGAGCAAGCCCGCTCCCACATTTTGTCTTGTGTACAGGCTTCTGGCGTGATCAAACCAGTTCCCGACCATCCCCCAGCCGCCGTCGGTCTTCCCTTGGACACCGTTCAAACCGCGCTCGATAGCTGCGGGTGAAATACGACGGCGATTCAAACCCGCACGCGATACTCACTTCCAACACACTCATGTCCGTCTGCCGCAACAGCTGCCGGGCCTTCTCCAACCGCAAGCGCAGGTAGAAATTGCTCGGTGTGTCGTTCAGGTGCAGGCGAAACAATCGCTCCAACTGCCGCCGCGTCACCTTGATCGATTCGGCCAATTCCAGCGTGCTCAGCGGCGGTTCGCTGTGCTGCTCCATCTCCCCGATCACATGCACCAGTTTCTTGTTGCTGATGCCATAACGCGTGGCGACTTCCATGCGCTGGTGGTCTTTGCGCGGGCGAATGCGGCCGAGCACGAATTGTTCGCTGACCTGAATCGCCAGTTCCGGGCCATGGGCCTGACTGATGAGGTCGAGCATCAGGTCGATGGACGCAGTACCGCCGGCGGAGGTGATGCGCCGGCGGTCGATCTCGAACAGCTCCTGGGTGACGCTGAGCTGTGGATAGGACTCCTTGAACGCGTCGATGGCTTCCCAGTGCAGGGTCAAGCGGTGGCCGTCGAGCAGGCCGGCCTCGGCGAGGATGAAGCTGCCGGTGTCGATGGCGCCGAGGGTCACGCCTTCATTGTCCAGTCGGCGCAGCCAGTGCTCCAGCGCCGGGGTGGCGAATTTCAGGGGTTCGAAGCCGGCGACCACCAATAGCGTTGCACCTTTCTTCAGCGGTTCCAGCGCCGCATCGGCGTTGACCGACATGCCGTTGCTGGCCAGCACCGCTCCGCCGTCCGTACTGAGCACATGCCAGCGGTATAGCTCGCCACGAAAACGATTGGCGACCCGCAGCGGCTCGATGGCCGAGATAAATCCAATCGCCGAGAAACCCGGCATCAACAAGAAATAGAAATCCTGGGACATGGAGCGCACTCGACTGGCAGGTAACGAGAGGGCGGGAAGCGTGTGGACGTTGATACGCCACTTGCAAGAGGCATTCAAGAGCGCAGGTCGCTGCAGTGCAAGAGCTGGTCGCCGCAGTGCGTTTTGACGGGGCTGAAGCTGCGTAACTTGGCATCACCGGCGCACAAAGACGACCGGACCCACAATAACGAACTGCCGAGGAACCTGAGATGAAACGACTGATCAGCAGCTGTGTTCTTGCACTCAGCGGTACCGCTTTCCTGAGCGCCAGCGTCATGGCGGCCGAACCTGCCTCATGCCAGAACGTGCGCATGGGCGTCGTGAACTGGACCGATGTGATCGCCACCAGTGCCATGACCCAAGTCCTGCTCGATGGCCTCGGCTACAACACCAAACAAACCAGCGCTTCCCAGCAAATCATCTTCGCCGGGATCCGCGATCAGCGCCTGGATTTGTTCCTAGGCTACTGGAACCCGCTGATGACCCAGACCATCACGCCGTTCGTCGATGGCAAGCAGGTCAAAGTGCTTGAAGCGCCAAGCCTGAAAGACGCCCGCGCCACCCTCGCCGTACCGACTTACCTCGCCGACAAGGGCCTGAAAACCTTCGCTGACATCGCCAAGTTCGAGAAAGAACTGGGCGGCAAGATCTACGGCATCGAACCAGGTTCGGGAGCCAACACCCAGATCAAGGCGATGATTGCCAAGAACCAGTTTGGCCTCGGCAAGTTCCAGTTGGTCGAGTCCAGTGAAGCCGGGATGCTCGCGGCGGTGGATCGCGCCGTGCGCCGCAACGAGGCCGTGGTGTTCTTCGGCTGGGCGCCGCATCCGATGAACGTCAATGTGAAGATGACGTACCTCACCGGCAGCGACGACGCCCTGGGCCCGAACGAAGGCATGGCCACGGTCTGGACCGTCACCGCGCCGAAATACGCCGAGCAATGCCCGAACATCGGCAAATTGCTAAGCAACCTGACGTACTCCGCCGAAGACGAGAGCCGGATGATGCAGCCGCTGCTGGATCACAAGGACGCTTTCGAGTCGGCCAAACAATGGCTGAAAGATCACCCGCAAGACAAGCAACGCTGGCTCGAAGGCGTGACCACCTTCGATGGCAAACCCGCTGCTGAAAACCTGCAACTGACCACCAAATAAACCTGATTGAACCACCGACTCGCAGCCCGACCGGGCTGCGAACGGAATCATCACGCCTGCAAGGAACCCGCCTCATGAACCACGACGTCATCATCACCTGCGCACTCACCGGTGCTGGCGACACGACCAGCAAGAGCCCACACGTGCCGGTCACCCCGAAACAAATCGCCGCTGCCGCCGTGGAAGCCGCCAAGGCCGGCGCCACCGTAGTCCACTGCCACGTTCGTAACCCCGAAACCGGCAAATTCAGCCGTGATGTAGCCCTGTATCGCGAAGTGATGGAGCGCATCCGCGAGGCGGACGTCGACATCATCGTCAACCTCACCGCCGGCATGGGCGGCGACCTGGAAATCGGCGCTGGCGAGAACCCGATGGAGTTCGGCCCGAACACCGACCTGGTCGGCCCGCTGACCCGTCTGGCCCACGTTGAAGAGCTGCTGCCGGAAATCTGCACCCTCGATTGCGGCACCCTGAACTTCGGCGACGGCGACACTATTTACGTGTCCACCCCAGCCCAGCTGCGCGCTGGTGCCAAACGCATTCAAGAGCTGGGCGTGAAGGCCGAGCTGGAAATCTTCGATACCGGTCACCTGTGGTTCGCCAAGCAGATGATCAAGGAAGGGTTGCTCGACGACCCGTTGTTCCAACTGTGCCTGGGCATCCCGTGGGGCGCGCCGGCCGACACCACCACCATGAAGGCCATGGTCGACAACCTGCCTGCCAATGCGGTCTGGGCCGGTTTCGGCATCGGTCGCATGCAAATGCCGATGGCCGCGCAAGCGGTGCTGCTTGGTGGCAACGTGCGGGTCGGCCTGGAAGACAACATCTGGCTGGACAAAGGCGTACTGGCGACCAACGGCCAATTGGTCGAACGCGCCTCGGAAATCCTCAGCCGTCTCGGCGCCCGTGTTCTGACCCCGGCGGAAGGCCGGGCAAAAATGGGCCTGACCAAGCGCGGTTAACTGCTAACAACTCTTTCCAACTGTGGGAGCGGGCTTGCTCGCGAAGAGGCCGTTACATCCGACATCTCTGTCGACTGACACTCCGCTTTCGCGAGCAAGCCCGCTCCCACATTGGATCACCGAATTTTTTAGGACGTCGCCATGAGCTTTATCACTGATATCAAAACCTTCGCAGCCCTGGGCAGCGGTGTCATCGGCAGCGGTTGGGTGTCCCGCGCCCTCGCCCACGGCCTCGACGTTGTAGCCTGGGACCCGGCGCCCGGTGCCGAAGACGCGCTGCGCAAACGCGTCGCCAATGCTTGGGGCGCTTTGGAGAAACAGGGCCTTGCGCCAGGGGCATCGCAGGATCGGCTGCGCTTTGTCGCAACCATTGAAGAATGCGTTCGCGACGCGGATTTCATTCAGGAAAGCGCCCCTGAGCGTCTGGACCTGAAACTGGAACTGCACAGCAAAATCAGCGCAGCGGCCAAACCCAATGCCTTGATCGGTTCCAGTACTTCTGGCCTGTTGCCGAGCGAGTTCTACGAGAGTTCGACGCACCCGGAACGCTGCGTCGTCGGGCACCCGTTCAACCCGGTTTATCTGCTGCCGCTGGTGGAAGTGGTTGGCGGCAAAAACACCGCCCCGGAAGCGGTGCAAGCGGCGATTAAAGTCTACGAATCCTTGGGCATGCGTCCGCTGCATGTGCGCAAGGAAGTACCCGGTTTTATCGCCGACCGATTGCTCGAAGCGTTGTGGCGTGAGGCGCTGCACCTGGTCAACGACGGTGTGGCGACCACCGGTGAAATCGACGATGCGATCCGCTTTGGCGCGGGCCTGCGCTGGTCGTTCATGGGCACGTTCCTGACGTACACCCTGGCGGGGGGCGATGCGGGTATGAGGCACTTCATGGCGCAATTCGGACCGGCGTTGCAGTTGCCGTGGACCTATCTGCCAGCACCGGAACTGACCGACAAGTTGATCGATGATGTGGTGGATGGCACCAGCGATCAGTTGGGCACGCACAGCATTTCGGCGCTGGAGCGCTATCGTGATGATTGCTTGCTGGCGGTTTTGGAGGCGGTGAAGACCACCAAAGAGAAGCATGGGATGGCCTTCAGCGAATAGCCCGCCGCACTGATCGTTCCCACCCTCTGCATGGGAACGATCATACCGATCATGCCTGGAGAGAATCATGCCCACCCTCACCACCTACCAAACCAAAATCATCCCCGACTGGGTCGATTACAACGGCCACCTGCGCGACGCCTTCTACCTGCTCATCTTCAGCTACGCCACCGACGCGCTGATGGATCGTCTGGGCATGGACAGCAACAACCGCGAAGCCAGCGGCAACTCGCTGTTCACCCTCGAACTGCACCTCAATTACCTGCACGAAGTGAAGCTCGACGCCGACGTCGAAGTGCACACCCAAATCATCGGCCACGACCAAAAACGCCTGCACCTCTATCACAGCCTGCATTTAGTGGGTGATGACAAGGAACTGGCGGGCAATGAGCAAATGCTGCTGCACGTTGACCTTGCCGGACCGCGCTCCGCACCGTTCAGCGAAGACACTTTGGGCAAGCTGCAAGCCATCGTCGCCGAGCAAACCGACCTTCCCGCCCCCGACTACATTGGCCGAGTGATCGCGTTACCCCCTAAAAAATAACAAGGAGATCGCCATTGAACACCGCCGCCGCTTTTGCCGACTTCCGTACCTACCCGTTGATCAGCGCGTTGACCGCCGTACACGCCCTGGCGGACCGAATTCAAGTGAAGTGGGCCGATGACCGTGTCAGCCCCTTTCATCATCAGTGGCTGCGGGACAACTGCCCGTGCCCGCTGTGCGTCTACACCGTAACCCGCGAGCAAGTGCTGGAAATCGTCGACGTCGCCGAAAACCTGAAGCCCTCGGACGTCGGCGTTGATGCCGAAGGCTGCCTGCGTATCGACTGGCAGGACGGCCATCTTAGCCGCTTCGATCCTGGCTGGTTACGGGCCCACGCCTACGACGATGAGTCCCGCGCTGAACGCCGGGCCGCCAAGCCCAAAAGCCAGCTCTGGAACAGCGACCTGAAGCTGCCGGTGTTCGACTACCAGGCGTTGATGAACGACAACGACGCCTTGCTGCAATGGCTGCTGGCCGTGCGCGATATCGGCTTGACCCAGGTTCGCGGTGTACCCACCGAGCCGGGCTCGTTGAAGTTGATTGCCCAGCGGATTTCCTTCATCCGCGAGAGCAATTTTGGCGTGCTGTTCAACGTGCAATCCAAAGCCGATGCCGACAGCAATGCCTACACCGCTTTCAACCTGCCACTGCACAGCGACCTGCCAACCCGGGAGTTACAACCGGGGCTGCAATTTCTGCATTGCCTGGTGAATGACGCCGAGGGTGGCGAGAGTATTTTCGTCGACGGTTTTGCCATTGCCGAAGCCTTGCGCAATGAAGATCCCGAAGCGTTTAAAAGCCTTTGCGAAATCCCAGTGGAGTTCCGCAACAAAGACCGCCACAGCGACTACCGCTGTCTCGCGCCGGTCATCGCGCTGGATGCCTTTGGGCAGGTTTCGGAAATCCGCATGGCGAATTTTCTGCGTGGGCCGTTCGATGCGTCGGTCGAGCAGATGCCCGCTCTCTATCACGCCTACCGCCGCTTCATTACGATGACCCGGGAACCGCGATTCCGGGTGATGACGCGGCTAAACCCCGGCGAAATGTGGTGTTTCGACAACCGCCGCACCCTCCACGCCCGCAACGCCTTCGACCCCGCCACCGGCGCCCGGCATTTTCAGGGTTGCTATGTCGACCGTGATGAATTGTTGTCGCGCATCCTCGTCCTGCAGCGTTAAATCCCAGCCAAAAAAAACCCCGATCAAGCCGTGACAGGATCGGGGCAGAGGTGGGTACTGTTGAGGAGCCGTTGCGCGAGGGTGACCAAACCTTCGTGAAGCCAGCTGATCCCAGTGTGCCCACTCTCATCCTGTGCAAGTTAGCCGAAAACGACCTGTTCATAGGTATTGCGGCCATTGCGACAAATCGTCCTTGCCGCCACTCCGTACCCCTACGAGAATCGAGCCACGACACCGTTCCCTGAAGAAGGATTGCGTCATGATGCACGCCGATTTGATAGACCAGGAAGACCTGTTGGGCCAGCTCAAGGCGTTGGGATTTGCAGTGCCCCCTGGCGCAACCGCTGAGCAGGCCTGCGAATGCGCGGTACGAGGCTTGAACAACGAACGGGCAATGGAACTGCGGACCATGGTCAAGCAGATGTACACCAGCAGCGCGACCATCCTGCCGGCCGTGCGCCAGGCCATCGACAAGCAATTGCTGCCCGCGCTGGCGGAGTATCAGCAGAGCCGTAGCGCCTGATAAACCGCTTTCGCGAGCAAGCCCGCTTCCACATTTGACCGTATTCCCCCTGAGAGACTCGGTCGAATGTGGAAGCGGGCTTGCTCGCGAATGAAGGCGCCTCGGTTTAGAGCCTTACGCTGGCGAACGTCGACTCATTACGCGCCTGACTCAACGCCGACAACGGCCCGGACAACGGTGACAGCACCAACGCTTGCGGCAGCGGCATCATCGCCACTTGTTGCGTGGTGTTGGAACCTACGCGCTCGTCACGCGGCGGAATGCCGAAGTATTCGCGGTAGCACTTGGAGAAGTGCGGCGTAGACACGAAGCCACACACCGACGCCACTTCGATGATCGACATCGGCGTTTGCTTGAGCAGCTGCCGGGCGCGAATCAAGCGCAGTTTCAGGTAATAACGCGACGGCGAGCAGTGCAGGTACTTCTGGAACAAGCGCTCAAGTTGACGACGGGACACGGCGACATACACCGCCAGCTCGTCGAGGTCGATCGGCTCTTCCAGGTTGGCCTCCATCAGCGCGACGATTTCCTGCAACTTCGGCTGGTTGGTGCCGAGCATGTGCTTGAGCGGCACACGCTGGTGATCCTGCTCGTTGCGGATGCGCTCGTAGACGAACATTTCCGAGATCGCGGCCGACAGTTCACGCCCGTGATCGCGGCTGATCAGGTGCAGCATCATGTCCAGCGGCGCGGTGCCACCGGAGCTGGTGAAACGGTTACGGTCGAGGGTGAACAACCGGGTGCTCATGGCCACACGCGGAAACGCTTCCTGCATAGCGGCCAGGCATTCCCAGTGCACGCTGCAATCGAAACCGTCCAGCAAACCGGCGCAGGCCAGGGCCCAGCTACCGGTGCAGACCGCGCCCAGACGCTTGGACTGACGCGCCTGGCTTTGCAGCCATGACACGTGTTCGCGGGTAACAGTGCGTTGAATACCAATACCGCCACAGACAATGATGGTGTCCATGGGAGGCGCTTTGTGCATGGAGGCGTCAGGGGTGATCTGCAGACCGTCACTGGCCCAGACCTGACCACCGTCGACGGTCAGTGTGGTCCAGCGATACAGCTCGCGGCCGGACAGTTGGTTGGCCATGCGCAGGGGTTCTACTGCGGAGGCCAGAGAAATAAGCGTGAAATTGTCCAGCAGCAAAAAGCCGATGGATTGAGGCGCACGGTTCTGGGGTTGGGCCCCGGAGTTGAACGTCGTCATCGCGGTATCTCCTCACACAAAGCGGGTGATGGCCTCAGGCGGAGGCTCTTGTTATTGCCATCGTTCTCGCGTGGGAGACGGGCTTTGTAATGACAGAGCAATTGCCATGCCTAAAGTTGAATGGCCGTTCAATAACTCCTGAAAACGACGTCGCGCGGCGTCTATATAAGCCGCGCCGCGAGTGGGGGTTATAAGTGCCATTATCGGTGGGAGGCGCTCTGCCCCGTTGGGCGTGAGCAAATCGGTAGCACTTGTGGGAACAGGGCTACAGCGACCTGAGGGAGAGTGTCACCGCAAGCACAGGTGACAGGCGGTAATGGCCAACTTGGATCCCGGATCTCGGGCAAGTCGCTTATCTGTAAGCGACGCGCCAAAACGTGGCGCGTTTTGATTCCGGTGTTCACTAAGCGCGCAGTTTTGACTGGTCTGGCGCCTTCGCGAGCAAGCTCGCTCCCACACTGGATTTGTGAACGACACAGATCAAATAATGTGGGAGCGAGCTTGTTCGCGATGCAGGCGACGCGGTCTCAGCACTCAACCGCGCTAACCGCCAACCCACCCCGCGATGTCTCTTTGTATTTGTCATGCATGTCCGCACCAGTATCACGCATCGTGCGGATCACCCGATCCAGCGAGATAAAGTGCTGACCGTCGCCACGCAGCGCCATCTGCGCCGCGTTGATCGCCTTCACCGCGGCAATCGCATTGCGCTCGATGCACGGCACTTGTACCAACCCGCCCACCGGGTCGCAGGTCAGGCCGAGATTGTGTTCCAGGCCGATTTCCGCCGCGTTGCACAGCTGCTCCGGTGTGGCACCCAGAATCTCCGCCAGCCCGGCCGCCGCCATGGCGCAGGCCGAACCGACCTCGCCCTGGCAACCGACTTCGGCACCGGAAATCGAAGCGTTCTTCTTGCACAGAATCCCTACCGCCGCCGCACTGAGGAAATAGTCGACTACGTTGGCGTCAGTCACCACCTCGCTGAACTTCATAAAGTAGTGCAACACCGCCGGAATGATCCCCGCCGCGCCATTGGTCGGTGCCGTCACCATGCGCCCGCCAGCGGCGTTTTCTTCGTTGACCGCCAGGGCGAACAAGTTGACCCACTCCATGGCGCTCAAGGTCGAGCCGATCACATTGGGCTTGTTCAGTTCTTGCAGGCTGCGGTGCAGTTTGGCCGCGCGACGACGCACATTCAGGCCACCGGGCAAGATACCTTCGTGCTTGAGACCTTGTTCGACGCAATCCTGCATGGCCCGCCAAAGCTTCATCAGGCCGGCGCGGATTTCCTCTTCGCTGCGCCAGACCTTCTCGTTGGCCATCATCAATTCGGCGACGCGCAAGTTGTGCTGCTTACAGAGGCTGAGCAGCTCGGCGGCACTGGAAAAATCGTACGGCAACACCGTGCGGTCCAGGTCCACCACACCGCTGGAGGCTTGTGCTTCATCGACGACAAAACCGCCGCCGATGGAATAGTAGGTGTCGCGATGCAGCTCGCCGTCATCACCTTCGACGATCAGCGTCATGGCGTTGGGGTGGAACGGCAGGTTCTCGTCGATCAGGCGCATGTCCCGGGCCCAGATGAACGGGACCGACAAATGCCCGTCGAGCAACAGCGTGTGGGTTTCGCGCAGGGTTTCGATGCGAATGCCGATTTGCGATGGATCGATCGCGTCCGGCCACTCGCCCATCAGCCCCATAATCACTGCGTTGTCGCTGCCGTGACCGATGCCGGTGGCCGACAACGAACCATAAAGCTGAACTTCGACGCGCCTTACTTGTTCCAAAAGACCCTGCTCACGCAAACCTTGCACGAACAACGCGGCGGCCCGCATAGGCCCCACGGTGTGCGAACTGGAAGGGCCGATGCCGATTTTGAACAGGTCGAATACACTGATAGCCATTACTGCCGAACTCCTGGATGTGCCTACTCCAGACGCAAAAGCGCCCAGTGACGGAGCTGCTACGCTCAAGCTGCAATCCGCCGAGATGGCCGCATCATCAGCCTTTTGTCATGTCGTTCGACGTCTCACACCGACGCACTCATGCCCACCAACGCCGCGGGCCTTTGACGCTGCGTTTTCGCCGTTTTTTTGCGGATCAGAGGGGCAAAGAGGGCTGAAAAAAGCTGTAAACGACGTCACCGACACTGGATGCGACCATCCCTGTACTGGTTACGACGCCCCCTGTAGGCGTCAGATTTTCACTGGTACATGATCGTATCGACTCGATTGCAAGGCGCCGTGGTAGAGCTGTCTCCAAAACGCCATCCAACCGCAACCTATAAGTGCGGTGGTCCAGTCGGAACACTGCCAAAAAAAACACCAAGGAGTCCATCCATGAAAGGTTCCCCGTCGTTGTTGTTGGCCGCCATGCTGAGTCTGCCGCTTCTGGCTCACGCCGCAGAACCGGCTCAATGCAGCACCGTAAACTTCTCCGATGTCGGCTGGACCGACATCACCGCAACGACCGCCACCACCAGCGTCGTCCTCGACGCCCTCGGCTACAAGACCAAAACCACGATGATTTCCGTACCGGTGACCTACAAGTCCCTGGCCGACGGCAAGAACATGGACGTATTCCTGGGTAACTGGATGCCGACCATGGAAAACGACATCAAGGCTTATCGCGATGCCGGCACCGTGGACGTCGTGCGCACCAACCTCACAGGCGCCAAGTACACCCTCGCCGTACCTCAAGCGCTGTATGACAAAGGTCTTCACGACTTCGCTGACATTCCGAAATTCAAGAAAGAACTCGACGGCAAGATCTACGGCATCGAACCGGGTAACGATGGCAACCGTCTGATTCAGAGTATGATCGACAAGAACGCCTTCGGCTTGAAAGACGCCGGATTCAAGATCGTCGAGTCCAGCGAAGCGGGCATGCTGTCGCAAGTCGACCGCGCCCAGAAACGCGATACCGCCGTGGTGTTCCTCGGCTGGGCGCCCCACCCGATGAACAAGCGCTTCAAGATCCAATATCTCACTGGTGGTGACGATTACTTCGGCCCCGACTTCGGTGCCGCCACCGTGGCGACCAACACTCGAAAGGGTTATGCCCAGGAATGCAGCAACGTTGGCCAGTTGCTGAAAAACCTGGAATTCACCGTCGACATGGAAAGCTCGCTGATGGGCAACATCCTGGACGACAAAATGAAGCCTGACGCGGCCGCCAAGGCCTGGCTGAAAAAGAATCCACAGGTCCTCGATACCTGGCTCGCTGGCGTGACCACCATTGACGGTAAACCAGGCCTGGAGGCCGTGAAAGCCAAGCTCGCGCAGTAATCGCTTACGCCGGGCGAGTTCACTCGCCCGGGCTGTTTATTTCCTTGCATGCGGACGTTCACTACCATGCTGATTGATCAGAAAATACCTTTAGGCCAGTACATCGCGGGCTTCGTTGAATGGTTGACGCAACACGGCGCCAGCACCTTCGACGCAATCGCCGTGTCACTGGAAACGATGATCCACGGTGTGACTTTTGCGCTGACCTGGTTCAACCCGCTGGCATTGATCGGCCTCATCGCGCTACTGGCACACTTCATTCAACGAAAGTGGGGACTGACCGTTTTTGTCATCGCCTCCTTCCTGCTGATCCTCAATCTGGGGTACTGGCAGGAAACCATGGAAACCCTTGCCCAGGTGTTGTTCGCCACCCTGGTCTGCGTGGTCATCGGCGTGCCGTTGGGCATCGTCGCCGCGCACAAACCGATGTTCTACACACTGATGCGTCCGGTGCTCGATCTGATGCAGACCGTACCGACCTTCGTGTACCTCATTCCTACCCTGACCCTCTTCGGTCTGGGTGTGGTCCCGGGCTTGATTTCGACGGTAGTGTTCGCGATTGCCGCGCCTATCCGCCTGACCTACCTGGGCATTCGCGATGTTCCGCAGGAACTGATGGACGCCGGCAAAGCCTTCGGCTGCTCGCGCCGTCAACTGCTTTCACGGATTGAACTGCCCCACGCCATGCCAAGCATCGCGGCCGGTATTACCCAGTGCATCATGCTGTCGCTGTCGATGGTGGTGATCGCGGCACTGGTGGGCGCCGACGGCCTGGGCAAACCCGTGGTCAACGCACTGAACACTGCTGATATCGCCCTGGGCTTCGAAGCCGGCCTGGCGATCGTACTGCTGGCGATCATGCTCGACCGTATCTGCAAACAACCCGAAGCCAAAGTAGGGGGTGACGCATGAGCATTATTCGCTTCGAAGACGTCGACGTAATCTTCTCCAAAGACCCGCGCGAGGCCTTGAAACTCCTCGACCAGGGCATGACACGCGACCAGATCCTGAAAAAGACCGGGCAGATTGTTGGCGTTGAAAAGGCCAGCCTGGATGTCGAAAAAGGTGAAATCTGCGTGTTGATGGGCCTGTCCGGCTCCGGCAAGTCCAGCTTGCTGCGCTGCATCAACGGCCTCAACACCGTTAGCCGTGGCAAGTTGTTCGTCGAGCACGAAGGCAATCAGATCGACATCGCTTCCTGTACCCCGGCAGAACTCAAAATGATGCGCACCAAGCGCATTGCGATGGTGTTCCAGAAGTTCGCCCTGATGCCTTGGCTGACCGTTCGCGAGAACATCAGCTTCGGTCTGGAAATGCAGGGTCGTCCGGAGAAGGAACGCCGCAAACTGGTGGACGAGAAGCTTGAGCTGGTGGGCCTGACCCAGTGGCGCAACAAGAAGCCGGACGAGCTCTCCGGTGGTATGCAGCAACGTGTGGGCCTGGCCCGCGCGCTGGCGATGGACGCCGACATTCTGCTGATGGACGAACCGTTCTCGGCCCTTGACCCGCTGATCCGCCAAGGCCTGCAAGACGAACTGCTGGAACTGCAAAGCAGGCTGAACAAAACCATCGTGTTCGTGAGCCACGACCTCGATGAAGCCCTGAAGCTCGGCAGCCGTATCGCAATCATGAAAGACGGCCGCATTGTTCAGTACAGCGTGCCGGAAGAGATCGTGTTGAACCCTGCGGACGATTACGTGCGGACCTTCGTGGCCCACACCAACCCGCTGAACGTACTGTGCGGTCGCAGCCTGATGCGCACCCTCGACAACTGCAAACGCATCAACGGTTCGGTGTGCCTCGATCCGGGCGGCGATTCGTGGCTGGACCTGGCGGAGGGCAACACCATCAAGGGCGCTCGTCAGAACGGCGCGAGTCTGGATCTGCAGAACTGGGTGCCGGGTCAAGCGGTTGAAGGGTTGGGTCGTCGGCCAACGGTAGTGGATTCGAACATCGGCATGCGCGAAGCGCTGCAGATTCGATATCAGACGGGTAATAAGCTGGTGCTGCACGACAACAACAAGGTGGTCGGGATTCTCGGTGACAGTGAGCTGTATCACGCACTGCTCGGCAAGAACCTGGGTTAAAGCAATACACACAAAAACGCCGCGAGAGGATCGCGGCGTTTTTGTTTATCGGGACATCGGGTAATGCGGCGTCGAAGCTGATGGCCCCTTCGCGAGCAAGCCCGCTCCCACATTGGATTTGTGAACGACTCAGATCAAATGTGGGAGCGGGCTTGCTCGCGAAGAACACGACGCGGTGCTTCAGATCGAAACACCGCGTCCTATCAAGTTTTAGCTATAGACCCGGCCAAGGAGCTGCCGATGGCTTTCAAACTGATCGAGCACGTCACGGGTGATCTGATCCGAAGTGAAGCCCATCAAGTCGTAGTCCTGGCTGCCGTTGTGCAGGTACACCTCGGCTCGGTAGTAACGTGCACGCGGTTCATCAGCACTTTCAGCCGACACCGTGTCGCTCGCCGCTGCCAGATAGCCGTCCAGGCTTACTTCGTAGACAAAAGGGTTGCCCTCTTCCATCTCGATCCGCAGGCCCATGCAACGCTTGGCCTTGCCCAGCAACGCTTGCACGTCCAGACCCTTGCCACGCAATTGCACCACGGCCTCTTCCAGCGCCGGGCTGACTTGCTTGTCCATGAAGCGCTGAACAATCGACTGGTTTGGCTGCAAGTCCAGCTGAGTCAAACGCTCGCTAAAACCACGACGCCCCCGCGCAGCCAGCTCCGCTTGCTCCTGTTCGATCTGCACGTCCTGGCGCATGGCCTTGTGCAGGCCGAACATGAAGAACACCAGCACCACCGAGAACGGCAGACCGGCCAGCACCACCATGGTTTGCATGGCTTCGAAGTTACCGGCGAACAGCAGGCCGATGGTCACCAGCGTGATCACCGCCGACCAGAAGATCCGCAGCCAGTGCGGGGCGTCTTCGTCGACGTTACCGCCCTTGCACGAAAGGTTGGCCATCATCACCGCGCCGGAATCCGCCGGGGTCAGGAACAGCACGAAACCGACAAAGATCGACACGCCGATCACAATCTTCGACGCCGGGTAATGCTCCAGCAACTGGTAAATCGCCATCGACGGCTGTTCCAACGCCGTCTTTCCGAGCTCCACCGCACCATGGTTCATCACCAGGTCCAGGGCCGAGTTACCGAAAATCGACAACCACGCCAAGGTGAAGCCCAGTGGAATCAGCAACACGCCGGCCACCAGTTCACGCACCGTGCGACCACGGGAAATACGCGCGATGAACATGCCGACGAATGGGGCCCAGGAAATCCACCAGGCCCAATAGAACACGGTCCACAGACCCAACCAGCGGTCGGACTTCTCACTGTCGCCTTCGTACACATAGAGGTCGAAAGTCTTCAGCACCACGCCGTTCAGGTAGTCGCCGATGTTTTGCACGAAGCCGTTAAGCAGGTGCAGGGTCGGGCCGAACAGCAGCACAAAAATCAGCAGGCCGCTGAACAGCACAATGTTCAGGTTGGACAGACGGCGGATGCCGTTTTCCACGCCGGACACGGCAGCGATAGTCGCCACGGTGCTCATCACGATGATCACGATCAGCAGATTGGTATTGCTGTGTTCCATGCCGAACAGGTTTTCAAGCCCCGACGACACTTGCAACGAACCAATCCCCAGGTTGGTCACCAGCCCCAGCAGGGTCACGAACATGCCGAAGCCGTCCACCGCGTGACCAGCCGCGCCTTTGACCCAACGCTCGCCCACCAGCGGATACAGCGCCGAACGCAACGCCAGCGGCTGGTTATGACGGTAAGCAAAGTACGCCACGGCCAGGCCGACCAATGCGTAGATCGCCCAGCCATGCAGGCCCCAGTGCAGGAACGTCAGCTGAACCGCCTGACGGGCGGCAAGGTTGCTGGCGGCCACGCCTTCTGGCGGGTTGAAGTAGTGGTCCAGCGGCTCGGAGGCACCGAAGTACAACAGCGAAATACCGATACCCGACGAGAACAGCATCCCCGCCCAGGCGCCGTAGCTGAAGTCCGGGGTGTCGTCTTTGCTGCCCAGTTTGAGCTTGCCGTAGGACGAAAACGCCAAGCCGACGACGAATACCAAATAGGCGGCGATCACCACCATGTAGTACCAGCCGAAGCTGCGGGACAACCAGGCCTGGGCAATACCGAGCAATCTGCCAGCCTCTTGCGGGGCGATAATCAGAATGGCGGTCAACAACAGGATCAACGCGGTAGAGGTGTAGAACACCCAACCGTTGACCGTCACCTTCTCGGGTGGGGTCTTTATAAGAGAGGCAGAACTCATGGCACAGATGCTCCAGGCAGTGCGAGAGAAGAACACAAGGCAACGCGTTACCCGACCAATCGCTTAGTTGGCAGCCGACCAGCGGGTGATATAAAGACACCCCGAAAAAAGCCCGAAGCCCGGGAGCGCCATAGCGCGTGGGTTTCGAGCGTTTTCGGATGTCGTTTTTCCGCCAACTACATGTAGGAAAAACCTGTAGGCAGCGACGAATTGTCGCAGATCTTATTCTTTGTTGATTGAACGTTCAATCAAAACAAAATAGACTGGCCTTCAATCCGATAGACGTTTTACGTCCGCCGGAAGGCCTAAGGAGATGTGCAAGATGCCCAAGGTCGGTATGCAACCCATCCGCCGCCAGCAGTTGATCGAAGCCACATTGCAGGCGGTAGATCAGGTCGGCATGGGGGACGCCAGCATTGCGCTGATCGCCCGTTTGGCCGGTGTCTCGAATGGCATCATCAGTCACTACTTTCAGGACAAGAACGGCCTGATCGCTGCCACGGCGCAGTACCTGATGAGTGTCCTCAGCGAGAACGTCACCGCACGCCGTCAGGCGCTGACAGATGAAAGCCCGCGGGCGCATCTGCAGGTGATCATCGAAGGCAACTTCGACGCCAGCCAGGTCAATGGCCCGGCAATGAAAACCTGGCTGGCCTTCTGGGCCACCAGCATGCACCACCCGTCTTTGCACAGGTTGCAGCGGATCAACGATCACCGTCTGTATTCCAACCTGTGCTGCCAGTTCCGCCGCGTATTGTCGCTCGATGATGCGCGCAGTGCAGCCCGCGGCCTGGCAGCGTTGATTGACGGTTTGTGGCTGCGCGGCGCGCTGTCGGGAGATGCTTTCGACACTGAGCAGGCGCACCAGATCGCTTACGAATACATGGATTTCCAACTGGCCAAGCAGGTGAGTTAGAGCACACAGAACCGCTCAGCACCTGAACCGCCACTGACCAGCGTTGCCCAAGCTATAAGGCACGCCCAGTGGTTACCGCCAACCAACTTATGCTCTTGCGAGGACTATATGGCCCGTTTCGAACTGCAAAAACTCTACATCGATGGCGGCTACAGTGACGCCAGCAGCGACGCCACTTTCGAAGCCATCAACCCGGCTAACGGTGAAGTCCTCGCAACCGTACAACGTGCGACCAAGGAAGACGTTGAGCGCGCTGTAGTCAGCGCCGAAAAGGGTCAGAAAATCTGGGCCGCCATGACCGCCATGGAGCGTTCGCGCATCCTGCGTCGTGCCGTCGACATCCTGCGCGAGCGCAACGATGAACTGGCTGCTCTGGAAACCCTGGACACCGGCAAGTCGTACTCCGAAACCCGTTACGTCGACATCGTCACCGGCGCTGACGTGCTGGAGTACTACGCAGGTCTGGTGCCGGCCATCGAAGGCGAGCAAATCCCGCTGCGCACCACGTCTTTCGTTTACACCCGTCGTGAGCCACTGGGCATCGTGGCCGGTATCGGCGCGTGGAACTACCCGATCCAGATCGCCTTGTGGAAATCCGCCCCTGCCCTGGCGGCCGGTAACGCGATGATCTTCAAGCCAAGCGAAGTCACTTCCCTGACCACGCTGAAACTGGCCGAGATCTACACCGAAGCCGGCGTTCCGGCTGGCGTGTTCAACGTGCTGACCGGCAGCGGCCGTGAAGTCGGTACCTGGTTGACCGAGCACCCACGCATCGAAAAGATCTCCTTCACCGGCGGCACCGACACCGGCAAGAAGGTCATGGCCAGCGCTTCCGCTTCGTCGCTGAAAGACGTGACCATGGAACTGGGCGGCAAATCCCCGCTGATCATCTTCGACGACGCCGACCTCGATCGCGCCGCCGACACCGCGATGATGGCCAACTTCTACAGCTCCGGTCAGGTCTGCACCAACGGCACTCGCGTGTTCGTGCCGAGCCACCTGAAAGCCGCGTTCGAAGCCAAGATCGTTGAGCGCGTTGCGCGCATCCGCGTCGGCAACCCGGAAGACGAGAACACCAACTTCGGTCCTCTGGTCAGCTTCGCCCACATGGAAAGCGTGCTGGGTTACATCGCCAAAGGTAAGGAAGAAGGCGCTCGCGTCCTGTGCGGCGGCGACCGTCTGACCGAAGGCGAATTCGCCAAAGGCGCATTCGTGGCACCGACCGTGTTCACCGACTGCACCGACGAAATGACCATCGTTCGCGAAGAAATCTTCGGTCCGGTGATGAGCATCCTGACTTACGAAACCGAAGAAGAAGTGATCCGTCGCGCCAACGACACCGACTTCGGCCTGGCCGCTGGCGTTGTCACCAAAGACCTGAACCGCGCTCACCGCGTGATTCATCAACTGGAAGCCGGTATCTGCTGGATCAACGCCTGGGGCGAATCCGACGCCAAGATGCCGGTCGGCGGCTACAAGCAGTCGGGCGTGGGCCGTGAGAACGGCATCAGCTCGCTGAACAACTTCACACGCATCAAATCGGTACAGGTCGAACTGGGCGATTACGCCTCGGTTTTCTAAGCCCCGGCTGAATACCCGGTAGCAGCTGTCGAGGCACGAGGCTGCGTTGCGTGTCCGCAGGACCGCCCTCAGAGGGTCGCTGCGCGACCCAACGCAGCCTCGTGCCTCGGCAGCTGCTACAGGCGACCTGACCAACTTCAAAGAGGGTGCATTCAATGTCCCAAGAATTCGATTACATCATCATCGGTGCCGGCTCGGCCGGTAACACCCTGGCGACCCGTCTGACTGAAGACGAAGGCGTCACCGTCCTGCTGCTCGAAGCAGGCGGCCCGGACTACCGTTTAGACTTCCGCACGCAAATGCCGGCCGCTTTGGCGTTCCCGCTGCAAGGTCGTCGCTACAACTGGGGCTACGAAACCGATCCAGAACCACACATGGACGGTCGCCGGATGGAATGCGGTCGCGGCAAGGGCCTGGGTGGTTCCTCGCTGATCAACGGCATGTGCTACATCCGCGGCAACGCGATGGACTACGACAACTGGGCCAAACTGCCAGGTCTTGAAGACTGGGACTACCTGAACTGCCTGCCGTATTTCCGCAAGGCTGAAACCCGTGACATCGGCCCGAACGACTATCACGGTGGCGAAGGTCCGGTCAGCGTGACCACGCCAAAAGCCGGCAATAACCCGCTGTTCAATGCGATGGTTGAAGCCGGCGTGCAAGCCGGTTACCCGCGCACCGAAGACCTGAATGGTTACCAGCAGGAAGGTTTCGGTCCGATGGACCGTACCGTGACGCCGAACGGCCGTCGCGCCAGCACCGCTCGCGGTTACTTGGACATCGCCAAGAAGCGCTCGACCCTGACCATCGTCACCCACGCCCTGACCGACAAGATTCTGTTCGAAGGCAAGCGTGCGGTCGGCGTGCGTTACTTGATCGGCGCCGCTGAAGAGCGCGTTGAAGCCCGCGCCCGCAAAGAAGTGTTGCTGTGCTCCGGCGCCATCGCTTCGCCGCAGATTCTGCAGCGTTCCGGCGTCGGCCCAGCCGAGCTGCTGAAAAAGCTCGAAATCCCGGTGGTCCACGACCTGCCGGGCGTGGGTGAAAACCTGCAGGATCACCTCGAGTTGTACCTGCAATACGCGTGCACCCAACCAGTCTCGCTGTACCCGTCGCTGCTCTGGTACAACCAGCCGGCCATCGGTGCCGAGTGGCTGTTCAACGGCACCGGCATCGGCGCCAGCAACCAGTTCGAAGCCGGCGGTTTCATCCGTACCCGTCCGGAATTCGATTGGCCGAACATCCAGTACCACTTCCTGCCGGTCGCGATTAACTACAACGGCAGCAACGGTGTGAAAGAGCACGGCTTCCAGGCGCACATGGGCTCCATGCGTTCGCCGAGCCGTGGTCGGATTCAGGCCAAGTCCAAGGATCCGCGCGAGTACCCGAGCATCCTGTTCAACTACATGGCCACCGAGCAGGACTGGCAGGAATTCCGTGACGGCATCCGCCTGACCCGTGAAATCATGCAACAGCCTGCACTGGACGCGTTCCGTGGCCGCGAAATCAGCCCGGGCATCGACGTGCAAACCGATGAACAGCTCGACCAGTTCATCCGCGAACACGCCGAAACCGCGTTCCACCCGTCCTGCTCGTGCAAGATGGGCACCGACGAAATGGCGGTGGTTGACGCTGAAGGTCGTGTGCACGGCATGCAGAGCCTGCGTGTGGTCGATGCCTCGATCATGCCGATCATCACCACCGGCAACCTGAATGCGCCGACGATCATGATCGCCGAGAAAATCGCCGACAAGATCCGTGGCCGCAAGCCATTGCCGCGTAGCAAGGCCGCCTACTTCGTGGCCGGCGATGCGCCAGTGCGTGGCAAGCCGTTGCGTGATGTGAGTCCTACCGCGCAGTAAGACAGTTACACCGCGGTGCGCCCTTCGCGAGCAAGCCCGCTCCCACAGGAGATCTCCAGTGAACACAAAATTTGTGAACACCCAAGATCAAATGTGGGAGCGGGCTTGCTCGCGAAGAGGCCCGGCCAGACACCACATCTCCCTCTGACCCACCTCGGGTAATCTTTTCCTACACCTCTCCAAGCTTGATCCTACCCCCCGCACCGGCCTAATCTAGCGCCACGCAAACGTTTCACCCCCCTCGCAACATAGATACACCGCCACTCCATACCAAGGAGGTTCCCGAATGTTCGATTTCCATCCCCAGCTCAAGCAGCGCTTCGCTGCCTTGCGCACGGGCGCTGAATTCTTTTCGCTGCGTTATGTGCGTGAGTCCGGCCAGTACCTGTCGGTGCGCAAGAATGTCGCTGAACCTCCCAGCCTGAGCCGTGACGAAGGCGCGATGCTGACCGTTCGGGTCAACGGCGTCGAAGCCTACGCCGCGACCAACGACCTGTCGCAATCTGGCCTGCAAGCCGCGCTGGAGCGAGCCGAGCAACAAGCCCGCCGACTCAAGCCCCACGCTCTGCTCGACCTGCGCGAGCAAGCCGTCTCCAGCGACCGCGCCGACTACTTTTCGCCGAACCTCGACCAGCCCTTCCCGTCCCTGAGCGATTGCTACCAACTGCTCGGTGCCGAATCCGCCGCCGTGCCCAAGGATGAGCGACTGGTGAACTGGGAAGTGAGCATCGGCATCACCAATGTCGAACAGATCTACCTCAACAGCGCCGGCGCCGAACTGCGCCAGGCCCAGCGGTTCGTCTACCCGAGCCTGGAAGTCACCGCCTACGACGGCAATGACAGCCAGACCCGTACCCTGGGCCGCGAGAACTTCGGCCAGCAAGGCAGTGCCGATGTCATCAGCCGCTGCGGCCTGGTCGGTGCCGGCCCGAAAGTCGCCGATCAGGCGCTGCAATTGCTGCTGGCGCCGAACACCCCGCAAGGCCCGCGCGACCTGCTGTTGATGCCGGACCAAATGATGCTGCAGATCCACGAATCCATCGGTCACCCGCTGGAACTGGACCGCATCCTCGGCGACGAGCGCAATTACGCTGGCACCAGCTTCGTCAAGGCAGAAGACTTCGGCCGCCTGCAATACGGCTCCAAACTGCTCAACGTGACCTTCGACCCGGAGATCCCCGAGCAACTCGCCAGTTACGGCCATGACGACGACGGCACTGCCGCCAGCAAACAGTTTCTGATTAAAGAAGGCTTGCTGCTGCGCCCATTGGGCGGTGCGCTGTCGCAATTCCGTGCCGGCATGGATGGCGTGGCCAATAGCCGCGCCTGCAGCTGGAACCGCCCGCCAATCGATCGCATGGCCAATCTGAACATCGAGGCCGGCGATCAACCGCTGGAGCAGATGATCGGCAACATCGAGCACGGCATCTTGATGAGCACCAACCGGTCCTGGTCCATCGACGATGCCCGCAACAAGTTCCAGTTCGGCTGTGAATGGGGCCAACTGATCGAAAACGGCGAACTCAAAGGCGTGGTCAAGAACCCGAACTACCGGGCGATTTCCGCGCAGTTCTGGAAAAGCCTCAGCGCCGTTGGCGATGCCAACTCCGTCAAGGTCCTCGGCACGCCGAACTGCGGCAAAGGCGAGCCGAACCAGGTGATCCGCGTCGGCCATGCCTCACCGGCCTGTGTGTTCAGCAACGTTGATGTGTTTGGGGGGGATGCCTGATGAGTACTTCAAAAAGTCAGGCCGATGCGTTCAAGGCCTTGGTCAACTGGCTGCGCGATGCGATTCGCGAGCCGGAACAATTCACCCTCAGCTACGCGGCTGAGTCGTCGGCCTTCGTGCGCTTCAACCACGCCAAGGTCCGTCAGGCCGGGCAGGTGCAACAGGCGAGCGTCGGTTTCAAACTGATCAACGAGGGGCGCCACGCAGACCTGGACATCACGCTGTCGGGTGATGCCGCAGTCGATGTGCAGCGCCTGGCCGAAGGTCTGCAACAGTTGCGCGAAACCTTGCCGCTGCTGCAGCAGGATCCGTACCTGCTGCTCAACCACAACGGTTGGCAGAGCAAGAATGTTCAAGATCACCCGCTGCCGGACACCGAGCAAGTGGTCGCTGAAATCACCCAGGCCGCCAAAGGGCTGGATCTGGTCGGCTTCTACGCCGCCGGCCCGATCAGTCGTGGTTTCGCCAGTTCTTCGGGTGCCTTCGGTTGGCATCAGGCCAACAGCTTCAACTTTGATTTCAGTCTGGTCCATGAAAACGGCCAAGCGGTGAAAGCCAGTTACGCCGGGCACGACTGGAACAGCGAAGGGTTTGCCAAGCGCTTTGCGCAGGCACGCGAGCAGTTGGCGTTTCTCGGCAGACCGCAACACACCCTGGCGCCCGGTCAGTACCGCGCCTATCTGGCGCCGGCAGCCCTGGGAGAAATCATGGACATGCTGGGCTGGGGTGGTTTCTCGGCGCAGTCGATTGCCAGCAAAAACAGCCCGCTGCAGAAGCTTTACGCGGGCGACAGTGCGTTCAGCCCGTTGGTGTCCGTTGATGAAAAAGTCAGCGGTTCGTTGAGCCCGGCATTCTCCGGCGAAGGTTATCCGCGCAGCGATCTTGGGTTGATCGTCAACGGCAAGGCCGGCGCGCAGATGGTCAGCTCACGCAGTGCGGCCGAGTACGGCCTGACCGCCAACGGCGCCAGCGGCGGTGAAATGCCGAGCGCAGTGAACATGGCGGCCGGTACGTTGCCTGAGGCTGAAATCCTCAAGCAACTGGGCACGGGCTTGTACATCAGCAACCTGTGGTACCTGAACTACTCCGATCAGCCGGCGGCACGCCTGACCGGCATGACGCGGTTTGCGACCTTCTGGGTCGAGAACGGCGAGATTCAGGCGCCGGTGAGCACCATGCGGTTTGATGACAGTGCTTACAGTTTGTTGGGATCGCAGCTGGAAGCGTTAACCGAGGAGCGCGAGCTGATGTTGTCGGCCAGCACCTACAGCCAGCGGGCCACGGCCTCGGCGTTGTTGCCGGGGGCGCTCGTGAGCCGATTGACCCTGACCCTGTAAGCACAATCCCACGGTACACAGAAGGCCCTGTGGGAGCGGGCTTGCTCGCGAAAGCGATGGATCCGTCAACATTGATGTTGGATGTGATGACCTCTTCGCGAGCAAGTCGGATCGCCGCACCGCCGCTCCCACATGGACCGTGAGACATAGTGATTTTGCATTAACTTCAACCCACAAGAGGTCCCATGCCCAACCGCCCGCCTCTCGACACTGTCACCGCCCGCTGGGTGCCGTGGGTCGTCGCCATCGCGTTCTTCATGCAATCCCTCGACGGGACCATCCTCAACACCGCCCTGCCCGCCATGGCCCGAGACCTGGCCGAAGATCCGCTGCGCATGCAGGGCGTGATCATCGCCTACATGCTCACCGTCGCCTTGCTGATCCCCGCTTCAGGCTGGATCGCCGACCGTTTCGGCACCAAGAAAATCTTCTTCGGCGCGATCCTGCTGTTCAGCCTCGGCTCGTTGCTCTGCGCACTGTCGAGCACCCTGAGTATGCTGATTGGCGCACGGGTGATTCAGGGCCTTGGCGGTGCGCTGATGTTGCCGGTCGGGCGACTTGTGGTGTTGCGCGCCTACCCTCGCTCGGAGCTGGTGCGGATCATGGGGTTCATCACCATCCCTGGATTGCTCGGCCCGTTGATCGGCCCGACCATGGGCGGCTGGATGGTGGAATACCTGACCTGGCACTGGATCTTCCTGATCAACCTGCCGGTGGGCGCCATCGGCTGCTATGCCGTGTGGAAATGCATCCCCGACCTGCGCGGCACTGAACGCACCCGCTTCGATAGCCTGGGCTTTTTACTGTTCGGCGCGGCGATGGTGCTGATCACCATCGCCATGGAAGGCCTCGGCGAGCTGCACCTGCCGCACTTGCGCGTGATGTTGCTGCTGTTCGCCGGCATGGCCTGTCTGGCGGCGTATTGGTTGCGGGCCGGGAACATCGAAAATCCGCTGTTCGCACCGTCATTGTTCAAGACCCGGACGTTTGCCGTGGGCATCCTCGGCAACCTGTTCGCTCGACTGGGCAGCGGCGCCCTGCCGTTTCTCGTTCCATTGTTGTTGCAAGTGGCGCTGGGTTACTCGCCGTCCCAGGCCGGGATGAGCATGCTGCCGCTGGCGGCGGCAGCGATGGTCGCCAAGTCGGTGGCGCGGCCGCTGATCGAACGCTGGGGCTATCGCATCGTGCTGACCGGTAATACGTTGGCGCTGGGGCTGATGCTGGCGAGCATGGGCCTGGTCAGCGAGCAAACGCCGTACTGGCTGCTGTTGGTGATGCTATCGATTCTGGGGGCGATCAACTCCTTGCAGTTCACCGCCATGAACACCGTCACCCTGATCGACCTCGACGACGCCAGCGCCAGCAGCGGCAACAGCCTGCTGTCGGTGGTTGCACAATTGTCCCTGAGCCTTGGCGTTGCCTGTGCCGGCGCCTTGCTCGGCGGGTTCACTGCAGAAGCTGGCAACGATGGTGTGGACACGGTTTTAGGCGCGTTCCAGCTGACCTTTGTAACGGTCGGGATCATGGCGATGCTCGCTGCAACCATCTTCTCCCAGCTCTCACAGGAAGACGGACGGCGCGTCAAGCGTCCGGAAGAACACATAGAGCCTTAGGGCGAATGGCCACCGGGCTGGTACACTGCGCGACATTTTGTTTTGCAGGCCAGTCCCGTGACCACCATCGCCACCGCTTTTAATACTTTGCCGCTGTCCGCCGCCATGCTGGCTAACCTCGACTCCCTCGGTTATGCCCAGATGACGCCGATCCAGGCGCAAAGCTTGCCGGTGATCCTCAAGGGGATGGACCTGATCGCCCAGGCCAAGACCGGCAGCGGCAAGACCGCCGCCTTCGGTATCGGCCTGCTGAACCCGATCAATCCGCGCTTCTTCGGTTGCCAGGCGCTGGTCATCTGCCCGACTCGCGAGCTGGCGGATCAGGTTGCCAAGGAACTCCGTCGTCTGGCCCGCGCCGAAGACAACATCAAGATCCTGACCCTGTGCGGCGGCGTGTCCTTCGGCCCACAGATCGGCTCTCTGGAGCACGGCGCGCACATCATCGTCGGCACCCCGGGCCGCCTTCAGCAGCATTTGCGCAAGGGTTCGCTGATTCTCCATGGCCTGAACACGCTGATCCTCGACGAAGCCGACCGCATGCTCGACATGGGCTTCTACGATTCCATCGAAGAAATCATCGCCCAGTGCCCGGAGCGTCGCCAGACCCTGCTGTTCTCCGCCACGTACCCGACGGGCATCAAGCAGTTGGCCGCGAAGTTCATGCGCAACCCTCAGATCGTGAAGGCCGAGGCGTTCCACGACGACACGCAGATTGAGCAGCGTTTCTACGAAATTTCCCCGGAAGAGCGCATGGACGCCGTGGTCAAAGTCCTCGCGCATCATCGTCCGGCATCGTGTGTCGCCTTCTGCTTCACCAAGCAGCAGGTTCAGGAAACCGTCGATCACCTGACCTCCAAAGGCATCTCCGCCGTCGGCCTGCATGGCGATCTGGAACAGCGTGACCGTGACCAGGTACTGGCCATGTTCGCCAACCGCAGCACCTCGGTGCTGGTCGCCACTGACGTCGCCGCTCGCGGTCTGGACATCGATGCGCTGGATATGGTGATCAACGTCGAACTGGCCCGTGACTCGGAAATCCACATCCACCGTGTCGGCCGTACCGGTCGTGCTGGCGAGAAAGGGATTGCGATCAGCCTGGTCGCACCGTCCGAAGCGCACCGCGCCCAAGCCATCGAGCAACTGCAGAACTCGCCGTTGAGCTGGGATCAGCTGGACAACCTCAAATCCCAGGGCGGCGCTCCGCTGCTGCCGGTGATGAGTACGCTGGTCATCGGCGCGGGCCGTAAAGACAAGGTGCGTCCGGGCGACATTCTGGGCGCACTGACTGGCGATGCCGGTATTCCGGGCGCTCAGGTTGGCAAGATCGCGATTTTCGACTTCCAGGCCTATGTGGCTGTGGAGCGCGGGATCGCCAAGCAAGCCTTGCAGCGTCTGAACGACGGCAAGATCAAAGGCCGTTCGCTGCGCGTGCGGATTTTGTAAGGATTCTTCGACCCAACGAAGATCCCCTGTGGGAGCGGGCTTGCTCGCGAATGCAATCTGTCAGTCGCCATTGATGTTGGCTGACACACCGCTTTCGCGAGCAAGCCCGCTCCCACAGTTAGTTTTGTGGTGACAGATTAAGAGGACACCGTTTTGCGCTCTACCGAAGTCGTGATCATTGGCGCTGGCGCCGCAGGTTTGATGTGTGCGCTGACCGCCGCGGGGCGCGGGCGCAAGGTGATGTTGCTCGACCATGCCAACAAGGCCGGCAAGAAAATCCTGATGTCGGGCGGTGGCCGCTGCAATTTCACCAACATGTACACCGAACCGAGCAATTTCCTCTCGCAGAACGAGCACTTCTGCAAATCCGCCCTGGCCCGTTACACCCAGTGGGATTTCATCGGCATGGTCGCCAAACACGGCGTGCCGTACCACGAGAAGAAACTCGGTCAGCTGTTCTGCGATAACAAATCCAGCGACATCCTCGACATGCTGCTCAACGAGTGCGATCAGGTCGGCGTCAGCCTGCACCTGGACACCTCGATCCAGCACATCGAGAAAATGGAAAGCGGCTACCTGCTGCAAACCACCCTCGATCAGATCACTTGCGAATCCCTGGTGATCGCCACTGGTGGTTTGTCGATCCCGACGCTGGGCGCCACTGGTTTCGGTTATCAGGTGGCCAAACAGTTCGGCCACGATTTACTGCCGACCCGAGCAGGTTTGGTGCCGTTCACCATTACCGATCAGCTCAAGGAGCTTTGCACCGAACTGTCCGGTACGTCGGTGGATTGCCTGGTGAGCTGCAATGACCAGAGTTTCCGCGAGAACATCCTGTTCACCCACCGCGGCCTCAGTGGCCCGGCGATTTTGCAGATCTCTTCGTTCTGGGAATCGGGCGACACGATAGAGATCAATCTGATGCCGGACCATGACGTGCCGACCTGGCTGCAACAGCAGCAAGCCGAACGTCCGAACAGCGAGCTGAAAACCCTGCTGGGAGAAATCTTCACCAAGAAGATGGCCAACCTGCTGGCGGATAACTGGTTCGTCTCCAAACCGATGAAGCAGTACACCCACGCAGAAATTGCTGACATCGCCGAAAAACTGGCGAGCTGGAAAGTGGTTCCGGCCGGCACTGAAGGTTATCGCACCGCTGAAGTGACATTGGGCGGCGTCGATACCAACGAGGTGTCGTCCAAGACCATGGAATCGCTGAAAAGCCCCGGCCTGTATTTCATCGGCGAAGTGCTCGACGTCACCGGGCATCTGGGGGGTTTCAACTTCCAGTGGGCCTGGGCCTCGGGTTACGCCGCAGCGCAATACATCTGATCACAAGGAAGGAACAGATTTTGCTGTCGGATGTGATCGGCGCCATTGCGTCGGCGTCATTACTGGCTCAATTTAGCGTCATTGCCTCGGAAGGCCCTCGCACTTCATGTCATCGACCCACTTTAGTCAGTCTCTACGTCGCCTCTGGGCGCTGGATAAATTCAGCTACAGCGTGCGGGTGTTCATCGCCCTGACCGGCAGCATGGCGCTGTGTTGGTACAAGGATGAAATGGGGCTGCTGATCCCGCTGTTCCTCGGGATCATCGCCAGCGCCCTGGCCGAGACCGACGACAGTTGGCAAGGCCGCCTTAACGCACTGGCCGTGACGCTGGTGTGTTTCAGCGTCGCCGCCCTTTCCGTCGAGCTGCTCTTCCCCTACCCCGTCGTTTTTGTCATTGCCCTGGCCCTGGCCAGTTTCGGCCTGACCATGCTCGGCGCCTTGGGTGAACGCTATGGCGCGATTGCCTCCGCGACGTTGATTCTGTCGGTCTATACCATGATCGGCGTGGACCAGCGCGGCGGTGCAGTCACCGATTTCTGGCACGAGCCGGTGCTGCTGGTGGCCGGTGCAGCCTGGTACGGTTTGCTCTCGGTACTGTGGCAGGCGATGTTTTCCAATCAGCCGGTGCAACAAAGCCTGGCGCGGTTGTTCCGTGAACTGGGTTTTTACCTGAAGCTGAAATCGTCGCTGTTCGAGCCGATCCGGCAGATGGACGTGGAAGCGCGTCGACTGGAACTGGCGCAGCAAAACGGCCGTGTCGTGGCAGCACTGAACGCCGCCAAGGAAATCATCCTGCACCGGGTTGGCAACGGTCGACCGGGCTCGAAAGTCAGCCGTTACCTGAAGCTGTACTTCCTCGCTCAGGACATCCACGAGCGTGCCAGCTCCTCGCACTACCCTTACAACGCCCTCGCCGATGCCTTCTTTCACAGCGACGTGATGTTCCGCTGCCAGCGTCTGCTGCGCCAGCAAGGCAAGGCCTGCCGGGCGCTGGCCGAGTCAATTCAGATGCGCCAGCCGTTCATCTATGACGCCAGCTTCGCCGAAGCCCTGAGCGACCTGCACGCCTCTCTCGAACATTTGCGCGTTCAGAGCAACCCGGCATGGCGCGGATTGCTGCGTTCGTTGCGGGCACTCGCAGCCAACCTCGGCACGCTCGACCGTTTGCTCAGCGACGCCAGCAACCCCGATGCCCTGGCGGACGCCACCGACAGCAGCCTGCTCGACCGTTCGCCCCGCAGCCTCAAAGATGTGTGGATTCGGTTACGCACGCAGCTGACGCCGACCTCGTTATTGTTCCGTCACGCACTGCGTTTGCCCCTGGCCCTGAGCATCGGCTACGGGATGGTGCATTTGATTCATCCGTCTCAGGGTTACTGGATCATCCTCACCACGCTGTTTGTCTGCCAACCGAACTACGGCGCCACCCGCCGCAAACTCGGCCAGCGAATCATCGGCACCGCCATCGGCCTGACCCTGGCCTGGGCGCTGTTCGATCTGTTTCCGAATCCCTTGGTCCAATCGTGCTTCGCGATCGCCGCCGGGGTGGTGTTCTTTATCAACCGCACCACCCGCTACACCTTGGCAACGGCCGCGATCACCTTAATGGTGCTGTTCTGCTTCAATCAGGTCGGGGATGGTTACGGGCTGTTCCTGCCACGGTTGTTCGATACCTTGCTCGGCAGCCTCATCGCCGGGCTCGCGGTGTTCCTGTTCCTGCCGGACTGGCAGGGCCGACGCCTGAACAAAGTGCTGGCCAGCACCCTCACGTGCAACAGCATTTACCTGCGCCAGATCATGCAGCAATACGCAGTCGGCAAAAGCGACGACCTGGCGTATCGCCTGGCCCGGCGCAATGCGCACAACGCCGACGCGGCACTGTCGACGACGCTCGCCAACATGCTGATGGAACCGGGGCATTTCCGTAAGGAAGCGGATGTCGGTTTCCGCTTCCTGGTGCTGTCGCACACCTTGCTCAGTTATTTGTCCGGACTGGGCGCACACCGGGAAACCCAGCTACCGCCCGACGTGCGCGAGCATCTGATCGACGGGGCCGGCGTGAGACTGGCCGCCAGCATCGATGAAATTGCCCAAGGGTTGGCGAGCAAATTGCCGATTGCGATTCAGAGCGATGAGGAAGAGGCACTGGCCAATACGCTTGAACAGATGCCGGACGAAATCGATGAAGGCCAACGGCTGGTGCAGACACAGTTGGCGTTGATCTGCCGTCAGCTCGGGCCATTGCGCACGTTGGCGGCGCATCTCATCAAGGAAACGAGCGAGGATTGAGCGTGGGCCCGGCGCTTACAGTCCGTGCTGTTTTATCAACCGCTGATAACTCCCATCCACTTTCATCGCCGCGATCTCGCGGTCGAAACCGGCGACGATCTGTTCATGCCTGGGGTTCTTCAAGCTGACCAGGATGTGCAGGCTGTTCTCGCTCAGTGGCTGGGGCAAAAACTCCACGGCATTGCGCACCTTGTTTGATTCCCGGGCCAGGTAGTAACGCGCGACGTATTCGTCTTCCAGCGTCAATTTGACCCGGTCGGCGGCGACCATGCGCACCGCCATGGAGAAGCTGTGCACCGGGACTTTCTGCAGCGATACGTCGCCATCGAACTCTGGCGAATAGGCATAACCGCGCACCACCGCTATCGGGTAGGTATGCAGTTGTTGCAGGTTGTTGTATTCGATCGGTGTGTCTTTGCGCTTGAGAAAGCGCACCCGGTTGAGCAGGTATTCGCCGGAAAACTGGCCAAACTTTGTACGATCGTCGGTGTACCAGGCGTTGACCAACACGTCGTATCGACCCTCGCTTACCCCCAGCAAGGCCCGCGCCCAAGGCACTTGTTCAAAGTCACTGGCATAACCGGCCCGGGCCAGTGCTGTGCTGACGATGTCCGTGGCCAACCCACCGTTGACCAGCGTGGCGTCGGTAAACGGCGGCCAGGTATCGGCGACCAATCGCAGCTTTTCAGCTGCCGCGCCTTGAGTCAGCAACAGCAATCCAATCAAAGCAAAGGCTCGATGCAATCGCGGCATGCTAGAAAATCCTTAGCGGGCGGGACGCCCGACGTGTTTTCAGCCAAAACTCCAAGGCCCCCGTACTGCCAAACCCAGGTACTAACATTAGCTCATCGAAGCCACTGCACAGCGCTTCACCCCAGATTACACAAACAAGACAAGGCCGCGCGAAATGAATGATGGCATTTTGGCCTTTGTCACAGATTTCTCTGCCATAAAGACATCTTTCGCCTGGGCGCTTAGTATCGGAGCGACGATGTTCAAGGAGTGTGAAAATGACAATCGATTGGGTTTGCAAACACCACAGCGATCTGGGCAAAGAGCAGCTGTACGCCATTCTGCGGCTACGTGCAGAGGTGTTTGTCGTTGAGCAGAAATGCGTCTATCAGGACGTCGATGGCCAGGATCTTGAAGGTGACACCTGCCATTTAATGGCCTGGGACGGGGATCGGTTGGTGGCATACCTGCGGTTGCTCGACCCTGAGTTACAGGGTGGCGACGTGGTCATCGGGCGAGTGATTATTGCCCCTCAAGCGCGCGGTACAGGGCTTGGGCATGAGCTGATGGCACAGGCGTTGAAGCAGGCTGAAAAACGCTGGCCTGAAGTACCGATCTATCTCTCGGCCCAGGCGCATTTGCAGGGGTATTACGCTAAATATGGATTTGTGGTGGCGGGCGAGGAGTTCGTGGAGGATGGCATTCCTCATATCGGGATGCGTCGTTCCTGAGGGCCTCTTCGCGAGCAAGCCCGCTCCCACAATTGATCTGCGTCGTGCACAAAGTCCATATCCACTGGAGATCTAATGTGGGAGCGGGCTTGCTCGCGAAGGCGTCAGCCGGTTCACCGCAGAAGTTCAGGGGTACTCAAGCACCGCTTTAATCTGCCGCAAATTACGCTCGATCCACCCCCGATCAATCGCCCCCCACTCGCGAATCCGATAGCGCCCGGCATGATTGCGCGCACCTTCTTCCTGCTGGAACTCGCAAACAATGTCCAGATCCGCCAACGCCGCGATAGTGTCCTGCGCCGTGCGCCGTGGCATGCCGGTCACTTCGGTCAGCGCCGGGACGCTACTGGCCAACCCGCTATCAATCAGGTACGCCACGTACAACCGACGATAGAAGCTGCTCTTGGTCTTGCTTACATCCATCTAAACACTCCCGGTTGCGATATTTTGATCTCTATTGCATATCCCGCCACGTCAGGTACACCCGCACATCGAACTCCACCTGGTGATACCCCGGCAACATGTGTTCGCAAAGTTTGTAGAACGCCTTGTTGTGATCCGACTCTTTGAAGTGCGCCAGTTCATGCACCACGATCATTTTCAGAAACTCGGCAGGTGCATCCTTGAACAATGAAGCAACACGAATTTCTTTCTTGGCCTTGAGCTTGCCGCCCTGCACCCGGGATATCGCGGTGTGCAATCCGAGGGCACGGTGGGTCAGGTCCAGGCGGTTGTCGAACAACACCTTATCGATGGCCGGGGCATTTCGCAGGTATTCCTGCTTGAGGTCCAGCGTATAGGTGTACAACGCCTTGTCGCTCTGTACCCAGTGTTTTTCCGGGTAACGCTGGCTCAGGTAGTCGCCCAGCCGACCGTCGGCGATCAGCTGGCGCACTTGGTCCTGCAGCGCTGCAGGATAGGCCTGGAGGTATTTCAACGCGGTCATTGGGGCGGCAACACAATTCACGAAAAGGTCGCCAGTGTAGCGAATTCAGGCGGTCAGCGTGTTCCAGTCAAACGGCCGCACAAAGTCGCCGACGTCCTCGGCCATCATCGGCCGTGCGACCAGAAACCCTTGCACGTACTCGCAACCATTGGCTTGCAGCCACCGATATTGCGCAACGGTTTCCACCCCCTCGGCAATCACCAGCATCCCGTACTCCTTGCACAACTCGATCACATTGCGCACCAGCGCCGCATCGCGTGAGGACTCCAGAAGCCGGGCAATCAAATGCCGGTCGAACTTGAGCGTGTCCAACTCCAGATCACGCAGATGTGACAGCGAGCACGGCCCGCAACCAAAGTCATCCAGGGCCACTCGCACCCCCAGGTTACGCAGCAGGCGCAGCTGTTTGCGGGTTTCCTCGGGGTTTTGCATCAAGGCCTCTTCTGTGACCTCGACTTCCAGATGGCGCGCCTGCAAACCATGGCGCTCCAGTACCTGGCGCAACTCAGTGACCAGATTGGGCATGCCGAACTGCGTACTGCTCAAACTGACGCCCAGCACCAGGTCGTCGGCAAACAAGGTTTCCCAGGCTTTTCGCTGGCTCGCCCCTTGTTGATAGATCCAGCTGCCCAGGCGACTGATCAACCGCGCCTCTTCCAGCAATGGCAAAAACAGCCCCGGTGGTACATCGCCAACGCTCGGGTGCTGCCAGCGGATCAGCGCTTCGAACCCGCGAATCTGCCCACTGGCAATGGCCACCTGAGGTTGATACACCAAATTGAAATCACGGTTCTCGATCGCCCCGCGCACACTTTCTTCGAGCATCAGGCGCGAGCGTGCCCGGCCGTTCATTCCGTGATCGTAGAAACGATATTGCTGACGGCCGGCGCGCTTGGCTTCGTACATGGCGATGTCAGATGCGCGCAACAAACCGTCAAGATTGGAACCGCAATCCGGGTACGTCGCAATGCCGATGCTGGCGCCCAACGCGATATCCAGACCATCGATCTGCTGACAGATCGACACCCGCTCAATCAGCTTCTCGGCAATCTTTGCCGCTTGCTCGGGGAATTCCAGATCCAGCAACGCGGTGAACTCATCACCGCCCATGCGCGCCAGAATGTCGAAGGGCCGCAGACAGGCCTTCAACTGCTCGGACACCCACCGCAGCACCCGGTCGCCGGCATCGTGACCGAGGGAATCGTTGACCCGTTTGAAGCCGTCGAGGTCCAGATACAGCAGCACCCAGGCGCCGTCTGAGCGGTCGCCACGCAACAGC
This sequence comes from Pseudomonas sp. ANT_J28, assembly GCF_008370005.1. Classification (NCBI taxonomy): domain Bacteria; kingdom Pseudomonadati; phylum Pseudomonadota; class Gammaproteobacteria; order Pseudomonadales; family Pseudomonadaceae; genus Pseudomonas; species Pseudomonas sp. ANT_J28. Next base: position 49,353 of record NZ_VOBM01000003.1, read on the forward strand.
AGGTTTTCCGCCGTCTGGTAAAAACCGCGACGATTGAGCAGCCCGGTCAATGGATCAGTGACCGCCTGGAACTCCAGTTGCTGATGCAGATGGCGCACCACCGACATGTCCAGCACCGTCACCACCATCGCATGTTGCTCGCTGGGCAACGGTGCGCAAGACAGCGCCACGGGCACCTGCTGGCCGGGCGCCGTACGCAGCAATGCATCGTGCAGACGCAGGGTTTCACCGCGTTTGTAACCGGCGAACAACTCGGAGTCGGCCCAGATCGGGATGTGCGGATTTTGCAGGAAATCCAGGAACTCTTTGCCTTGCAGGTCTTGCACCGAGGCATTGAGCAGCCGCGACATCGCCGGATTGGCAAAGCGGATCAGACCGTCCTCACCGACCACCAGGATGCCTTCGGCGGCATTGTCGAGCACCGAGGCATTAAACGCGCGTGCGACCTCCAGATCGTGGCTCAGGCGCTGCAACGCACGGCGATTGCGCTGATGCTCGAGCAGCGCCTGGACTTTGGGCTTGAGAATTTGTGGGTCGAACGGTTTGAACAGGTAATCCACCGCGCCGCAGGCATAGCCCTTGATCATGGCGTCCTGGGACTGTTCGTTGGCGGTAAGAAAAATGATCGGCGTGAGGCAGGTTCGTTGGCTGCCGCGCATCAGGCGTGCCACTTCAAAACCATCCATGCCCGGCATCTGCACATCCAGCAGCACCAGGTCGACATCGTGTTCGAGTAACAGACTGAGCGCCTCGAAGCCCGAGGCGGCGGTCATGACCTGCCAGTCCTGGCGCTGCAACAACGCGCGCATGCTGATCAGGTTTTCAGGGTAATCATCGACGATTAAAAGAATTGAACTGCCTTCAGCTGGCGTGGGTTGCGCGCATTCCATGCTGCTTCTCTTATGCGGGACGTCAGGCCGGTTTCTCGTGAAAACCGGACAAATACTAAGCCTTCACTCTAGACCGGGTTCTGCAAAAGCAGAAGCTATCAGAACGCCATCATTTAACCAAAGAGTCCATTTGCCGACTAACGGTCGGCGCCACAGGCCTCTGAAACCGGGAAAGATGGCCTTTTGACAGGATTTTGACGTCACCCGTTTGTCATTTACGCATTAACAAATTGAACTTCTGCGATTATAAGGATTGCCCCCAAGGCGCGTGCCAGAGCTTCTGGAACGTGCGTGCAGCAAAAAACTCGTGGAAGCTTTTGTCTATGATCGATCTCGCAACCTGGAACCTCAGCGTTCCCGTCGGCAATCCGCCGTACACCGTTGAAACGTCAAAACTGGTGGATGGCTTCAAGGACCAATACTTTCACTCCGACACCGGCACCTTGTTTTTCTGGGCCCCGGTCACCGGTTCTACAACTGAAAACGCAAAGTACCCCCGCACTGAACTTCGCGAAACCTACAGCAATGGCACCCTGAAAAACTGGCGCTACCCGGACGCCGACAATACCCTGCGCGCCACCCTGGCAGTGAACCAGGTACCGACCTCGGGCAAGATCGTCATTGGCCAGATCCACGCCTATGAAAGCCAGAAGCCCATGGTGAAGCTCGAGTATCAGTACTCGACCAGCACGCAGTCAGGCAACATCGTCGCCAAGGTTCGTATGCACCCTGATGACGATAGCGCACGGATAATCACCATTGCTACCGGGGTGAAACTGGATCGGGAGTTTTCCTACCTCATCCACCTGAGCCCGCGCGGCGCGCTGGGCATCAGTGCGGCAGGCTACCAATGGGACACCGACATCAGTAAGACCTGGAGCGTCAAGCCACTGTACTTCAAGGCCGGGGTTTATGTGCAGGACCACACTGGGTACACCAGCGAAGGTGGGAAGGTGACGTTCAGCAAGCTGGATATTGATCACGATAAGTAGCCCTCTCCCGCTGATCGTTCCCAAGAACAACTCGATCTCTGTTGCAGCTGCCGAGCCTGCGAGGCTGCGTCCGAGGACGAAGTCCTCGCAAGCCCGATGAACCCGGTCTAACTGAATAAATGCGTTGTCTGATTTACGACTGCTACGTCCGAACGCGGCCCGAGCCGAACGCAGCCTCGCAGGCTCGACAGCTGCTACAACCAAATTATCTGAGCCTCCGAAAAGCTCGTAGGACTCCTCCGACCATGGCGAGGGAGCGTGCCCCCCGTTGGGATACGAAGCAGCCCCAAACCCTGCTACGCAATTTCCTCAGACACACCGCAGCGCCCGATTTACGACGGCTGCGCCGCCGAACGGGGGCAAGCCCCCTCGCCACAATGCCCGCGCGCGGTCCTACGCCCCGGTTGCAGCCGCCAAAGTCGCCGCTTATAGTTCGCCCCGTGGCCGGCAGCAGTCGGCGATAGGGTTTCGCAGCCCTACCGAGTTAGAACCACAACCGTCAAACTACGACACGCGCAGCATTTGCCCGTGCTTGTTTTTTATGGCGGCTGTGCGTGGGAGACCCTCGGGTCTGCCGGGTCTTAACTCCTCGGTCTGCGAACCCGCGCACAGCTGTCATCCCATTTGTTTCGCAGCAAACGGTGGCAAATTCTTTTCTTGAGTTAAGGATTTTCCATGACAAATCAATTACCGCCCCGCCGCTTTGTCCCCATGTCCCAATTCGCCCTATTTGCTGGCTTGTAGTCGATACATCGAGCTAAACCCGGTGCGAGCGCAAATGGCTCAGCATGCGCGAAACAGCTCCAACAGATGCTCTAGGGGACGATTAAATACATCTGTCCCCAGATCTGTCCCCTTTTAGTTCGAAAATTCAAACGAACGAGTTTGTTGAACAACTGGTTAGCTCACTAAATTACAGCCACAAAAACCGCATGCCTGCGGTTTTTGTAAGTCTTTGCCGTGATCCCAAACAACCAAAACCAATCACGCCAGCTAACGGCTTGACTCAACTGATAGAAACACTGGAATAAAGACTCCAATCGGAATAACTAACATTGTCCGCAGTCTCCCGGACTTGCACATTAATAGTCTGACCGCCGTACATTAGCAACGTTGACTCCTGCGTCATAAACGAATAATCGCCATCCGCCCCAACAACACCAGTCCCCAGCAACGCGCCGGTGCCCGCCTGATGCAGATAGATCCTATCCAGGAGTTCCTCGCCCACGAACCGTTATTGAGGCGTTGCCGCCCCAGGCTGAATCAATATAGGCAGTCATAGTTATTACCCTCAGTAGTGACCGTCGAGGATTCGACGACTAGCCCTACTCTAAGCATGCAACTTGCCTCTTACTACCTGTCAGAAATACCTATACCGACCAACGGCACAGGTAACTTTAAAGCCCATTACCCAGAAAAGAGCCCTCTCTCCTCCGACTACAGTTATAAAAAAACCGCCTTTCGGCGGTTTTCATAAACAGGTTCAACTCACAGGCTTAGTTGACCTTAGCGTTCAACTCACCCTTCAGGTAACGCTGATACATCACTTCCAATGAGATCGGTTTGATCTTCGAAGCATTATCCGCCATACCAAACGCTTCATAACGCGCGATACACACATCACGCATCGCCGTCACGGTCGTGCCGAAAAATTTACGCGGATCGAATTCACTCGGGCTGGTGACCATCAGGCGACGCATCGCACCGGTGGACGCCTGACGCACGTCGGTGTCGATGTTGACCTTACGCACGCCATGCTTGATGCCTTCGACGATTTCTTCAACCTGTACGCCGTAGGTTTCTTTGATGTCACCACCAGACCGGTGAAGATCGCAAGCCAACGCTGATCAGCTGTCCCGCTTATTCACGCCCCCTACGACAGGCTTGCGCCGCAGCCCCGGTGTTATCGAATCATTAAGCGCCATCAGCCGCCCCGCATCCCATTCAGTCTGCATACCCGAAAACAGCTCACCGTCTGTGCGATGTTGATTGTTCGCGAGCGCCTCAGTCATCGCCTCGGCAATCCGCTCGATGATTAACGCGGGCCTATCCACAGCACAGTGCTTGCGACCGAACTCAATCAATTGCTGGCGGTCAGGGTAACTTTTCATCTTGTTCATCTTGATGGCCAGGGTGCGATCCTCCAGTGACCGGCCAGACTTTGGGTTGTAGTTCTCGTAGACCGTTGTGGTTGTCACGTCAAAAACAGGTGCCAATCGCACGGTATCCAGCGCATCAGGATGGGTATAAATCACGCCGAAATTCTTCAGATGCGCGTCGCCGTTGCGAACCATGACCGAAAGACAGACCGAGGAAAAAAACCGTTCAAGCTCACGGATCGGGTCACCATGCCGGCACACCTGGCCAATCACCGCTGCCAGCGTTTCATAACTCTGGGAATACTTGTAGTTATCGTGAGGGTCTTTGTTGAGACTGAGCAGCACGGCCATGTCTTCAAACCCAAGGCGACCGGACGGCGTCAGGTCGAATCGCTCCATCACGAACAGATCGCCGTTTTCAGAAAGCCAGAATGGCGGCGTCTCGAGCCCGGCAAGACGAGCCGCCTCCAGGCAAAGAAATTCGTTTTGAGCCAGATGTGCGTATTCATCGGCACCTGACTTCACAATCAAGTCGGAGCTGAGCATGGTTTTTCGAGTGCCGGTGAGCTTGTCCAGATCGGGCACCAACACCTTGGGCTGCACCCCCGAAATGCCCGACTCGAAGTAGGTGTCGACGAGGAATGCGAAGACGCCTTGCGAAGCGTCCGCAGACAGAATTTCTTGTAGCCCGACCTCAGCGCGAACGGACACGGTTGCATCAGCAGGGTTTTGATAACTGAGACGCCCTATCTGATTTCCCCCGATGACCGACAACAGGCGCATTTCATCCACCTGCATATGCTTGGCCATCCGGCGCTTGATCTGGTCCGCCAGAAACCCTTCGGGCACGTTCATATCGAATATTGGATGCAGCACGTTGCTGACCGAAGGCGTCGGGTCATAAGGCATGACCAGTGAGACTTCACGCACCGCCTTGGCAGACGCGTAGGCAAATGAGAACTGCGAACCTTTGGAAAGCTCGCCCGACAGCCCTTGTGGTGTCATGACCTCAAGCAATTTGACTTTACTCATCGTGCTCTACCAAATCAGAGAGAGATTTGAGGTCGATTCTCTTATCCACGATTTCGAGTGCCATCCCCAACGCCAAAATGACCCTGAACAAGGTGTAGACCGCCACGTTTTCACCGGCTTCCAAGTCAATAATCGTTTTGCGATTGCACTTGGCTTTGTCCGCCAGCTGTTGCTGGCTATAGCCTTTAGCACGGCGCAGCAGGCGTATTCTCTCGCCGAGGACTGGGGGATTCAGAATCAGCACAATGTTACCTATATCGGACTTTTACACGTGTAAGGCTGATTATGTCCGCTATGTTGGGCATTTCAAGCACCTTACGTCTGGAAGAATTCCCAGGCATTAAAAAACCCGCCTCTCGGCGGGTTCATTAATGCGACTCAAACACCAAAGGCTTAGTTAACCTTAGCGTTCAACTCACCCTTCAAATACCGCTGATACATCGCTTCCAGCGAGATCGGCTTGATCTTCGAAGCATTACCCGCCGTACCAAACGCTTCATAACGCGCGATACACACGTCACGCATCGCAGTCACGGTCGCGCCGAAGAATTTACGCGGATCAAACTCGCTCGGGTTGGTGGCCATCAGGCGACGCATCGCACCGGTGGACGCCAGACGCAGGTCGGTGTCGATGTTGACCTTGCGCACGCCGTGCTTGATGCCTTCGACGATTTCTTCAACCGGTACACCGTAGGTTTCTTTGATGTCGCCGCCGTACTGGTTGATGATCGCCAGCCAATCTTGCGGAACCGAAGACGAGCCGTGCATCACCAGGTGGGTGTTCGGGATGCGCTTGTGGATTTCTTTGATGCGGTCGATGGCCAGCACGTCGCCGGTAGGCGGCTTGGTGAACTTGTACGCGCCGTGGCTGGTGCCGATGGCGATGGCCAGGGCGTCGACCTGAGTGCGCTTGACGAAGTCAGCGGCTTCTTCCGGGTCGGTCAGCATTTGGCTGTGATCCAGAACGCCTTCGGCGCCGATGCCGTCTTCTTCACCGGCCATGCCGGTTTCCAGCGAACCCAGGCAGCCCAGCTCGCCTTCTACCGATACGCCGCAGGCGTGAGCCAGGGCCACGGTTTGTTGGGTGACACGAATATTGTAGTCATAGTCGGTCGGGGTCTTGCCGTCTTCGCCCAGGGAACCGTCCATCATCACCGAGCTGAAGCCCAGTTGGATGGAGCGCTGGCAGACGTCAGGGCTGGTGCCGTGGTCCTGGTGCATGCACACCGGGATGTGCGGGAATTCTTCGATTGCCGCCAGGATCAGGTGACGCAGGAACGGGGCGCCGGCGTATTTGCGGGCACCGGCCGAAGCCTGGACGATCACCGGGGAGTCAGTCTTGTCAGCGGCTTCCATGATGGCGCGCATCTGCTCAAGGTTGTTGACGTTGAAGGCTGGAACGCCGTAGCCGAACTCGGCTGCGTGGTCCAGCATCTGGCGCATGCTGATAAGTGCCATTGTGTGTGTCTCTCCCGGTTTAGGGTCGTTAATCGTGCCAGCCTGCCGTAGCGGCGGCGGCTATTCAAGTTATTGCAGATCGGGGGTTGGCCCGCTCCGCTCATTCGGTGCTGCAAAAATCTGATGTACCCGCACAGATTCATTGTGGGAGCGGGCTTGCTCGCGAATGCGATTTAACATTCAACGTTGATGCAAGCTGACCCGACGCCTTCGCGAGCAAGCCCGCTCCCACATTTGGATCTGCTTCCACATTGGATCTGTGGTGTATCAATTTCGTGTCTTACTGCGCTTTGCAACCGCGGCCGATCAAATCATTGGTGGCGACCCAGTACACCAGGCCTTCCTCACCTTTTATGTGAAACGCCAGCATGTCATTGCTGTACAGCGAACCTTCGGCGCCCGGCTCATGCTTCAAGCGGTAGACCTGATCGGCACCGCCCAGGCGAACGTCGACTTCCTTGCGGCTTTCGTCGGTGTAGCGCCAGAGCACTTTGGCCTGGCTGTCGCAGGTCCAGGTGGTCCAGCTGTCCGTCGATTCGGCAGGCTTGAACAGGTTCAAATTAGCGCAACCTGCCAGCAGAGCCAGCGCCGCAACGGCGATAAAACCTTTCATCCATGTTCCTCGACCGACGACGCACGCCGCCAGCCCTGAGTAAAGTGTCAGACCCGTCAAGGGCAACCATGTTCCTTGGCCGGGGTCTGTGTCTCATATTTGTCCAGGCCATCAGGCCCGGAACGCTTGTTGATCACCGGGTTGGTTTCGGCCTGCCAGTCGGCCTGGTAGCAGCCTTTGTCCTGTTCAGGCGTCTCGGGTACCTTCGGGGCTTTCGGGTTACTCCCGCAAGCTGCCAGCGACCCCGCGATAATCAACAGCGCTAATGTTTTGACCATCTGAACACTCCTTTGCCTGGTCAAATGGGCGGCCTCAGGCCTTGGCCCGGCTTTCCAGGACTTCAACGGCTGGCAGCACCTTGCCTTCGACGAACTCGAGGAACGCGCCGCCACCGGTAGAAATGTAGGAGATCTGATCGGCAACGCCATATTTATCGATGGCGGCCAGGGTGTCGCCGCCGCCAGCGATGGAGAACGCCGAGCTTTCGGCGATGGCCTGGGCCAGGACTTTGGTGCCGTTACCGAACTGGTCGAATTCGAACACGCCCACCGGGCCGTTCCACAGAATGGTTTGGGACGACTTCAGCAGCTCGGCGAAATTCGCCGCGGTCTGTGGGCCGATGTCCAGAATCATGTCGTCTGCGGCCACATCAGCGATCAGCTTGACGGTCGCGGTCGCGCTTTCAGCGAATTCCTTGGCAACCACAACATCGACCGGTAGCGGCACGCTGACCTTGGCGGCGATGGCGCGAGCGGTGTCCAGCAGATCCGGCTCGTACAGGGACTTGCCAACCGGGTGACCGGCAGCGGCCAGGAAGGTGTTGGCAATGCCGCCGCCGACGATCAGTTGGTTGCAGATCTGGCTCAGACTGTTGAGGACGTCGAGTTTGGTCGAGACCTTGGAGCCGGCAACAATCGCCGCCATTGGCTGGGCCGGGGCGCCGAGGGCTTTGCCCAGTGCGTCCAGTTCGGCGGCCAGCAACGGGCCAGCCGCCGCGACTTTGGCGAACTTGGCCACGCCATGGGTCGAACCCTCGGCGCGGTGAGCGGTGCCGAAGGCGTCCATCACGAACACGTCGCACAGGGCGGCGTATTGCTGGGCCAGTTCGTCAGCGTTCTTTTTCTCGCCTTTGTTGAAGCGCACGTTTTCGAACAGCACGATGTCGCCGGCCTTCACGTCAACGCCGCCCAGGTAATCGGCCACCAGCGGCACTTCACGACCCAGAGCCTTGCTCAGGTAGTCAGCGACTGGCTTGAGGCTGTTCTCGGCCGAGAACTCGCCTTCGGTCGGACGGCCAAGGTGCGAGCAGACCATCACGGCCGCGCCTTTTTCCAGGGCCAGCTTGATGGTCGGCAGCGAGGCCAGGATTCGCGCATCGCTGGTGACAACACCGTCCTTGACTGGGACGTTGAGGTCTTCGCGGATCAGTACGCGCTTACCTTGCAGATCGAGGTCGGTCATCTTCAACACGGTCATGGGTCGCATTTCCTACTGTTTTGGAGAGGCAGCTGTCTGCAGATAGTGTTCTGCAACATCCAGCATTCGATTGGCAAAACCCCATTCGTTGTCGAACCAGGCCAGGATGTTCACCAGCCGTGGGCCGGAAACTCGAGTCTGACTGGCATCGACGATGGCCGAATGTGGGTCATGATTGAAATCACAACTGGCGTGAGGCAACTCGGTGTAGGCCAGAAGGCCCTTGAGCGGGCCGCTGGTGGCAGCCTCGCGCAGAATCCGGTTGACCTCGGTGGCGTCGGTGTCGCTCACGGTCTGCATCGTAATGTCGAGGCAAGACACGTTAACCGTCGGCACCCGCACGGCTTTGGCCTGAATTCTCCCGGCAAGTTCCGGTAACAGGCGTTCGATGCCACGCGCCAGACCAGTGGACACCGGAATCACCGACTGAAACGCCGAACGGGTACGCCGCAAGTCTTCGTGATGATAGGCGTCGATCACCGGCTGATCGTTCATCGCCGAGTGAATGGTGGTGATCGACACGTATTCCAGACCAATGGCCTGATCCAGCAGGCGCAACAGCGGCACGCCGCAGTTGGTGGTGCAGGACGCGTTGGACACCAGCAACTCATCACCGGTCAGGCAATCCTGGTTCACGCCATAGACGATGGTGGCGTCGACATCCGCCTCGCTGGCCATCGGCTGGGAAAACAGCACGCGCGGCGCACCGGCGTCGAGGAAACGCTGGCCGTCTTCACGAGTGTGGTAAGCGCCGGAGCACTCCAGCACCAGATCGACGCCCAGCGACGCCCAATCGATGCCTTCGGGGGTGGCACTGCGCAGGACCTTCACGCAGTCGCCATTAATATGCAGACAATCGCCCTCGACCTTCACTTCCCCGGGAAAACGCCCATGAGTGGAGTCGAAGCGTGTCAGGTACTCGATGCTGGCCATGTCAGCCAGATCGTTGATCGCAACAATTTCAAACCCGGCCTTATCGCCTCGCTCAAACAACGCACGCAAGACGCAACGACCAATCCGGCCGTAGCCGTTGAGTGCAACTTTGTAAGGACGCGGTTGAGGCATGGGGTTCTCGATTACCGTGGTGAATCCGTTATTGCAGTGTTGGTCGGACCGACGCCTTCGCGAGCAAGCCCGCTCCCACAGGAGAATGCATTCCAATGTGGGAGCGGGCTTGCTCGCGAAAGCGGCAGTCCAGACAAAGCAACTTCTGGATCAGTCTTCCAGCAGCTCTTCAGCCTGACCCAGGATGTTTTCCAGGGTGAAGCCGAACTCTTCGAACAAGGCTGGCGCAGGCGCCGACTCGCCGTAGGTGGTCATGCCGATCACGCGGCCTTCCAGGCCCACGTACTTGTACCAGTAGTCCGCATGCGCGGCTTCGATGGCGATACGGGCACTGACCTGCAATGGCAGAACCGCTTGCTTGTAGCCGGCGTCCTGAGCATCGAAAACGCTGGTGCAAGGCATCGAAACAACACGCACCTTACGACCTTGCTCGGTCAGCTTGTCGTAAGCCTGAACCGCCAGGCCGACTTCGGAACCGGTGGAGATCAGGATCAACTCAGGCTCGCCGTCGCAGTCCTTCAACACGTAACCGCCACGGGCGATGTCGGCGATCTGGAACGCATTGCGGGTTTGGTGCTGCAGGTTCTGACGCGAGAAGATCAGCGCCGAAGGGCCGTCCTTGCGTTCCAGAGCCAGTTTCCAGCACACCGCCGATTCAACGGCATCGGCTGGGCGCCAGGTGTCGAGGTTCGGCGTGCTGCGCAAGCTGGTCAGTTGCTCGATCGGCTGGTGAGTCGGGCCGTCTTCGCCCAGACCGATGGAGTCGTGGGTGTAGACGAACACGACACGCTGCTTCATCAGCGAGGCCATGCGCACGGCGTTGCGGGCATATTCCATGAACATCAGGAAGGTCGCGCCGTAAGGCACCAGACCGCCATGCAGGGTCACGCCGTTCATGATCGCGCTCATGCCGAACTCGCGAACGCCGTAGTACATGTAGTTGCCGCTGGCGTCTTCAGCCGAAACACCTTTGCAACCTTTCCACAGGGTCAGGTTGGAACCGGCCAGGTCAGCGGAGCCGCCCAGGAGTTCAGGCAACAGCGGGCCGTAAGCATTCAATGCGTTCTGGCTGGCTTTACGGCTGGCGATGGTTTCGCCTTTGGCCGCGACTTCAGCAATATAAGCAGAGGCTTTTTCAGCGAAGTCTTCCGGCAGTTCGCCGCTCAGACGACGAATCAGCTCGTTGGCCAACTCAGGGAAAGCAGCAGAATAGGCCGCGAAACGCTGATCCCATTCGGCTTCGGCCGCGCGACCGGTTTCCTTGGCGTCCCACTCGGCGTAGATGTCGGCCGGGATTTCGAACGGACCGTGGTTCCATTTCAGCGCAGCACGGGTCAGAGCGATTTCCGCGTCACCCAGTGGGGCGCCGTGGCAGTCTTCCTTGCCTTGCTTGTTCGGTGAACCGAAACCGATGGTGGTCTTGCAGCAGATCAGGGTTGGCTGATCGCTTTTGCGCGCAGTTTCGATCGCGATCTTGATCTCTTCAGGGTCGTGACCGTCAACGTTGCGGATGACCTGCCAGTTGTAGGCTTCGAAGCGCTTCGGCGTGTCGTCGGTGAACCAGCCTTCGACTTCGCCGTCGATGGAAATGCCGTTGTCGTCGTAGAAGGCGATCAGTTTGCCCAGGCCCAAAGTACCGGCCAGGGAGCCGACTTCGTGGGAAATGCCTTCCATCATGCAGCCATCACCCAGGAACACGTAGGTGTGGTGATCAACGACGTTGTGGCCAGGACGGTTGAACTGCGCCGCCAGGACTTTTTCTGCCAAGGCAAAACCAACGGCGTTGGCCAGGCCTTGGCCCAGTGGACCGGTGGTGGTTTCAACGCCTGGGGTGTAGCCGAATTCCGGGTGACCCGGGGTACGGCTGTGCAGCTGGCGGAAGTTCTTCAGGTCTTCGATCGACAGATCGTAGCCGGTCAGGTGCAGCAGCGAGTAGATCAACATCGAGCCGTGACCGTTGGACAGTACGAAGCGGTCACGGTCGGCGAACGATGGATTGCTCGGGTTGTGCTTCAGGTAGTCACGCCAAAGTACTTCGGCGATATCCGCCATACCCATAGGGGCACCGGGATGGCCGCTGTTGGCTTTTTGCACGGCATCCATGCTGAGGGCACGAATGGCGTTGGCACGCTCACGACGGCTGGGCATCGCTGTTCTCCTGGGGCTGAATAAAACGAAACGGAAAAAAGGCGAGCATTTTCCCTCACCCACCCGCCTCGGGGCAATGACAGATAGTCATCTGAGGGCGTTTTTCCGGTGGATAAAGTCGCATTCGCCTGATGAAACCTTTCCGCTGACGATTTGTAGAGTGACCCTTTCCCCGAGAAGTGCCATCTATCGAGCAATATCAAAACTTTTTGATATTGCCCTTGCGGTGTTTTCTGACCGTCACTAGACTGCTGGCCTTATGAATTTACGTGTGCCTTCCATTCGACATGACGATTGCGATGAGCTGGCGGCCCTGTGCAAGGCTGGCGGCGATCCTCTGCGGCTGAATGTATTGCGCGCGCTGGCCAACGATTCGTTTGGCGTACTGGAGCTGGCGCAGATCTTTGGCATCGGCCAGTCCGGCATGAGTCATCACCTCAAGGTATTGGCCCAGGCCGATCTGGTGGCGACGCGTCGTGAAGGCAACGCGATTTTCTACCGTCGCGCCCTGCCCCACACCGACCTGCTGGGTGGCAAGCTGCATGCCGCGCTACTGGAAGAAGTGGACAACCTGACCCTGCCTGCCGAGGTGCAGTCGCGGATCGGTCAGGTCCATGGGCAACGAGCGGCGGCCAGCCAGGACTTTTTCTCACGGGTCGCGGAGAAGTTTCGCGCCCAGCAAGACTTGATCGCCGGTCTGCCGCAATACCGCGAAAGCGTGGTGGCATTGCTCGACAAGCTGAGCTTCAGCGAAGGCGCCACGGCCATCGAAGTCGGCCCCGGAGATGGCGCATTTCTGCCGGAACTGGCGCGCCGCTTCACTCAGGTCACGGCGCTGGACAACAGCCCGGCGATGCTCGAACTGGCGCGCCAGGTTTGCGAACGTGAAACGCTAGCTAACGTCAGCCTGCAATTGGCCGATGCATTGAACGGTGTCCGCCTCAAGGCTGACTGCGTTGTACTGAACATGGTGCTGCACCATTTCGCCGCGCCGGCCGAAGCACTCAAGCACATGGCCAACTTGCTGCAACCGGGCGGTAGCCTGCTCGTGACAGAGTTATGTAGCCACAACCAGAGTTGGGCCAGGGAGGCCTGCGGTGATCTATGGTTGGGGTTTGAACAGGACGATCTGGCCCGTTGGGCCACCGCTGCGGGACTCGTTCCCGGGGAAAGCCTCTATGTAGGCTTACGTAATGGTTTCCAGATCCAGGTCCGCCATTTTCAGCGACCGGCTGGCGACACTCACCATCGGTAAATTCAGGAAAAAATCGAGATGAGCGAATACTCCCTCTTCACCTCCGAGTCTGTGTCCGAAGGGCATCCGGACAAAATCGCCGACCAGATTTCCGATGCGGTGCTGGACGCCATCATTGCTGAAGACAAATTCGCCCGTGTCGCGGTCGAGACCCTGGTAAAAACGGGCGTTGCAATCATCGCAGGTGAAGTCACCACGTCGGCCTGGGTCGACCTGGAAGAGATCGTGCGTAACGTGATTCTGGACATCGGCTACAACAGCTCCGATGTCGGCTTCGACGGTGCTACTTGCGGCGTGATGAACATCATTGGCAAGCAGTCTCCTGACATCAACCAGGGTGTCGACCGTGCCAAGCCTGAAGATCAAGGCGCCGGCGATCAGGGCCTGATGTTCGGCTATGCCAGCAACGAAACCGACGTGCTGATGCCAGCACCGATCACCTTCTCGCACCAACTCGTTCAGCGTCAGGCCGAAGCCCGTAAATCCGGCCTGCTGCCTTGGCTGCGCCCGGACGCCAAGTCGCAAGTGACTTGCCGTTACGAAGGCGGCAAGGTTGTCGGTATCGACGCTGTTGTACTGTCGACCCAGCACAACCCTGACGTGTCCTACAAAGACTTGCGCGAAGGCGTGATGGAGCTGATCGTCAAGCACGTACTGCCTGCCGAACTGCTGAGCAAAGACACCCAGTTCCACATCAACCCGACCGGCCAGTTCATCATCGGTGGCCCGGTTGGCGACTGCGGCCTGACCGGTCGCAAGATCATCGTTGACAGCTACGGCGGCATGGCCCGTCACGGCGGCGGCGCGTTCTCCGGTAAAGATCCATCGAAGGTTGACCGTTCGGCCGCCTACGCGGGTCGTTACGTGGCCAAGAACATCGTGGCGGCCGGCCTGGCCGAGCGTTGCGAGATTCAGGTTTCCTACGCGATTGGTGTTGCTCAGCCGACGTCGATCTCGTTGAACACCTTCGGCACCGGCAAGATCAGCGACGACAAAATCGTCAAACTGGTTCGCGAAGTGTTCGACCTGCGTCCATACGCAATCACCACCATGCTCGACCTGCTGCACCCGATGTACCAGGAAACCGCTGCGTACGGACACTTCGGTCGCACCCCGACTACCAAGACTGTGGGCGAAGACACTTTCACCACTTTCACCTGGGAAAAGACCGACCGCGCCGATTCCTTGCGCGCTGCTGCCGGCCTGTAAGACTTCCCTGGCGGTACCAAAAGCCCTGCACGGTTCGCCGCGCGGGGTTTTTTATTGTCTGTTTTCCCGAGGCCGACACAGGCTGAAAAACAGCCGGCCCTCTCATCCTGAAAATCCGTCCTAGCCTTCCAGCATTCCACTTGAGCAAGGACGCTCACGATGCCGCTCGACCTGCGCGTGTTTTTCGGCTTTCTACTGATAATTTTCTGCCTGGCCACCCACGCTGCCGAGTGCCCCGACTGGCCACCGGCACGCGCTCTGGACGAAATCACGTCACTGCAAAAACAAATCGACCTCTGGGACGACAGCTATCACCGGGGCGGCCGTTCATTGGTCGCCGATGAACTCTACGATCAGTCCCGTGCGCGACTGACCGAATGGCGCACTTGTTTCGACCTGGAGCAATCCGCGGAACCGCTACGTACCGCGGGCGGCAAGATGCCTCATCCCATCGCCCACACGGGCCTGGAAAAACTCCGCGATGGTCGCGCCGTCGAAGCCTGGCTAAAAGGACGGAGCGATGTCTGGATTCAGCCCAAGATCGACGGCGTGGCGGTGACGCTGATCTACCGCAAAGGCCTGCTGACTCAGGCAATCAGCCGCGGTGACGGAATAAACGGCCAGGACTGGACGGCTTCGGCGCGCCAGATCGCCGCCATCCCCCAACAATTGCCACAGCCGCTGGACCTGCTGCTGCAAGGCGAGCTCTATTGGCGCCTGAGCGACCATGTACAGGCCCGTGCCGGCAGCCTCAATGCACGCGCCACAGTGGCCGGTTTGATGGCCCGTAAGAAGTTGAACACAGAGCAAGCCGCCGGGATCGGTCTGTTTGTCTGGGACTGGCCCCAAGGCCCGGCCAGTTTGCCCGCCCGCGTCGCAGCCCTGGATGAGTTGGGTTTCCCGAGCACCGCACCTTACAGTCACTCGATCAAGGTATTTGCCGACGCTGAACGCTGGCGCAATCACTGGTATCGCTCGCCCCTGCCCTTCACCAGTGATGGCATCGTCCTGCGCCAGGATCAGCGCCCGCCCGCCGAGCACTGGCAGGCTAAACCGCCTTATTGGAGCGTCGCCTGGAAATACCCTTTTGCCCAGGCCCTGGCCGAGGTGCGCAAGGTCCATTTCAAGATTGGACGGACCGGACGGATCACCCCTGTGCTGGAACTGAAACCGGTAATGCTCGATGACCGGCAGATCAAGCGAGTCAGTGTGAGCTCACTGCAACGCTGGGAAGCACTTGATATCCAGGCCGGAGATCAGGTCGCCATCAGCCTGGCAGGCCTGACCATTCCAAGGTTAGACGGTGTCATGCTGCGCAGCACCCAACACGCTGAATTGAGCGTACCGCTGGCGGAGGACTTTCATCATTTGAGTTGCTGGCAGCCGACACCGGGGTGCGAAAGCCAATTCCTCGCCCGATTGACCTGGCTCAGCGGCAAGCAGGGCCTGGCGTTGCCACATGTCGGTCCTGGCACTTGGGAGAAACTTTTCGAAACAGGCCGTCTGAATGGCCTGCTGGATTGGTTAACCCTCGATGCTCAAGAGCTTGCTAACATTGACGGCTTCGGCGAACGCAGCAGCGCTCGTCTTTTGAAAAGTTTCAACAGTGCCCGACAACGCCCTTTCGCTCGCTGGCTCAAAGCCCTGGGTTTACCGCCGACCGGCCAGGCGCGGCTTGCCGATTCATGGCAGGAACTGGCACAACGAAACATCGAACAATGGCAGGCAGAAGCCGGCATCGGCCCGGGACGCGCAGCGCAATTGAGCGCATTTTTCCGCGACCCGCAGGTCCTGGCCTTGAGTGAAACATTACGTGGTGCAGGGATTGACGGTTTTTAGCGGCCGGCGATGCCCGCCGACCCGGGAACCCAATGGTTCCGCTGGGCTCAAACACCCCATCGCCACATCGACCTGATCGCTTTTTCACATGGAGCTTTTATGAAACTTCTTTCACCGCTCGCCCTGTTGACCCTTTGCAGCGTGCTGGCCGCTCCACTGATGGCCGCCGAAGAAGCTCCGGGCCTGACCGGCTGCGCCGCAAAGAAGCAGGGCATCATCAACCAGATTGAACTGGCCAAGTCTCACGGCAACGCCGATCAACAGGCAGGCCTTGAAACGGCCCTGAGCGAAGTCACGGCTCAATGCACCGACGCTTCCCTGAAGAAGGAACGGGAGAACAAGGTGCTCGACGCCAAGCACGAAGTCAGCAAGCGTCAGGGTGACCTCGACAAGGCCATGAAGAAAGGCGACGCCGAGAAAATCAACAAGCGCAAAGACAAACTCGCCGAGTCCCGCAAGGAATTGCAGGACGCACTCGATGAGCTGGATAAGTAAGGATCAGTTCAGGACTCAATGATCCCGAAACTCTTTATGGCAGGCACTGCAGGCATCTTCGACCTTCTGCACCGCCGGCCCCAGGTTACTGGCCTTGTAAGGCTGAACCTTGCTGGCAATCACCAATTCACCGGTGGCGACTTCAAGGGAGCGGGCCATGTCCTGGAAGTGTTCCTGTTTCTGCCAGACATCGCTCTTGGCGCTGGTGTGATCTTCTTCGCGCACTTGAGGAAAATGTTTCCACGGTTCACGGGACAAGGCATCGAGTTTCACGGCACCGTCAGCGAATTTCGGACCGTCAAACGGGATGCGACCACGCAACATGCCGCCCAGGTCTTCGCCGGTCTTGAGCATTTGCTTGAAGATCGCCTTGCGCTGGCCCAGCGGCGAGTTGGGATCGACACCACCGCAGGCGGACAACGCCAGGCAGGCAAGCAATACAACAGAAAGTCTTTTAAGAGTCATGGTGGCTTCAGGTCACGGGAAACGGCGGCCAGTATCCTCGCGTCATAGGCAAAGACCAATAGCCCTATTATCATTACGGGTTGTTTGAGCGCATGGAGCACTCAGGCAACCGACAAAGGAATTACTCCATGAACAGCCGTTTCAAGGCATGGCGTCACAACCTCGCCTGGACCCTTCCGATGGTGGCCGTGCTGGCGGGCTGCACCGGTGGCGACAACAACACACCGAAAACCCACGCCCTGGCGACCTACTCCAGCGCCACGTGGGAAGCACTTCCGACGGTGTCCGACAACGACCTGGTCGCCGGCTTCGGTTCGTGGCGCAGCGCCTGCACTCGACTCAAAGCCGACCCGGTGTGGGGCTCGACGTGTGCGGCTGCCGCCAAAGTACCGCAAACCGCCAGCGACATTCGCGGCTTCCTCAAGCAGAACCTCGACGTCTACGGCCTGCGCGCCGCCAATGACAATCCCAACGGTTTGATCACCGGCTATTACGAGCCGGTCTACCCCGGCAGCCTGACCCAGACCGATGTGGCAAACATCCCGGTGTACGGTGTGCCCGAGGACATGATCATCGTCTCTCTGGACAGCATTTATCCGGAACTCAAAGGCAAACGCCTGCGCGGACGACTCGAAGGTCGCGTGCTCAAGCCTTACGACGATGCGGCCACGATTGAAACCAAAGGGGTCAAGGCACCGGTTGTTGCCTGGCTGACCGACCCGATGAACCTGCAATTCCTGCAAATCCAGGGTTCAGGTCGTATCCAGCTCGATGATGGCCGCCAGTTGCGCATTGCATATGCCGATCAAAACGGTCACCCGTATCGACCGATCGGCCGCTGGCTGGTGGACCAGGGCGAGCTGAAAAAAGAAGACGTGACCATGGGCGCCATCAGCCATTGGGCCAAGGCCAATCCGACGCGCATCCCGGAACTGCTGGGCAGCAACCCCAGCTACGTGTTCTTCACCCGCAACCCGGACAGCAACGAAGGGCCTCGCGGCTCGCTGAACGTTCCGCTGACCGCAGGCTATAGCGCGGCGGTGGATCGCAAAGTGATTCCGCTGGGAAGTCTGTTGTGGTTGTCGACCACCAAACCGGACGGTACCGCACTGGTACGCCCGGTCGCCGCTCAGGACACCGGCGGCGCAATTGCCGGCGAAGTCCGTGCGGACCTGTTCTGGGGCACCGGCGAGGCGGCCGGGCAATTGGCGGGAGACATGAAACAGCAGGGGCAAATCTGGATGCTCTGGCCTAAAGGTGCAGCCCTGCCTCAAGTGCCTCAGGTGACCGACAAGCTTTAAAGTCAAAAGATCGCTGGCATCGCCAGCGATCTTTTGAGCTTGCTCTTAAACAGAAACCACAAAGAAACTGACGATCAACCCCATCCCCACCAACCACATCAGCGATCGCAAAATAGCCCAGTCCGCCAAGTAGCAAATGATGTAAAGCAGCCGACTGGTGATGAACAACACCGACAGCACATTGATCGTCACCAGTTCGGCATTGCCGGCCAGATGCGCGACGATCACCGCCGCCGCGAACGCGGGAGTCACTTCAAAACTGTTCAGATGCGCCGCATACGCGCGTCGGCCAAAACCATTCAGCGACTCGAGAAAGTCACGGGGGTCATGGTTGTC
The DNA here is from genome assembly GCF_008370005.1 of Pseudomonas sp. ANT_J28. Classification (NCBI taxonomy): domain Bacteria; kingdom Pseudomonadati; phylum Pseudomonadota; class Gammaproteobacteria; order Pseudomonadales; family Pseudomonadaceae; genus Pseudomonas; species Pseudomonas sp. ANT_J28. The sequence continues at coordinate 68,026 of NZ_VOBM01000003.1, forward strand.
TTTCGGCCTGAACCCGCCACTGACCCTGGCGATGCCCGTGCAAATATAGGGCAGGAAAATCGCGATCAAAATGCACCACAGAGCAACCGTCATAACGCAATCCCTTCTTCAAGTTTCAAGAGTCGAGTTCCAGTCAGAACTTCATTACCAGCATGCCGATCAGCACCAGCCCACAGGCTAAGAGCCGTGGCCTGCCGAAAGGTTCTTTCAGGTAGCGCATGCCGAACAACACCACCAGAATCACGCTGATCTCGCGCAATGCCGCCGCCTCGGCAATCGAGCCCAGCTGCATGGCCCACAGCACCAGAGCGTAGCTGAACAACACACAAAACCCGACCGCCAACCCCAGCCGCCACTGCTCACGCCAGAACAACATGAAGGCCGGTCGCTTACGCACCAGCGCCAGTAACGGGAACGGCCAGGCACTGAGCAACGTGACCCACACCAGGTAATCCAGCGGATGCGACCAGCGCCGCAATGCCTGGCCATCGATGAAGGTGTAGCAGCCGATGCACAGGCCGATCAACGCCACCACCGGCAGCATCGACCACGGCAATCGCGCACCGCCGCCGCCCTGCCAGAGCAGGCACAGCATGCCGAACGGGATGAGTAGAATTCCGAAGATCTGCTGGTTCGTCAGCACCTCCCCGGCAAAGATCAGCGTCAGTGCCAGCACCACCAGCGGCGACAAACCACGCATCAGCGGATAGACCAGCCCGAGATCACCGACCCTATAGGCCTGTATCAGCAAATAGCGATAGAGCAATTCAAATGCCGCCGACGTCAGAATCCACGGCCAGATGTCCAGGGGTGGCAACGCCACGAACGGCAGCATCAGTGCGACAAACAGCATTGCAACGCTGTCCATGCAGGCCACCACCAGCAGCCGTTCCGCACTGAATTTGATCAGGGTATTCCACGCCGCGTGCAACAGCGCCGCTACTAACACCAGTGCTGTCGCAAGCACGGCACACTCCTTTTTGTTGACCGTCCCCTCCCATGCTCCTTTCTACATGAAGCGGGGGAGATAATTGATTCGCCATATGTCAGCAGCTGTTTATACTGCAAGCGACTACGCCGCACTCAGTTGCGCACAGACTAATTCCAATAAATTTTTGCCACCGCCCGCGCTCGTCGAGAACAGGCGTCGGCATGCGTATGCCTGATCAGAGCGTCAAGACTACCGACAGAGACCTTGCGCATGCCACTCGCCTTGCTTGCCCTCGCTGTTGCCGCGTTCGGCATCGGCACCACTGAATTCGTCATCATGGGCTTGCTGCCCGATGTCGCCCGCGACCTCGCCGTGAGCATTCCCCACGCGGGCCTGTTGATCACCGGCTACGCCCTGGGCGTGGTGTTCGGTGCGCCGATCCTCGCGATCGGCACCGCCAACATGCCGCGCAAAGCCACGCTGCTGGGCATGACCCTGATGTTCATCCTCGGCAACATTCTTTGCGCATTGGCGCCGAACTACGCCACGCTGATGGCCGCACGAGTGATCACCGCGCTCTGCCATGGCGCGTTCTTCGGCATCGGTTCGGTGGTTGCCGCCGGTTTGGTGGCACCTAACAAACGCGCCCAGGCGATTGCCATGATGTTCACCGGCCTGACCCTGGCCAACGTGCTGGGCGTGCCTTTGGGCACCGCGCTCGGGCAATACGCCGGCTGGCGCTCGACGTTCTGGGCGGTGTCGGTAATCGGCGTGATTGCCGCGATCGCGCAGTGGGTCTGGTTGCCGAAGGACATCGCCATGGACAAAGCCAACCTCGCCAGCGAGTTCAAAGTACTGGGCAAGGTCAACGTGTTGTTGGCGCTGGGCATGAGCGTGCTGGCATCGACCAGCCTGTTCAGCGTCTTCACTTACATTGCCCCCATCCTGCAAGACATCACCGGTGTCAGCCCGCATGGCGTGACCATCATGCTGCTGCTATTCGGGGTCGGCTTGACCGCGGGCAGCATGCTCGGTGGTCGCCTGGCTGACAGTCGATTGCTGCCGTCGCTGGTGGGTATGGCACTGGCCGTGCTGGTTGTGCTGGCCGCGTTCACACAGACCAGTCACTCAGTGATCCCGGCAGCGATCACGCTGGTGTTGTGGGGCATCTTCGCCTTTGCCCTGTGCCCGATTTTGCAACTGCTGATCATCGATCAGGCCCATGAAGCGCCGAATCTGGGCTCAACGTTGAACCAGAGCGCGTTCAACCTCGGCAACGCGGCCGGTGCGTGGATTGGTGGACTGGTCGTCGCCAGTGGTGCGGACCTGGCGGACTTGCCGTGGACCGGCGCACTGGTCAGCGGGTTGACGGTACTGACGGCACTTTCCTACATTTATCTGCAACGTCGCAGTGCTGCTGCGGTTAATGTGTCCGGCTGAATAACTGCATTGCCCATGACATTGCCTTCGCGAGCAAGCCCGCGAAGAAGTTGACGCGGCGGGTACTGGCCCTCGCCCTGCCGCTGGGCCCGGAGCGAGACTTGCTTCTGAGCATCACCTACATCGTGGTGCTGTCGTCGATCCTGTTGCAGGGCTTGAGCATTGGCAAACTGGTCAAGCACGTGACCAAGGACGAGCCTGCGCCAGCGGCACAGGCCGATCATCACTGATCATTTTAGGGTGTTCTGCGGGTCGGGCTCCTGGCCTTGATCCGTAGACTTCTTCGGCGGCCCGCTCTCGCTGCGAATTTGCGCATGACTGATCAGCGCGAAGATGAAGCTGCCGCCGATGATGTTCCCCGCCAGCGTCGGCCCGGCGAACACCAGCCAGAAATCCTTCCACGGCAACTCGCCGGCAAACACCAGATACGAGACCTCAGCGGACCCGACCACGATGTGGGTGAAATCCCCCAACGCCATGAGGTAGGTGATGAGGATGATGATCCACATCTTCGCGCTCTCCATGGACGGAATCATCCAGACCATGGTGGCGATCATCCAGCCCGACACAATGCCTTTGGCGAACATCTGGCTGGCGTCGTTCTCCATGATCTTGCGCCCGATATCGAGGAAGGCCAGGTCGGTCTTGCTGTCGAAAATCGGCAGATTCAGCATCACATACGCCACCAGCAACGTGCCGCAGAGGTTGCCCACCAGCACCACCGACCACAGGCGTAGCAATCGACCGAAATTGTTCAGTGTGGGTTTGGTCATGATCGGCAGCACAGCCGTCAGGGTGTTCTCGGTGAACAACTGCTGACGGGCGAGGATCACCGCGAGAAAGCCTGCGCAGTAACCGAAACTGGCGATCACCTTGAAGCCTTCGCCGTCCGGCAGACGGGAATTGAGCAGCCCCATGGCCATCAGCGACAGCCCCATGGTCAGGCCGGCGGCCAGCGCCGACCACCACAAGGCGGCGACGCTGCGTTCGAGCTCCTGATCGCCCTGGGTGCGGATGATTTCGTGCAACACCGCCGCCCGCGGTGGCTGGCTCCTGTCGACGTCGTGCTGTTCTTCAGGCGAGAGGTTCGGGGTCTTGCCGTCTTTTTGCGTGTCCATAAAGCTCCGGAACCGGTGGCGTGTCATGTAGGTACGACACGCAGGGTTCGGAGCTGTTCACTGACCCGTTAAAACATCATCGACTGTTACACCGCTTTCGCGAGCAAGCCCGCTCCCACCCTTAATCTCAGTCGTTCACAGGAACAGTGTTCGCTGAAGATCCAATGTGGGAGCGGGCTTGCTCGCGAAGGGCGCGCCGCCGATATCACTCGCTGGCGATATCATCCTTGAACTGGTCTTTGACGTACTTGATCTCGGTTTGACCGTGTGCCGCAGGCAAACCGTCTTCACCCAGATTGACGAAAACAATCTTCTCCACCGTCAGAATGCTTTTGCGGGTGATCTTGTTACGCACTTCGCACTTCAAGGTGATTGAGGTGCGACCGAACTCGGTGGCGGTGATGCCCAGTTCGATGATGTCGCCCTGGCGCGAGGCGCTGACGAAGTTGATCTCGGAAATGTACTTGGTGACCACACGCTGATTGCCCAGTTGGACGATGGCGTAGATCGCCGCTTCTTCGTCGAGCCAGCGCAACAGGCTGCCGCCGAACAGCGTGCCGTTGGGGTTGAGGTCTTCGGGTTTTACCCATTTGCGGGTGTGGAAATTCATATTCACTCCTGAGCGTCTTGCCGAATGATGGTGGGCATCATGGCAGAGCCCGACCTAGAGCTCTATCAGGCATCGACTATGGTCTCGATTACCGTTCAGACATTGACCAACAGAAACGCTTTGGAAGTATCGCTCACACGGCTATAATCGCCTCCGTTTCAAAACGGTCATCTTCGGTTGATACCGTTTTCCCGCCACCTGTCCGAGGGGCGCTGCAGCAGGTTCGACCTGTCAGGCTCGGATGGGGCGTTGCTTGACCGTTATCGGTCAAACACTAAACGCACAACGGCGCCCATTCGCATACATTACGAATGGAGGCTCATCATGAGCGCTGTTATCACGCCTGCAGATTTTAACGATTACAAAGTTGCCGACATGTCCCTGGCTGCCTGGGGCCGTCGCGAAACCATCATCGCCGAATCCGAAATGCCAGCCCTGATGGGTCTGCGCCGCAAGTACGCCGGTGAGCAGCCGCTCAAAGGCGCGAAAATCCTCGGCTGCATCCACATGACCATTCAGACTGCCGTGCTGATCGAAACCCTGGTTGCCCTGGGTGCCGAAGTGCGCTGGTCGTCCTGCAACATTTTCTCGACTCAGGACCAGGCCGCTGCCGCTATCGCCGCTGCCGGTATCGCGGTTTACGCCTGGAAAGGCGAAACCGAAGAAGAGTACGAGTGGTGCCTGGAGCAAACCATCCTCAAAGATGGCGCGCCTTGGGATGCCAACATGATCCTCGACGACGGCGGCGACCTGACCGAGCTGCTGCACAAGAAATACCCGGCCATCCTGGACCGCGTCCACGGCGTTACCGAAGAAACCACCACGGGCGTTCACCGCTTGCTGGACATGCTGGCCAAGGGCGAGCTGAAAATCCCGGCCATCAACGTCAACGACTCGGTAACCAAGAGCAAGAACGACAACAAGTACGGCTGCCGTCACAGCCTCAACGATGCGATCAAGCGTGGTACCGACCACCTGTTGTCCGGCAAGCAAGCGCTGGTCATCGGTTACGGTGACGTGGGCAAGGGTTCGGCCCAGTCCCTGCGTCAGGAAGGCATGATCGTTAAAGTCTCCGAAGTCGATCCGATCTGCGCCATGCAAGCTTGCATGGACGGTTACGAGCTGGTTTCACCGTTCATCGACGGTATCAACAACGGCACCGAAGCAAGCATCGACAAAGCGCTGCTGGGCAAGATCGACCTGATCGTGACCACCACCGGTAACGTCAACGTTTGCGACGCAAACATGCTCAAAGCCCTGAAGAAGCGCGCTGTTGTCTGCAACATCGGCCACTTCGACAACGAAATCGACACGGCTTTCATGCGCAAGAACTGGGCATGGGAAGAAGTGAAGCCACAGGTTCACAAAATCCACCGTACCGGTCCTGGCGCGTTCGACGCCCAGAACGACGACTACCTGATCCTGCTGGCCGAAGGCCGTCTGGTTAACCTGGGTAACGCAACTGGCCACCCAAGCCGCATCATGGACGGTTCGTTCGCCAATCAGGTTCTGGCGCAAATCTTCCTGTTCGGCCAGAAGTACGCCGACCTGTCGCCAGCCCAGAAAGCCGAGCGCCTGACCGTTGAAGTGCTGCCGAAGAAACTCGACGAAGAAGTGGCCCTGGAAATGGTCCGCGGTTTCGGCGGCGTGGTGACTCAACTGACCAAGACCCAGGCCGACTACATCGGCGTGACCGTTGAAGGTCCGTTCAAGCCGCACGCTTACCGCTACTGATTGGACCCGGCGGGCTTTGCGCCCGCCGATCCTGACCAGGCGGACCGGCCATCACCGGCCCGCCTTTTGCGATTGCAAAGGGTATTCCCATGTCCGAAGACCGTCGCTACAGCTTTGAGTTCTTCCCTACGAAGACCGACGCTGGGCATGAAAAACTGATCGCCACTGCCCGTCATCTGGCGACCTACAATCCTGACTTCTTCTCCTGCACCTACGGCGCTGGCGGTTCGACACGTGATCGCACCCTCAACACCGTGTTGCAGCTCGAAAGCGAAGTCAAAGTACCTGCCGCACCGCATTTGTCCTGCGTTGGCGACAGCAAGGACGACTTGCGCGGCCTGCTGACCCAATACAAGGCAGCCGGCATCACCCGTATCGTTGCCCTGCGCGGTGACCTGCCTTCCGGCATGGGCATGGCCAGTGGTGAAATGCGCCACGCCAATGACCTGGTTGAATTCATTCGTGAAGAAACCGGCGATCATTTCCACATCGAAGTCGCCGCCTATCCGGAAATGCACCCGCAAGCGCGCAATTTCGAAGACGATCTGACCAACTTCGTGCGCAAGGCCAACGCTGGCGCCGACAGTGCGATCACCCAGTACTTCTTCAACGCCGACAGCTACTTCTACTTCGTCGAGCGTGTACGGGCGATGGGCGTGAACATCCCGATTGTTCCGGGGATCATGCCGATCACCAACTACAGCAAGCTGGCGCGCTTCTCCGATGCCTGCGGTGCGGAAATCCCGCGCTGGATCCGCAAGCAGCTGGAAGCCTACGGCGACGACACCTCAAGCATTCAGCGTTTCGGTGAACAGGTTATTACTGAAATGTGTGAACGTTTGTTGCAGGGCGGAGCACCGGGTTTGCATTTCTATACCCTGAACCAGGCCGAAGCGAGCCTGGCCGTGTGGAACAATCTGAAGCTACCGCGCTGATAGACTCCACGCCTCATCCCAAGGCCCTCTTCTGAGGGCCTTTTATATTCAAAAGACCCAGGGAATGTTGTTCTCAATGATGACTGAGTCCTCACCACGCCCTCAACTGGTTTATTTGGTTTTCGGCTCCCAGACGTACCACCAGGAAGCCGTGTTCAGCATCGCGAGTGCCTTGGCCTGGCTGCGTGAAACGCCCCACTCAGCGCTCGACATCCAGGTTTTCAGTGACAACCCGCAGCCCTACGAGCACCTGCCGGTACGAGTGCGCCCCCTTGACGAGCCTACTCGTCGCCGCTGGAACGAACCCCATGGCTATCACTTTCGAGCCAAGCATGTGGCGTTGCGCAAGGTGCTTGAGGAGTCGGAAGTCGCATTGCTGATCGACACTGACACGTTCTTCCATTGTTCACCCGTCGAACTGTTCAATCGCGTGCAACCCGGCACTCTGCTGTGCAACGACTACTACACCCAATACGGCACCAATAAGGAGAACGTGCTCTACAGTGCGCTGTCGAGTACGCTTTTGAACAAAGGCCTGGCTGACGATCAGATGATGCTGCTCAACTCCGGCGTGATCGGGTTGCACCAGCAGGACGCACAGGTGCTCGATCACTCCATTGCCTTGATCGACGAATTGTTTCCTATGGCACAGGGGGCTTATACCCTTGAAGAGTTCTGCCTGTCGGTCGCGGCCTATCGCACGATGCAGATCAATAAGTGCCCGGACCTGATCCATCACTACTGGAGCCGCAAGCAGTTGTTCAGGGCCAAGGTTAAAGCCTGGCTCGTCAAACACGCCAAGAACCCGACCAGTCAGGCAGCATTGGACGATACTCGCCGCGTGTCAGCTCATCTGCCACGACCGCCATGGGCCCAGCGAATGCTCTACAAACTCATCACCCTGGCACTGCCCAAACATCTGCGTCAGTTCATCCGCGAGATCCTCTATGGCTGCTATGAACACCACAATGAGTTCGACAAGGCCTGTGGGCCGGTGTGGTGGGACAAGGCGCTGCAAAACCAGGAAGAGCGCCTCGGCAAGCCGGTCACTCAGCACTTGCTCGAACGCTGGTTCGACAGGGAATTGGTACGACTGATCCTGGGCGGTCGACGCAAAGCTATCCACGACCACTTGCTCAATTCGGCCGATAAATAGAGGCCTGCGCGCAATCTATCTCAAGGACAACGCTAAACATGCTCGCCCGAGCTTCTCATTAGGCCCTGAGAGTACTAACCTCAGGCCATGCCCGTTATTGCCCAGTTGCTGACAGTTCTGCTTTTTACTTGCCTGAGCTTCGCCGCTCGGGGCGAGAAGCTGCGCATTGTCACCGAGCCCTGGGCACCTTACGTGTATGAGGAAAACGGCAAATCCCTGGGACTGGACTACGAAACCACCGCCATCGTCTTCAAACGCCTGGGCATCGAAGTGGAATGGCAGTTCCTGCCGTGGAAACGCTGCCTGTCGATGCTCGAAACGGGCCAGGCAGACGGCGCGCTGGACATCTTCCACAGCGATGAGCGCGACGCCACCCTGCTCTACCCGGGCGAGCCGCTCTCTGAAGTGGAGTTCGTGATGTTCTACGCCAATGAGCGGCCCCGCCCTTTTCGCACCCTGGCCGACCTGAAAGGGCTGACCATAGGCACCTCCCCAGGCTATCTGTACAGCCAGGACTTTCGTGAATCGACCCTGTTCACTCACGAACCGGCGCCGACCCATGAAGCCAATTTCGGCAAACTGGTGCGCGGGCGGATCGACCTGCTCATCACTGATCGCCGGGTCGGACAGCACTTGCTCGACGAATTGGGCATCCGCGACAAGATTACCGAAAACCCGACCGTCATCAGCCACCAGAGCCAGTTTCTGGCAGTGCGCCGCAACGCCGGCATGGACTTGTTGGTGCAGCGCTTCGGCGCCGAACTCAGACGCTTCAAGCGCGAGCCCGCGTACGCTGAACTGAGCGCCCGTTATGGCGCCGACCCGGCGGCCGAGGTAAAAACCACCAGAGCCACCGCCGCCAGCGGAAAAACCGTTGAGCAGCAGGAAATCGGCGCGCAGTGATTGCTCTGTTATACTCCGGCCTTCCCGCCAGGCTCACGCCCGGACGCTCGGACTTGTTCAAGGCATCTCGACCCCGCTACAGCGCAGCTTTTCAGCCCGCGCGAGCACTCCAGATGAGCCTTCTTGGCCCAGCAGGACCGGACGGGATTGCGTTCCTCTTAAACGCCATTCGCGCCAGGCAAGACTCCCATTGGGCCAAGCCCTAACTAAAACAGGATTACTCATGTCCTTTGCTTCCCTCGGTCTCTCCGAGGCTTTAGTCCGCGCCATCGAGGCAGCGGGCTATACCGAGCCTACTCCGGTGCAACAGCGGGCCATTCCCGCCGTGTTGCAAGGTCGCGACCTGATGGTCGCGGCTCAGACAGGTACTGGTAAAACCGGCGGCTTCGCCCTTCCGATTCTGGAGCGGTTGTTCCCCAACGGTCACCCGGACAAATCCCAGCGTCACGGCCCGCGCCAACCGCGCGTACTGGTCCTGACCCCAACCCGCGAACTCGCGGCTCAAGTACACGAGAGCTTCAAGGTCTATGCCCGTGACCTGAAGTTCGTCAGCGCCTGCATCTTCGGCGGCGTCGGCATGAACCCACAGGTTCAGGCCATGTCCCGCGGTGTTGACGTGCTGGTGGCCTGCCCCGGCCGCCTGCTCGACCTCGCCGGCCAAGGCAGCGTCGATTTGTCCCACGTGGAAATCCTCGTGCTGGACGAAGCCGACCGCATGCTGGACATGGGCTTCGTCCATGACGTGAAAAAGGTCCTGGCCCGTCTGCCGAGCAAACGTCAGAACCTGCTGTTCTCGGCAACTTTCTCCAAAGACATCACCGACCTCGCCGGCAAGCTGCTGCACAACCCGGAACGCATCGAAGTCACGCCACCGAACACCACGGTCGAGCGTATCGAACAGCGCGTATTCCGCCTGGCCGCCAGCCACAAGCGTTCGTTGCTGGCGCACTTGATCACCGCAGGTGCCTGGGAACAGGTGTTGGTGTTCACCCGCACCAAGCACGGCGCCAACCGTCTGGCCGAATACCTGGACAAACACGGCCTGAGCGCCGTTGCGATCCACGGTAACAAGAGCCAGAACGCTCGCACCAAAGCCCTGGCCGACTTCAAGGCCGGCGAAGTGCGCATCCTGGTCGCCACCGACATCGCCGCTCGCGGCCTGGACATCGATCAGTTGCCACACGTGGTCAACTTCGAACTGCCAAACGTCGACGAAGACTACGTTCACCGTATCGGCCGTACCGGCCGTGCCGGTCGTTCAGGCGAAGCGATCTCGCTGGTCGCACCGGATGAAGAAAAGCTGCTGAAAAGCATCGAGCGCATGACCAAGCAGAAGATTGCCGACGGCAACCTGATGGGCTTCGATTCCAGCGCTGTAGAAGCCGAGAAACCAGAAGTCCGCGAGCGTCCGGATGTGCGTAACCCGCGCAACCCACGTGGCCCGCGCGGCGACGGTCCGAACGGCACCGGCGGTGGCGGCGGGCGTAAAGACAAAGGCAAGGACAAGGGCGGCAAGGAAAAACCTGCAGCCACTGGCCGCGGTGATCGCCCGGCGCGTGAACACAAGCCACGCGAAGGCACTCCGGCTCGCGAGCAACAGCGTCCAGCGCCACGCGCTGCTGCTGCGGACCGTGCTCCGGACGAGTTCCTGGACGACGATATCGATAACTTCGGTAACCGCGTCGACTACGTTCCTCAAGCCAAACCGGCTCAGGGCCGTGGTCGCCGTCCGGGTGCTCCGGCACAAGGCGCCGCATCTGGCGCAGGTGCAGGTGCAGGTGCTCCGCGCACTGGCGGCGGCAAGCCTCAGGGTCGTCAAAGCGGTCCACGCAGCAGCGATGGCGCCACCACCGGCACCCCGCCGGCCAAGCGCAGCGGCCCACGCAACGGTGCTCCACGTGACGGCCAGGCCCGTCGCGAAGAGTCCCGCAACCGTCGCCCGGCTCGTACCGACGACCAGCCGCGTTCGGAGCCGGCCGTGCAAAACCCGCGCGGCCCGGCACCGAAGATCATTCACAAGGAGTCGAAAACCGATCGTTTCCCGACTCCTGAGCAACTTGATCAACTGCCAGGCCGTCCGCGCGGCGAGAAACCAGCGTTGCTGACCCGCAATCGCTGATTTAACGCAGCCATAAAAAATGCCCCTGATCGCGAGATCAGGGGCATTTTTTTTCTGCGTAGCGGCCCTGAAGTCAAGCGCAAATACCGGATTCACCAAAGAACAAATGTGGGAGCGGGCTTGCTCGCGAAAGCGGTTGAACATTCAACATTGATGGCGACTGACCCACCGCTTTCGCGAGCAAGCCCGCTCCCACACTTGATCTCATCGCCTGTGCGTATTGCGCCAGGCAATAAAAAACGCCCCCGATCGCAAGATCGGGGGCGTTTTTGTTTTAGCAGCGAAAGTTACTTCGCTTTCACACCTTCAAACGTAACGTACAGCTCGACCGCGTCGGACTGTGGGCCCAGGTCTTTCTGCTTGCCGAAATCGGAGCGTTTGAGGTTGGTAGTGCCTTCGAAGCCGGCACGGTAGCCGCCCCATGGATCCTTGCCTTCACCCAGGAAAGTGGCCTTGACCACGATTGGCTTGGTCACGCCAGCAATGGTCAGGTCCCCGTTCACATCCGCAGTGTCTTTGCCAGCGGCGTTTTTGCCGGTGGATTTGACGCTGGTGGAAACAAACGTCGCTTTAGCGAATGTGCTCGCGTTCAGGAAATCGCCGCTGGCGATGTGCTTGTCGCGCTCGGCGTTGTTGGTGAACACGCTGGCGGTGTTCACGTTGAACTCGATCTTGCTGTCTTCTGGCTTGGCAGCGTCGAAGCTGAACTTGCCGTCGATATCCTTGAAGGTACCGGTGATGAAGCTGTAGCCCAGGTGGCTGATCTTGAAGTCAACGAAGGCGTGCTGGCCTTCCTTGTCGACGACGTAGTCAGCCGCCATCACATTGGCGGACAGCAGAGCAGAACCGATTGCCAGAGCGGCGAGAGTCTTTTTCAACATGCTTTCTATTCCTTTGGAGTCGAGGTTGAGCTTCAAGCTTTGCGGCCCAGCATTCGCGTCAGGGTCGCATCACGATCGATAAAGTGGTGCTTCAATGCTGCCAACGCATGGAGGCCGGAAAAAATGACCAGCACCCACGCCAGATACAGATGAATCACACCGGCGGTGTCTGCCTGATCCGGTAGTCCGGAAATCAATGCAGGAACTTCAAACAGGCCAAACACCGGAATCCCGACACCTTCTGCGGTGGAAATCAGGTAACCGGCAATCATCACAGCAAACAGACTGAGATACAGGAACGAATGGCCGAACTTGGCGCCAATGCGCGTCATGCGGCTATAGCTTTCAAGCGTGGGTGGTGGTGGGCTGATGTAACGCCACAGCACCCGTAGAACCATGACGGCTAACAACACCAGGCCAATGCTCTTGTGCAAGTCGGGCGCGTCTTTGCGCCAGACGCTGTAGTAGTCGAGACCGACCATCCACAAACCCAACGCAAACAGACCGAAGACCACCAGCGCCACGCCCCAGTGCATGAAAATGCTGACCCAACCGTAGCGCGAAGAAGAATTACGTAGCTGCATTACCCAAATCCTGTGAGAACTGCGACCAAGACTATCGAGTTATCTATCGATTTAAAGCGGAAAATTTCGCTTTGAAATATCGAGAAATACGATAAAGAGTCTGAAATAGGGGAGTTAAGGAAAGATTAAAGGCGCCAAATTGTGAAAAAAAGTGAATACAAACCAATGAACACCTGTAGCAAAAGGTTTATTCGATTTTCTGCTCAGGTTTTTTTCCGGTAAAAAAAGCGCGGCCCTTGAGCCGCGCTTTTTTGCCGGAACGCTACTGAGCCTTGATCTCCGAAGTCGGTGCCGGTCTGGTCGCTGGCGTCTTCGCCGGTTCAGTTTTTTTCGCCGGAGCTTTGGCCGGTGTATTCTTGGCAGCCTCAGCCTTCACCGATCCAGAGCACACGACTGCTGCCGTTTCGTTTTCTGTTTCACGCCAACCAGCGATGATTTTTTTAGCCAAGCGACAAATATGTATAGCCATTTCCGTATTTGAACCTGATTCCATGAGGGCTCTACAACTCATTAGGTAAGGAAAAAATATGGCTACTACACAATTTCAAGCAAGTGGTTCTCCGGTGCTGCCTCCCAATCAATCGATGTCGCCGGGCCAGTATCTCATGTCTCCAAACAGTCGATTTCGATTGGTATTGCAAGCTGATGGAAATTTAGTCATCACGGATAATGGCGCTATAGTCTGGATTGCAGATGGCAATCAGATTTATAGCAGAACCTTGTATCAGAAAAAAATGCGTGAGCCTCTGCGGTTTGTGATCAGCAATAGTGGTTTTCTTTATGATCCGTTCAGAAGGCGTTTATGGATCGCTGAAAGCACTCACAGTATTGATAAATCGCTTTGGCACAACGCTTGTATGGCTATTCAAGATGATGGGAATCTGGTCATTTACGATCAGCGCACGGGAAATCTGTGCTGGGCTCGCTTTGGATTTGTCCCTGGTCGTATTCCAAAGCCAAGCGAGCATTTTGTCAAAGTGCTACCGACGGGCACAAAGATTTATGAATGGAAGTTCTCATTAGGTCCACTCTAATTATGATATATGCCTTATTTGTCTAAGGACCTTTGAATACTGGAGGCGGCTGTAAGCAATCAGGGCTGTACGGATCTATATCGCATTTATAGGCCAGTTCATGGTTATATCCTTTAGGAAAAAAATGGCCATTTGCACAGCCAGCAAGTGCGATCAATACAATCATTACTGTAAGTGCTTTCATATGACCTCCAGTTTTTTGAAGAGCATAAAACTCAACGTCAGGCGTTATCTATCATTTGCTTCTGATTGCTTTGTGGGAAGTATCTGAGATATCACCGAGGCGTGTAGGACCGGGATCATGGATTGTGCGACTCCTGGCAACTACACAGGCAAAACCGGGACGTCTCACGCTTGATAAATGGTCAAAAAAAAGCGCGGCCCTTGAGCCGCGCTTTTTTTACGCCTGAACGTTACTGAGCATTGGTCTCAGTAGTCGCCGCCGGTTTGGCTGCTGGTTTCTTCGCCGGCTCAGTTTTTTTCACCGGAGCCTTGGCCGAGGCTTTTTTCGCCTCGGTCTTGGCTGCCGGTTTCTTCGCCGGAGTTTTGGCCGGGGCTTTTTTAGCGGGTTCGGCTTTCACCGGTGCCGCTGGTTTCGGCGCTTCGACTGGCGCTGGCGCTGGGGCCGGCTCAGGTGTTGGAGCCGGTGCCGGAGCAACCGGAGCCACTGGCTCTGGCGCCTTGACCGGTGCCGGTTTGTCGTCAGAACCACCGAACAGGTTGCTGAAGAAGTTACCTTTCTTCGCTGCCACCGCGCCGGCCGCCGCAACGGTCGCTGCCGGAACAACTTTCGCCGGTTCAAACGACTTGCCGGCCGCCAGGTCTTCTACCTGACTGGCTGCCCGCTGACCGGTGCGCAATGCACCTTCCAGCGTGCCCGGGTACAACGTGTCGGTGTGTTCGCCAGCAAAGGCTACACGCTGAATCGGACGTTCCCACAGACGCCAGTACTTGCTGATCTGGCCAGGGCCGAACGCCAGGTAAGCGCCGCCCATCGATGGGTCGGTGCTGTAACGGCGGATTTCGTAACCGGTGAACGAACCGCGCGCCAGTGGATAAAAGGCGTGCAGACGGATCAACACCTGATCGACCATCTGCTTGTCGCCGAAAGCCTGCATCACGCGCGCGTTGTCGCCGGACAGGTTGATCACCACATTGGCGCCGCCCTTCAGTGCCGGCTCAACCCACAACATGCCCAGACCGGCGTTGCTGTAGATCTCGCCGGTCATCCGCGCCTTGCTTTCCCACACTGGCGTCTTGAACTTCAGCATGATCTGGTCGCGCCAACCGTAGTTGGTGCCCTTGATCGCGCCCATGTGCTGGGCATCCAGCGACGGAGTCATCTGGATCTTGTTCAGGGCGCGCAATGGCACGGCCACGACGACGTAGTCAGCCTGATAGCCAACGCTGCCGACTTTGACGGTCACGCCGTCCTTGTCTTGGGTGATCGCCGAGACCGGGGAGCTGGTCTTGATGGTTTTCAGTTGTTTGACGAAGGCCTGTGCCAGCACCGGGCTGCCACCGAGCAGACGCGAAGCACGCAGGTCACGGTCGGCAACTCCACGGTAAACGCGGCTTTGCTGTGCGAAGTACAACAGCGACAGGCGCGATGGTTCGTCATAACGGGTACGAATCTGCTGATTCACCAACTGACGAGCCGTGGCCGGCAGATTCAGACGGTCGAGCCAGTTGGCCACGTTAATCTGGTCCAGCGCGAACAGCGTGCTGTTGGCCGCCGGGTTCTGCGGGTCTTCGATCGAGCGCGCCAGATCGTCCAGGGTCTTTTCGTAGCGCTTGAGCGCGTCGCTGGTGGCCGGCTGCTTGGTTGCCAGATCGGCGGCAGTGAAATACTCACCGTCAATCAGGTAGCCCGGGGTCCGCACGAACTCAGGGGCCGGCGTGGTGCTCAGCTTGAAGGTCGATACGTACTTGTTCAGAACCGGTTGGGTCTTGTCGTTGCCGATCCACTCACTGGTGGCCATGCCGGAGCGACCGCCCATGCTCGGCTTGGCTTCCAGCAGGGTCACCTGCCAGCCCTTGTTTTGCAGTTCGTAAGCCGCGGTGAGGCCAGACAGCCCTCCGCCGATCACGATCGCCGTTTTATCCTTGGCCAGCGCAGACACGCTGAACAGCCCCAACATCACCAGCGCACAGGCGCGCAGCCAACCAGCAGACATTCAGCGAACTCCGGAAATACACGTAGGAAATAGCGGTTTTACGAGTCAGACGACTCAAAGAACCGCGAAGAATACGTCAGCCATCAAAAGGCCGCCAGCGACGTCTATCCACCTATACAAAGTAGCTCAATCCACACAATGGGTTGTCCCCACGTCACGCATTGCATAGGCTTGCGCGATTGTTTGCCCGCGCACGTCGCGAGCCGCCTCGAGGAGACTGAAAATGGGCCTGAATAATCAGTGGATGCAACGCGATCTTGCGGTGTTGTGGCATCCCTGCACCCAGATGAAAGACCACGAACAGCTGCCGCTGATCCCGATCAAACGCGGTGAAGGCGTCTGGCTGGAAGACTTCGAAGGCAAACGTTACCTCGACGCCGTCAGCTCCTGGTGGGTCAACGTGTTTGGTCACGCCAACCCGCGGATCAACCAGCGCATCAAGGACCAGGTCGGTCAGCTGGAACACGTGATCCTCGCTGGTTTCAGCCATCAGCCGGTCATTGAGTTGTCCGAGCGCCTGGTGAAGATGACGCCGGAAGGCCTGACCCGATGCTTCTACGCCGATAACGGTTCGTCCTGCATCGAAGTCGCGCTGAAAATGAGCTTTCACTACTGGCTCAACCGCGGCCAGCCGAACAAGAAGCGCTTCGTCACCCTGACCAACAGCTACCACGGCGAAACCATGGCGGCGATGTCGGTGGGCGACGTGCCGCTGTTCACCGAAACCTACAAGGCGCTGCTGCTGGACACCATCAAGGTGCCGAGCCCCGATTGCTACCTGCGCCCGGAAGGCATGAGCTGGGAAGAACACTCGCGCAACATGTTCGCCGCCATGGAACAAACCCTGGCCGAGAATCACGACACCGTCGCGGCAGTCATCGTCGAGCCACTGATTCAGGGCGCCGGCGGCATGCGCATGTACCACCCGGTGTACCTGAAACTGCTGCGCGAAGCCTGCGACCGCTATGGCGTGCACTTGATCCACGACGAAATCGCCGTCGGCTTCGGCCGCACCGGGACGATGTTCGCCTGCGAGCAGGCCGGCATCCGCCCGGACTTCTTGTGCCTGTCCAAGGCCCTGACCGGCGGTTACCTGCCGTTGGCGGCCTGCGTGACCACCGAAGATGTCTACAGCGCTTTCTACGACGACTACCCGACCCTGCGCGCCTTCCTGCACTCCCACAGCTACACCGGCAATCCGCTGGCGTGCGCGGCGGCATTGGCGACGTTGGATATCTTCGAAGAAGACAACGTCATCGAGAACAACAAGGCCCTGTCTCAGCGCATGGCCAGCGCCACTGCGCACCTGGCCGATCACCCGAACGTTTCGGAAGTGCGCCAGACCGGCATGGTGCTGGCCATCGAGATGGTCAAGGACAAGGCCACCAAGGAAGCTTATCCGTGGCAGGAACGTCGCGGCTTGAAAGTGTTCCAGCATGCGTTGGAGCGTGGTGCTTTACTTCGACCGTTGGGCAGCGTGGTGTACTTCCTGCCGCCATACGTGATCACGCCTGAACAGATCGACTTTCTGGCCGAAGTGGCCAGCGAGGGTATCGACATCGCGACTCGCGATAGCGTTAGCGTGGCGGTGCCGAAAGACTTCCACCCGGGCTTCCGCGATCCGGGCTAAAGACCATCCAATTTTTAGAGACCCAGCATGAGACTGTCCCGCTTCTTTATCGACGCCCCCTTGAGCACCGGCGAACACGAGTTGCCCGAGGCCCAGGCCCATTACATCAGCCGCGTTCTGCGCATGGCCGAGGGTGATGCGTTGCAACTGTTCGACGGTTCGGGCCAGGAGTTTCGCGCCACGCTGGTGGAGGTCGGCAAGAAGCGCGTCGTCGTGCAGATCGATGAAAGCTTCGCCGGGCAGGTCGAGTCGCCCTTGTCGATCCATCTCGGCCAGGGCTTGTCCCGTGGCGAGCGGATGGACTGGGCGATTCAGAAAGCCACCGAGTTGGGTGTCACTGAAATCACCCCGATCTTCAGCGACCGCTGTGAAGTCCGGCTGAAAGACGAACGTGCCGACAAACGCCTGATGCACTGGCGTCAGGTTGCGATCAGCGCTTGCGAGCAGTGCGGGCGTTCACGGGTGCCGGTGATTCATCCGCCGCTGCTGCTGGCCGATTGGCTGAAGCAGACTCAGGCAGAATTGAAGTTGGTGCTGCATCCGGTGGCCGAGCCGTTGGTGAGCCATGCGAAACCGGCGACGCTCGCGTTTTTGATCGGCCCGGAAGGCGGGTTGTCCGACGCTGAAGTCGAGCAGGCCAAGGCTGGCGGTTTTCACGCCGCCCGCCTCGGCCCTCGCGTGTTGCGCACCGAAACCGCGCCGGTGGTAGCGTTGGCGGTTGCCCAACAGCTTTGGGGCGACTTCTAGGACCTCTTCGCGAGCAAGCCCGCTCCCACACTTGATCTGTGTCGTTCAGAGATCAAATGTGGGAGCGGGCTTGCTCGCGAAGGCCCGCGACGCGGTCTACAAGACATAAAACAGAATCTGATCGTTCAGAAACTATTGCACCGGGTCACTCACCGGTTTGGCGATGATTGCCTTCAGCTCGCTGGTCATCGGGAATTCCAGGTTCAGGCCTTTGGGTGGAATCGGTTGCTGGAACCAGCGCTGATAGATGCCGTTGATCTCGCCCGAGCTGTACAGATCGGCAAGGGTCGAGTTCACCAACTCAAGAAACTGCGGATCATCCTTGCGCACCATGCAGCTGTAGATTTCCCGCGACTGCTCCTCGCCCACTACCACCCAATTATGCGGATCGCGGGCCTTGGCGCGTTCGCCGTAAAGCAGCGCATCATCCATGTAGAACGCCGCCGCCCGACCTGACTGCAGCATCTGGAAGGCTTCGCCGTGGTCCTTGGCGCTGATCACGAACATATCGATCTTGTTATCGACGTTGTAGCTCTTCAGAAACCGCTCGTTGGTGGTGCCCGCAGTGGTCACGACATTCTTGCCGCGCAAGTCGGCGAAACTCTTGATGCCGCTGTCCTTCGCCGTGAGCAACTGCCCCTTCACGTAGATGAACCCGTAGGAAAACGCCACTTGCTGCATGCGCTCGGCAGTCACGCCAGTGGAGCCGCACTCAAGGTCGACCGTGCCGTTCTGCACCAGTGGAATGCGCGTTTGCGAGGTCACCAGGTTGTACTTCACCTGCAGATCCGGCTGATCGAGTTTTTGCTTGATGCGCTCGACAATCTTGCTCGCCAGGTCCACCGAATAGCCCATCGGCTGCCCCGTGTGATCACCCACGTAGGAGAATGGCACCGACGCGTCGCGATAGCCCAACGTGATGCTCTTGGCATTGGCGACCTTGTTCAGCGTGCCGGTCAGCGGCGCTTCGTTGGCCTGGACCTGACTGGCGAGCAGCAGGCCGAGGGTGCAGCCGATCAACGTGATTTTTTGCATTGTTATTCTCCGTTGTGGGTAAGGCGATTAGCGGCGGGCGGCGATCACGGTGATTTCCACCAGCACCTCTGGACGGGCCAGTTGCGCCTGCAAGGTGGTGCGGGTCGGCGCGTTGCCCGGTGACAGCCACTGCGACCAGACCTCGTTCATGGCGGCGAAATCGCGGCCAATGTCATTCAGGTAAATGGTCGCGTTAAGCAGATGATCCTTGTCGCTGCCAGCTTCGGCCAGCAACGCGTCAATCTTCGCCAGCACTTCGGCGGTTTGTCCGGTGACGTCGGTGCTGTCACCCGGAACCTGTCCCGAGAGAAACACCAGATCGCCAAAGGTCACCGCGCCAGAGAGGCGGCTGTTGCTGTTGATTCGGTTGATGTTCATCGGTTTTTCCTTTTCAAGTCAGGCGACGCGGGGGGCGAGGCCCTGCATTTCGATTGAAGGTGCGCGTCGGGCGATCAACTCGCTGAGCAACCGGGCGCTGCCACAGGCCAGGGTAAAACCCAGGGCGCCATGGCCGAGGTTGAGCCACAGGTTGCGGTACGCCGTGGCCCCGATCAACGGCACGCCGCTGGGGGTGGCCGGGCGCATGCCGGCCCATTCGATGGCGGCGTCGTAATCGCCAGCATTCGGTAAGGTTTCCTGCGCCTGGCGCTTGATCAGCGCCAGACGTTTGGGGTCGAGTGCCGGGTCGAAACCGACAATATCGACCATCGCCGCCACGCGCAGTTGTTCACCGATGCGGGCGTAAACGATCTTGCGGTTGTAATCGGTGATGCTCAGCTCCGGCGCGCGATGTTCGGCGCGGATCGGCAAGGTCAGGCTGTAGCCCTTGAGCGGATACAGCGGCAAGTTCATGCCGGGCAGCGCCAGCGCCGGACTGCGATGACCGGCGGCAATCACCAGTTGCTCGACAGGCAGCACTTGCGAACCTATTTCGACGGCCTGCACCGCGCCGTCCGCGTGGCGAATGCCGGTGACCTTGCGCCCGAGCAAAAACTCGCAACGCCCCGACGCCTGGAGTCGAGCCAGCAGTTGCTGGCAGAAAGCATGGCAATCGGCGACTTCTTCGTCAGGCGTATAAATCGCTCCCACAAACGGCGCCTCGGCGAGTGCAGGCTCCAGTTGGGCACATTCGGCCCGCGACAGCACGTGCTGCTGTCGCGGATCAGCCAGTCCACGGCGAGCGTGTTCGAAACTGGCGGCTTCACGAAACGTCACCAGTTTGCCGTTGCGCCGCCAGTCAAAACCGTCGAGACGGTCTTCGTCGCGCCAGCCTTGCAGCGTGGACTGGCTCAGCAGCGCCAGACGCAGCAGGTGCGCGCCGTTGCGCTGATTCACCGAACGACGGCAGGCCGCCAGGAAGGACGCCATCCAGCGCCATTGCGCCGGGTCCAGGCGCGGACGCAGCTTCAACGGCGAGTCACCGCGCAGCATCCAGCCAAGCGCCTGCAACGGTACGCCGGCATCGGCCAGTGGCGCGACGTAACGGTAGGACAACTGGCCGCCGTTGGCGAAGCTGGTCTCGCTGCCCAGCGAATCCCGGGCCTCGATCAGGGTCACGTCGATGCCGTCGCGAATCAGTGCGTAAGCCGTCGTCAGCCCGATGACGCCGCCACCGATAATGCAAACCCGCTGAGCCATGTCTGTCCTTAACCGTTGTTGAAACAGGCTTCAGGTTAGGACCAGGTGACAGCCGTTGAACAATGCTTAAAGATGCCTGCCCCATAAATAAAGGTTATGGACTTGCCATGCGACTGCGACACATCGAGATTTTCCAGGCCATTCGCCAGACCGGCTCGGTCAGTGGCGCCGCACAGTTGCTGCACGTATCGCAACCGGCGGTGAGCAAAATGCTGCAACACGCCGAGCAGCAACTGGGCTTCCCGTTATTCCTGCGGGTACGCGGTAAATTGCAGGCCACGCCTGAAGCGCTGGAACTTGAGCGCGAAGTCGACAAGGTCACCGAAAGCCTGCAAGGCGTACGACGTCTGGCCCAGAGCCTGCGGCGCGAGCCGGGTCACAGCGTACGGATCGGCGCGATCCCGGCGCTGGCCCTGTCGCTGCTGCCGCCGGCCATCAACGAATGGACGCAACGCTACCCGGACATCGTCTGCGAACTGTCCAGCGCCCACAGCCGTGAGCTGATGCAGAATTTGTTGATGCGCGAAGTGGATGTCGCGCTGACCTTGCAGCGCCCGGATCATCCGGGCCTGAAGGCGCAAGCTCTGGCCTGCGGGATGCTGGTGGCGCTGGCACCGACAGGTTATTGGGCCGATGACACTCTGGGCCAGCCGTTGCCGTTGAGCGAACTGGCGGGTGCGCCGCTGATCGGCCTGTCCAGCGCCGACCCGCTCGCGGCCAGACTCGACAGCTACCTTGAAGCGGTCGATCCGCCGCCACGGGTACGCATCGCCGTGCAGACCTATTCGCTCGCGCGGGCGATGGTGGAATCCGGTGCCGGGCTGGCGGTGATCGATCCGTTTACCGCGCTTGGTGCGTCCCCCGCCACCACGGCGATTCGACCTCTGGCGCCAGCGTTACCGATCACGTTGTACGCGGTGACCCGCGCCGACGAACCGCCGCCCCACACTTTGAGCGACTTGTTGCAGGTGTTCAGCCGACGGGCGCAGGCGCAGCTGGATCGCTTGATCCCTTAGAGGCCTCAAAGGACATAAAACAGAATCGCCACGAAATGCAGCAAACTCCCGGCGATCACGAACAGGTGCCAGATCCCGTGGGCATGGCGCAAACGACTATCCAGCGCAAAAAAGATAATGCCCACGGTGTACAGCACGCCGCCCGACGCCAGCCAGGCGAAACCCGTACTGCCCAACGCCGCCAGTAACGGTTTGACCGCCACCAGCACGATCCAGCCCATCACCGCGTAGATCACGATCGACAGAATCCGCGCCTCCGAACGCGGTTTGATCTCTTGCAGGATGCCGATCAGCGCCAATCCCCAGACAATCCCGAACAGCGTCCAGCCCCACGGCCCGCGTAGCGTCACGAGACAGAATGGCGTGTAGCTGCCGGCAATCAACAGGTAGATCGAAAAGTGATCGACCTTCTGCATGATCGCTTTCTTGCGCCCACGCACGCTGTGGTAAACGGTCGACGCGCTGTAAAGCACCAACAAGGTGAACCCGTAAATCGCCACGCTGACGATCTTCCACGGGCTACCGTCCATGCCAGCAATCACCAGCATCCACACCACCCCGACCACCGCTGCCACCGCCCCGACCAGATGCGTCCAGGCGTTCAATCTTTCCCCGTGATACATGTATTGCTCACCTCAACGTTCGTTGCAACATCGCGTAAGGCTCAGGCCTGAAGGTTAAAAGCGCAATGTTTCAGAACACGACACCCCCGTAGGAGCTGCTGAAGGCTGCGATCTTTTGATCTTGATTTTCGGCCATGTCGCCTGCATCGCGGGCAAGCCTCGCTCCTACGGGTATATGTCGTTCACAGAAACCGCATATCACACCAATCCGGAGCGAGGCTTGCCCGCGAAGAGGCCAGAAATAATCCCCGCAGTTTTCAATGGCGGAGCATTACAGTCCGGTCATCTGCTGCTGCACGCGAATCTGAAGCTGCTCGGTGCTTTCCAATAGTTGCGCCAACAACGCCGGATCTTCATCCATATAGCCTTCGTACTCCGCCAGGTTTCGTCGCTCATGACACAGGGCGAATAGCCGAACCTGTACTTTGCCAATATCAGCTGTATGAATCAGGCACTGAAACACCAGATATCGCTTGTCTGAACGGTAGCCGCACAAGCGAAGAGCCGTCAGTGCAAGGGCATGGGCAGCGTTGTAAGCCAGGTCGAAACGACTCGCGAAGGAAAGCGAAGACGTTTGCGCGTCTTTCAATCGATCCACAACCGAACGCATCAGCCCTTCGCATTCCTTGCGATCCGGCGGCTCAGCTTTCAGTCCACCGCTACGTAACAGGTTTTCCAGATTCTCGTTGCTGCCCATCCTTGGACTCCAAAGGGTTTCCCCCCATCAGATTGATCTTGTCCTGCTGCGCTACCCGCACGACAAAACTATTTTCAGCGGCCAGTTTCGCGGCCCAGTCGTCGGGGGTGTAGAGCGTCGGGTTGAGGACGCGGCCCAACTGCTCCTCCATCGGTATAAGCCGCTCCATCACTTCACTGTAGTGCAGGCCCTCGCCGATCAGCATGAGATCAATGTCACTGGATGCGTTTGCCTGATCCTTGGCGATAGAGCCGTACACAAATGCCCAGGTGATCTGTTCGGCAAAGGGTTGGAGCGCCTGACGCAGAGGTTCGGCAATACCAAAGGTTTTGCGGGCGATGCCCAGCAGTTCCGCATAGATCGGGCAGTCGGGATTGGCTTGATAGTGGGTTTGGTTGCCCTGACGGGTCATGGTCAGCACGCCTGCCCGCTGCAACCGATCCAGCTCGCGCATGAGGCTGCCTTTACCCACTTGAGCCCAGCGGGCGATCTCGTTGGCGTAAAAACTTCGGTCGGGTTTACCAAACAGCAGGCCGAGCACTTTTTGCTGGGTGGTGGTGAACAAAGCTTCGCTCAATGACAGGTTTTTCACGGCAACGACCGATAAGTCCCAAAAAAGGAACGATAGGTCCCTTTTTGGGAATCTTCAACCTAACGCAGAAACCTTTGTGGCGAGGGGGCTTGTCGGAAGGTCCGACAGCTTGGGATTTTGTGTTTAAAAGTTTGTCCGCAGGAGTGGTGAGAGGCTACGCAGTCTGGCGTCGCTGCCTACAGCAATGCCGGAACCCGCCGACTGGTGCGGTTTTGCGTTGGTCCTTATCGTTTGCGTGTCGCTGCACATCCAGTGACTGGGACTGGAAACCCCAAAAAAGGGCGCAAAAGCGCCATTCATAACGAATGGGCCAACTCCAATCTGTAAGCGGAAACTCATTATGTCCAAGGTAACGCCCAACCCAGCAGATAACACTGACACCGATTCCCAAGCATCCCTCGAATCCGAAAAACTCAAGGAAGCCGCCGACCGCGTCTTTTCCTACTACTTCCCACCCCATGAAAAACCGCGCAAGCGCCGCAAACATCAGCTCTTCAGCGTCTCCCCCGATATCGACACCGAAGCCCTTCTTGCCAACGCCTCCGAAGACCTGCTGTCCATCAGCGCCATTGCTGCCGATCTGGCGGACGATGTGGAAGGCTCACGCCGCTCTGTAGCCTTGGCGCTCAGCCGAATGGCCGATGGGGTGCAGTTGTTGGTGGAGCGGGCGCTGGATCATCATGAGTCGGCGCAGATGAAGGCTCAGGCCAGCGCTTCGCAGTCAGGGCTGTGGTGAATTGACGGCCGCCTTCGCAAGCAAGCCCGCTCCCACAGGGGGTCCCAGTCGTACACATATTTTGTGTTCACCGACGATCAACTGTGGGAGCGGGCTTGCTCGCGAAGAGGCCAGTCAGATCAACCCAGCACTTACGAGCAACTCCTCCAGCGCCAGCAAATCCGGCACCTTGGCCACCTGCTCCCCCACCTGCACCGCCGCCTGTTCCAGCGAGCACAACGGCACATCCACATAACTCAACTGACTATCAAGCTTGTAAGACCGCGGAATCCCCTGCACCAACAAGGCGATGAATTTCAAATCGGGCCGCCCACCGAGCGCATTGAGGATGACGATCCGCGCCCGCTCGCCGATGACGATTTTCTGCCCGCACGCCGACTCGAAACTCAGCAACGGAATCTGCCGGTTCCGCCACATTACCCGCCCGAGGTACCACGGCGGCGTGTCGAGGTCGAAGGCGCTGGGTTGGTAATCAATAAGCTCCGCAACAGCGACGTTGGGCAAAATCAGATTGCGGTCGGCCAAGGGCAGCAGCAGGCCGGTGAGGTTACTGGAGCGGTGCTCAAGCATGGGTTTTGCTCCACAAGGCGATGCTTTCGAGCAGCACCGATTCCTGGTATGGCTTGCCGAGGTAGTCGTTGACGCCGATAGCCATGGCGCGGTCGCGGTGTTTCTGCCCGGTGCGGGAAGTGATCATGATGATCGGCAGGTGCTGCAGACGTTCGTCGGTGCGTACCTGGGTCGCGACTTCGAAGCCGTCCATGCGCGGCATTTCGATGTCCAGCAGCATCAGGTCGGGCATGTGTTCTTCAAGCAGCAGCATGGCGTCGACACCGTCCTTGGCGGTCAGCACGTTCATGCCGTGGCGCTCCAGCAGACGGCTGGTGACCTTGCGCACGGTGACTGAGTCATCGACCACCAACACCAGCAGTGGCTTGTGCGGCTCGACCTCCGCCTCCTGAGTCGCTGACTGTTGCGGCACGCGGGCCTGCATGGCGCGGATTGGCGCCAGCAAGTCGAGAATCAGCACCACCCGCCCATCGCCGAGAATCGTGGCCCCGGACAAACCCTGCACCGCCGCGAATTGCGGGCCGAGGCTTTTGACCACGATCTCGCGAGTGCCGGCCATGGAGTCGACTTGCACCGCGATGTGCCGCTCGTTGCACTGCACCAGCAACACCGGCAGCGGCAGGCTCTGGCCCAGCAGTTTCGGGCGATGGCTGGTTTTCAGCAGTTCACCGAGGTAGCACAGCTCATAGTGTTGCCCGGCATATTTGTAGGTCGGCGGATCGAGCCGGTAATGCCCTTCAAGTTCGTTGGGCAGCACGCGAACGATGCCGTCGATGGTGTTCAGCGGGATCGCGTACTGATCATCAAAGCACTGCACCATCAGCGCCCGGTTGACCGACACGGTAAACGGCAGTCGAATCCGGAAGTGCACGCCCTGCCCCGGCACAGAGTCGATGCTCATGCTGCCGCCGAGCTGCCGGACCTCTTCATGCACTACGTCCATGCCGACGCCGCGTCCGGAAATCTGGGTGATTTTCTCGGCGGTGGAGAATCCCGGTTGCAGGATGAATTGCAGTACATCGCGGTCGCTGATGTCGCTGTCCGCGGCCAGTAACCCGCGGTTGATCGCCTTGCGCCGCACCGCGTCCAGCGGCACGCCGGCACCGTCGTCGCGGATGTCGAAAATGATGTCGCCGCCCTCTCGCGACAGGTCCAGCGTGATACGACCCTGAGCCGGTTTACCCGCCGCGATACGCACCTCGGCCGATTCCAGGCCATGATCCACGGCGTTGCGCAGCATGTGTTCCAACGGCGCGGCCATGCGTTCGAGGACGTTGCGGTCCATCTCGCCTTCGGCATTGCCGACGATGAATTCCACATCCTTGCCCAGTTCGCTGGAGACCTGCCGGACGATCCGCTTCAAGCGCGGCAGCATCCGTTCGAACGGCACCATGCGCGTACGCATCAGGCCTTCCTGCAATTCGGTGTTGATGCGGCCCTGCTGTTGCAGCAGGTTTTCCGCGTCCTGATTGCGTCGGTCGAGGGTTTCCTTGAGGTCGAGCAAGTCGGAGGCGGACTCGAACAGCGCGCGCGACAGTTGCTGCAACTGCGAGTGGCGGTCCATTTCCAGCGGATCGAATTCTTCGTAGCCCAGGCGTTCGGCGTCGACTTGCTGGCGGCTGAGAATCCGCCCCTGGGTTTCCGTGTCGAGACGACGCAATTGGTCGCGCATGCGCTCGATGGTGGTTTCCATCTCGCTCAGAGCCACCCGCGCATCGTTGACCTGTTGTTCGATCCGGCCACGGAAAATCGACGTTTCGCCGGCCAGGTTGACCAGATCATCGAGCAGTTCTGCCGAGACCTTGACCATGTCCGCGCCGGCATCGGGTTGCGGTGCGAGCGTCTCGACTTTCGGCGTTGCGGACACCACGACCGGTGCCGGTGTTTCGGGCACAGCCGGATGACTGAAGTTCTTGATCGCGTCGATCAGTTGATCGGCGGGCGGCAATGGCTGATCGGCACGGGTCGCGTCGAGCATCTGCGCCAGTCGGTCGTGGCTGCTTTGCAACAAGCCGAACAACGCGGCGGTGGGTTGCAGTACGCCAGCGGACAGGCCTTCGTAGAGGAATTCCAGCTCATGGGCGAGGTCGCCAATCGGCGCGATTTCCACCATCCGCGCGCCACCCTTGAGGGTGTGCAGGTCACGCAGCAGGGTTTCCACTTCCTGACGATTCGACGGCTCGGCCTGCCAGCGCACCAGCGCCGCGCCGGAGTTTTCGATGATGTCGAAACCTTCTTCGAGGAAGATCTCCAGCAGCTCCGGATCGTGCCCCGGCGAGTCCTCGGCCCGTACAGGTTCGACCGCTTCAACAGCGCTGGCGTTGCCCTGGCGAAACTCGCGAATAGCCTCGATCACCTCACCCGGATCGCCCAATGGCCGTTGGTTCTGCAACTGATCAAGCAGCTGCGCGAGCCGGTCATGACTGTGTTGCAGCAAGTGCGCCAATGCTTCGCTGTAGGCGTAACGGCGGTCCACCAGACCTTCGTAAAGGCTTTCCAGTTCATGGGCCAGCTCACCGACCGGCTCGACCTCGGCCATCCGCGCGCCACCCTTGAGCGTGTGCAAATCTCGCTGCAACGACAACAACGGTGCAGCGTTGTCCGGGTCGATCAGCCAGCGCTGCAAAGCCTGGCCGGCGCTTTCGAGGATATCCACCGCCTCTTCGAGGAAGATCGAAACGATCTCATCGTCCAGCTCAACCTGGGTCGCGGTCTGTTCGAGTTCGGCTGTGGCACTGCCCAGTTCCCTAATGCTCAGGGTGCGGCTACCGTCGCTGCGAATCAGGCCCATGGCCGAGGGATCAAGGCTCTCATCAAGCAAGCCGCGCAAGGCCCGGATGCGTTCCGGTTGCGGGCTGACTTCCTGGCCGGCCGCCAGTTCGTCGAGCATGTTGATCAGCGCTTCGTGGGCACTTTGCGCCTCGTGGAAAAACGCCTCGCTGACCGCCAGGCTGCTTTCTTCCACCGCACCGTATAGGTCAAGCAGGGCTTCGCAGAGTTCATCCACCGGATGCAGATCAGCCAGGTGGGCACCTTCGCCGAGGGTGGTCAATTCATCCAGCAATGCACTGAGTTCCTGACGCTCGCCGGGATGTTGCTGCCAGCGTTGCAACAGGCTTTCGGCGTCGAGCAGGATGTCCATGCCTTGGGCGAGGAAGTTGTTGATCAGTTGCGGATCACGCTTGATGCGCAACCCGGTATTCGGGGCACTCAGGAGCGTTTCCAGACGCTCGGCCAGCAACGCCTGGGTTCGCTCGATCAATGAGCGAGCGCCAGGAATCTCGGCCAGTGGGTCGGCTTTGAGCTGTCGCAGCCCGAGACGGAACAAGCCTTCGGCGTCGAGCAGCAGTTCGACTTCGTCCAGGTCCAGGGCGATCAGGTGCGCCTTGTACTCCCGGGCCAGATGATCCAGCGGCGTTGCCAGCTCGGCGATCGGCAATACGCCAGCCATGGAGGCGCTGCCCTTGAGGGTGTGCAGCGCCCGCTGCAACTCGTCGCTGGCCTGCAATGGCACGTGCTCGGCGGCTTTATCGAGGAAACGGTTGAGGCTGCCCAAATGGGTTTCGGCTTCGTTGCGAAAAATCTCAAGCAGCAGCGGATCGAGGGCGGCGACGTCCTGTGCGTCCTCGTCGGGTATCGGCTCATTGCCCTTGGCCAAGGCGTGGGCGCGTGCAGCCAATTGGTCAACGTCATTGCGCTGGCGCTGGGCATGGTTGGCAAACTCGGCCACCAGCTCCGGTAGCAGATTCAGCGCATCGCCCAGCAGTTGTTGCACCGCCGGCCCTGGCGGAACGCTGCGTTCCAGTACGCGGTTGAGCAGGTTTTCCACGGACCAGGCCAATTCGCCCAGCACCAAAGCGCGGACCATCCGACCACTGCCCTTGAGCGTATGGAAGGCGCGGCGCAGTTCGCTCAGGGCTGACTGACTCTCGGGATCGGCCGACCAGCGCGGCAGGTACTCCCGGAGAGTTTCCAGGACTTCATCGGTCTCTTCGAGGAATACTTCCCGCAGCTCGTCGTCCACCGGTTCTTCACCGGCGGGCGGCGGCAACAGGCTTCCCGGGGTCGTCAGGGCGGGCGGATTGACGGAGGACACAGGGCTGGCCAACACATCGGCCAGTGACTGGACGGTCTCAGGGTCGTCCAGTTCCTGCAGATCCTGCATGACCTGCGCTTCACTCGGGCTGAGCACATCTTCAAGCACCGGCACCTGCTGCTCGCTGGGGAAAAAGCCGAGTGAGGCCAGGCTTTTTTCTGCGACGTCGAGCAACTTTTCACCCGGCGCTTCGGGGTCGTCGCTGAGGCGCTCCAGGTAATACTCGATGCTGGTGATGACGTCGGCCAGGCTGTCCAGTTCCTGCCAGCCGGGGTGATCCGGATCCAGCAGCAGGTGTTCGCGGATGAAGTGGTTGCACGTTTCGATCAGGCTCGCCGCACGGCTCAACGGAATCATCGCCAGCGCACCGCGCACCTGGGTCAGCAAGGCCGGCAGTGGCTGCAAGTGCTGGCGGTCCCAGTCGGCGTCGATGTAGTCGACGATCATGTCCTTGGCCTGTTGCAGGCAGATGCGCGCTTCCTTGATCACGATCTGATGGATCTGTGTCAGGTCGGTGGTCGGCAGACGGCTTTCTTCCTGGCTTTCCGGCTCGACGGTGCCGACCATGCCGGCCAGCGTCGCTTCGACGTAGAGCAAGGCACCGGCGACGTCCATCAGGATCGCATCGTTGGGCTCACGCTGGCCCTGGACCAGGCTCAGCACCACCGCCAGTTGATCGATGATGACCTTGCGTGGCTGGCCGAAACCGAGCACCGCCAGGGTGTCGGCGATTTGCCGCAGTGGCGCCAGCAGGCTTTCGAGGTCGGAGGTGTGTTGGCGGTCACTGCGCACGAACAGGTCCAGGCGTTCCTTGACCCGCACCAGCTCTTCACACAAAGCGGCCAACACCGAGCGCATGGCATCGCGGTCGGGACCAGCCAGCCGTGCGCGCTCTTCGTCGACCATTGCGCTGTCAGGCAAAGCGTCGTCCAGTCCGTAGCGATCTTTCATGGTCAGCATCTGCCCGGTGGGATGTTCGGCCTTGGCAATGTAGAACAGCAAACTCTTGAGCAACTCCAGCGGCGCCGGCTGATTGATTCCGGGCATGCCCTGTTCGAGCAGGCGCTTCAGTTCTTTGTCGGCCTCCTTGAACAGACTGCGCAACGCCGGACTGTTAGCAATCGAGCCGCTGCATATACCTTCGACCAGCGCCGAGGCAACTTGCCACAACGGGCTCAGGGGCGCATTGCCGCACAGGCCTTCGAGACGCGTAAACACTCTGGTCAGATAATCGAGGTTGGTTTCGCCGTCCTGCTCACGCAGCAATCCGACCAGGGCCATCTGCAACATCTGCCGCAACTTGCGCAGCACATTCGGTAAATCCGCCGGCTCCAGCAGCGCCAGCGACTCTTCGTCCAGGGGCGGCAGGTCCGGCAATTGCGGGCTGAACAGGCTGGTTTCCGACAACAGGCTTTCGCCGCGGGCGCTGCGCAGATCGTTGATCAGCGGCAGCACCACCAGCGGCAGGTCGCGGCGCGCACCTTGCACCCGGTCGAGGTAAATCGGCAGCTGCCCAAGGGCTTGCAGCAACAGGTGGAGCGTCTCATCGCGATGACTGACGCGGTTCTGCTGCAAAGCCGTGGTCAGATGTTCCATCTCTTCGGCGAGCAGCGCCGCGCCGTAGAACTCGACCATCTGCAAACTGCCGTGAACCTGATGGATGCACGCCAGGCATTCACTGAGCGCGTGCGTCGCCTGCGGGTCATCAAGCAACGTTTCAATCGCCTGATGAGCCACCTTCAGCGTTTCGGCAATCTCGCCTTTGACCCACTCGAGGGCCACATAGTCGTGCCGATCACCCATAACCACTCCAAATCACTGCTCTACTCAAAAAAAGCATTCACTCGCAGGCGTTTCACACTTTATCCGACGCCTGCGCCTTGGCGGCCGGCAAGGTGAAACCGGACACCGAACGCCGCAGCTGGCTGGCCATTTTCGCCAGGTTGCCAATGCTCTCGGCGGTGGCGGTGGAGCCGGACGAGGTCTGCGTAGTGATCTGTTGGATCACGTTCATCGTCAGGGAAATCTGACCGGCCGAAGACGTCTGTTGCTGCGCCGCGTTGGAAATACTCTGGATCAACGCGGCGAGGGTCTTCGACACGCCTTCGATTTCTTCCAGGGCCACTCCGGCATCCTGCGCCAGACGAGCGCCGCGCACCACTTCGGTGGTGGTCTGCTCCATGGAGATCACCGCTTCATTAGTGTCGGTCTGAATCGCCCGCACCAGGGTTTCGATCTGCCGGGTGGCGGCGGACGAGCGCTCGGCCAGCCGCTGGACTTCATCGGCGACCACCGCAAAACCGCGTCCGGCATCACCGGCCATGGAGGCCTGGATCGCCGCGTTGAGCGCAAGGATGTTGGTCTGGTCGGCAATGTCATCGATCAGGCTGACAATGTCACCGATTTCCTGAGAGGACTCGCCGAGGCGTTTGATGCGTTTGGCGGTGTCCTGAATCTGCTCGCGAATATTGTCCATGCCGTGAATGGTGTTGTGCACCACCTCGTTGCCCTTGTTGGCGATTTCCACCGAGCGTTCGGCCACCGCTGAGGATTCGGCGGCGTTGGCCGAGACCTGGTCGATGGACTGGGCCATGTCATTGATTGCGGTGGACGCCTCGGCGATCTGCTGCGCCTGATGTTCCGAAGCCTGCGCCAGGTGCATGGCGGTGGCCTGGGTTTCCTGCACGGCGGCAGCGACCTGGCCAGCGGTGAGGTTGATGGTCGCCACCAGATCGC
Organism: Pseudomonas sp. ANT_J28; assembly: GCF_008370005.1. NCBI lineage: Bacteria > Pseudomonadati > Pseudomonadota > Gammaproteobacteria > Pseudomonadales > Pseudomonadaceae > Pseudomonas > Pseudomonas sp. ANT_J28. The sequence goes on from NZ_VOBM01000003.1 coordinate 99,764, forward strand.
GCAGTTGGTCCACGGAATAGTTGATCGAGTCGGCGATGGTCCCGGTGAAGTCTTCGGTTACCGAGGCAGTTACGGTCAGGTCGCCGTCCGCCAGGTCTTCGATCTCGTCGAGCAGGCGCATGATTGCGTTCTGGTTACGCTCGTTCTTTTCGGCCGTTTCGCGCAGCTGACGATTGGTTTCCCGGACCATCACCAGACCAATGAGGATGATCGACATCAGCGCCAACAGGCCCAGCACGTAGCCGCCAATGGTGTCGGTGTTGCGCCCGCCGGCCAGGTTTTCGAAACCGCCGGCCAGGTGCGAGGCTTCCTCGAGCAGGGTCTGCGACAGGGTGAAAATATTGGTCGCCGATTCGCGGACCTTGAGCAGCTCCGGTGAGGTTTCAAGGATTTCATCCACCGAACCCGAGACGAATTCGAACAGCTCGGAAATCTCGATCAACCGCGCACGAGCATCGCGATCTTCAACCTGGCTGACTTTCAGTGACGGATTCCCCTGGAGCATGCCGTTGAGCACCTGGCCGAATCGCGCCGCATCGCGACCGAAGGCATCGGCGGCCTGCTGCGAATTTTCATCTCCGGACAGCACGGTATTCACCGCACCGAGAATCCGCTCAGCCAATAGCGACTGGCGCTGGGCCATGGCCACCTGCGCGGCCGGGGCACCGCGCTGGAGGAGCGTTTCGACGACTTTTTCGTACTCGACCTGCAACTGCGGCACGGTTTCGGCCAGGGTCGCGGCGACTTGATGCAGCGACAGCACGGTCTGTTCGCTGGAGAGGATCGCGTCGGTGTTTTTCAGCAAGCGTTCCCAGTCCAGTTGCACGGCGCGCATTTCCGGGCGCACGGTGGACGGCGCGGGCGGCAGGCCGGTGTCTGGGTCACCTTTCTTAAGATAGCCCCAGCGTTGGGCAAAGTCATTGCGCGCATCGCTCAGCAACTTGAACGCCGCCGCCTTGCCGGCAGCAGCTTCGGTGGCGTTCTTGGCAATGCGCTGGGACAACACGCGCAGCTCACCGGCGTGGCCGATGTACTGCTTGTCGTACGCGGCCTGGGTGTTGAGGTACGCGAAGTTGGCGAACAGCAGCATGATGAAGACGATCAGCGCAATGAACAGCGCGATGATCTGTGACCGGCTGCGCGACCCTTCTGGTTTGCCTGTTTTTGCTTTTATCATCGGTCCTCGCCTGTTAACCACACCTGTGAACCTTGCCGAGAACCCTGTGGGAGCGGGCTTGCTCGCGAAAGCAGTCATTCATTCAACATTGATTCTGACTGACCCACCGCCTTCGCGAGCAAGCCCGCTCCCACATTAGATCGGCGTTGCGCCAATTAAACCGCGACGTGCATAAAGCTTTGGGACTGCACCAACGCAAACGGGCTGAACACCTGCCAGTTCTGCTCGCGCTGAAACCGGCCTTTGATGAACGGTGCAATCGGGTCGCTCAAGGTATCTACCGGCTCAAGACTGTCCTGGGCAAAGTGCTGCAAGCCGAAAACCTCATCGACCATCAACCCGGCAAACACGTCGTTATGCTCCACCACCAATACCCGGCGCTGCTTGCGCACTGTTGACAGCTCATGCCCAGGCTCTTTACCAAAAAAGAAGCCGCACAAGTCGATGATCGGCAACAGCCGCCCGCGAAGGTTGGCCACGCCCTTGACCCAGGGTCTGACCCCCGGCAACTGGGTGAACCGCGGCTCGTGCAACACTTCGCTGACTTCGCCCATCGGCGCGACGTACCAGTGTTCGCCCAGACGGAAGCCGATGCCGCTCCAACTGTCTTGTCGGGTCGGCTGGGACGGCAAGTCCGCCGCCAGCAGACGACAACGCTGGTCGATCTGCAGCAGCAGTTCGAAAGCCGTCAGCGACTCGGTCATGGCCGGACGATCAACCGGCCAGCACGTTGTTCAGGGTCTTGATCAGGGTGTCTTCGTCGACCGGTTTGGTCAGGTAGTCCTTGGCGCCCTGGCGCGTGCCCCAGACCTTGTCGGTTTCCTGATCCTTGGTGGTAATGATGATCACCGGGATGTGCCCGGTGTCCGGGTCTTTGGTCAGCTGGCGGGTCGCCTGAAAACCATTGAGGCCGGGCATGACGATGTCCATCAGCACCGCGTCGGGTTTTTCCTGACGGGCCAGGGCCACGCCGTCGGCGCCGTTTTCGGCTTTCAACACTTCATGACCGTGCTTTTCCAGCATGCCGGTCAGTTTGTACATTTCGGTCGGCGAATCATCGACGATCAGAATACGTGCCATGGTCTTCCCCATTCTTGTCGACACCGGGCCCGCTGGCCGAGCGTCACTGTGCGTGTCCTATTGCGGCAAAACAGCGGCGAAGCCCGGGACATGGGCCTGGATCGCGTTCAGCAGCTCTTCCTTGCTGAAAGGCTTGGTCAAAAACTGGTCGGAGCCGACGATGCGCCCCTTGGCCTTGTCGAACAGCCCGTCCTTGGACGACAGCATAATCACTGGCGTGGACTTGAACGCGCTGTTGTTCTTGATTAAAGCGCAGGTCTGATAACCATCCAGACGCGGCATCATGATGTCGACAAAGATGATGCCGGGGTGATTGTCGGCAATCTTGGCCAGGGCATCGAAACCATCGATGGCGGTGATCACTTCACAACCCACGTTCTTCAACAGCGTTTCGGCGGTGCGGCGAATCGTTTTCGAATCGTCGATCACCATGACCTTCAAGGCGCTGGAATGCTGTTCCATAAATGCTCTGCCGTCGCCTTTGCGAATCAAATTGTCCATTTCCGATAACCGGAGGCTCGAAACCCTTGATGTTTAAGGGCCGGAACGATGTGGTAGCCTTTTTAGCACAGTCTCCAAATGCAATCTATCGGGGGACCGGCGCGGTGGTTTTTCCTTGACCGGGAACACACTGAGCGCCACTCTGACGCCACTTTTTCAGGTCACTGCGACCCACCCAATTTCGAGGAAAAACCCATGAGCGTTCGCGTCGGGATTGTCATGGATCCTATCGCCAGCATTTCCTATAAAAAGGATAGCTCGCTGGCCATGCTGCTGGCCGCACAGAAGCGCGGCTGGGAACTGTTCTATATGGAACAGGGCGATTTGTACCAGGCCGAAGGCGAAGCGCGGGCGCGGATGCGTCCGTTGAAAGTCTTCGCCAACCCGGAAAAATGGTTCGAACTCGAAGCCGAGACCGACGCGCTGCTGAGCGATCTGGACGTGATCCTGATGCGCAAGGATCCGCCGTTCGACATGGAATTCGTCTACTCCACTTACCTGCTGGAGCAAGCCGAACGCGCTGGCGTGCTGGTGGTCAACAAGCCGCAAAGCCTGCGTGACTGCAATGAAAAGCTGTTCGCCACGCTGTTCCCGCAGTGCACGCCGCCGACCATCGTCAGCCGTCGCCCGGACGTACTGCGTGAATTCGCCGATCACCACGGCGACGTGATCCTCAAGCCGCTGGACGGCATGGGCGGCTCTTCGATCTTCCGTCACACCGCTGGCCACCCGAACCTGTCGGTGATCCTCGAAACCCTGACCCTGCATGGCAAACAGCAGATCATGATTCAGGGTTACCTGCCGGCGATCGTCGATGGCGACAAGCGCATCCTGATGATCGACGGCGAGCCGGTGGATTACTGCCTGGCACGAATTCCTGCCGCCGGTGAAACCCGTGGCAACCTCGCCGCCGGTGGCCGTGGCGAAGCCCGACCGCTGACCGAGAAAGATCGCTGGATCGCCGCACAAGTCGGCCCGACCCTGCGCGAAAAAGGCCTGTTGTTCGTCGGTCTGGACGTGATCGGCGAGCATCTGACGGAAATCAACGTCACCAGCCCGACCTGCATTCGCGAGATTGATAACGCGTTTGGCACCGACATCGGCGGCCTTCTGATGGATGCCATCGATCAGAAGCTCAAGGCTCGTTGATATAGAACAGCCAAGAAACGACCAACATTGCGTTATCATCCGCGGCCTGTGAAAAACGCGATGTTGGTTTTTTTGTCATGACGCTCCCGTCCGATCTGCCCGCTGAACTCGCCCATCGTGGCGTGCGCCCGGCTGATCGCCTCGGTTTTACCCTGTTTCTTGCGGCGCTGATTCACCTGGCCTTGCTGTTGGGCGTCGGCTTTTCCATGGTCGAACCCAAGCAAATCAGCAAAACCCTGGAAATCACCCTCGCCACCTTCAAAAGCGAAAAGAAGCCTCAGAAAGCCGATTTCCTCGCTCAAGAAAATCAGCAAGGCAGCGGCACCCTGGATAAAAAGGCAATTCCCAAGACCACCGAGGTCGCACCTTTCCAGGACAACAAGGTGCAGAAAGTCACGCCACCGCCGGCGGCCAAGCCTGAAGTGCGGGAAGCCGCACCGAAGGCAGCCGTGACGACCGTCGCGCCCAAGCCGAAAAAGGCCGCGGCCAAAACAGAAGAACCCAAGCCCGTCACCAAACCCGCAGTCGCCGCGCCGACGTTCGACAGTGAACAGCTGTCCACCGACATTGCCAGCCTGGAAGCGGAACTGGCCAACGAACAACAGTTGTATGCCAAGCGCCCGCGTATCCATCGCCTGAGTGCCGCGTCGACCATGCGCGACAAGGGCGCCTGGTATAAGGACGAGTGGCGCAAGAAGGTTGAGCGCATTGGCAACCTGAATTACCCCGACGAAGCGCGACGCAAGCAGATCTACGGCAATTTGCGCCTGATGGTTTCGATCAACCGCGACGGCTCGCTCTATGAAGTGCTGGTGCTGGAGTCATCCGGGCAACCGCTGCTGGATCAGGCAGCGCAGCGCATCGTGCGGCTGGCGGCGCCATTTTCACCGTTTACCGGGGATTTGTCGGATATCGACCGCCTGGAAATCATCCGCACGTGGAAGTTTGCGCGCGGGGACAGACTCTCCAGTAACTGACACCCCACAAATCCCCTGTGGGAGCGGGCTTGCTCGCGAATGCGGTCAATCATTCAACATTAATGTCGACTGACACGACGCCTTCGCGAGCAAGCCCGCTCCCACATTGGATCGGTGTCGACTGCCAAATTGCGCCATCCTCAGCTTGTCAGTTCGCCCCTCCAACGCCACACTAGCGCTCATGAAGAACGTCAGCCCCAGCTACCTCAAGCATCAATTCCTGATCGCCATGCCTCACATGGTCGACCCGAACTTTGCGCACACCTTGACCTACATCGTCGAGCACACGGCCAATGGTGCCATGGGCCTGGTGGTCAATCGTCCGCAAGACCTCAACCTGGCCGATATCCTCGAGCAGCTGCGCCCCGACATCGAACCGCCGGTGCTCTGCCAGCACGTGCCGATCTTCATCGGCGGCCCGGTGCAGACCGATCGCGGTTTTGTTCTGCACCCCTCGGGGCAGAGTTATCAGGCCACCGTTGAGCTTGATGAGAAACTGGCCCTGTCGACCTCCCAGGACGTACTGTTCGCCATCGCCGACGGCGTCGGTCCGGCGAAGAGCCTGATCGCCCTCGGATACGCTGGCTGGGAACCCGGGCAGCTGGAAGCCGAACTGGCCCAGAACGCCTGGCTGACCTGCCCGTTCGATGCCGATATTTTGTTCAACACCAGCAGCGAACTGCGCCTGGAAGCAGCGGCCAAGCACCTGGGCGTCAATCTCAGCCTGTTGACCAGCCAGGCGGGACACGCCTGATGGCCCTGCGCCTGATTTTGGGTTTCGACTACGGCACCAAACAGATCGGCGTTGCGGTCGGCCAGGTGATTACCGGCCAGGCCCGCGAGCTGTGCACCTTGAAGGCACAAAACGGTATTCCCGACTGGAATCAGGTCGAAGCCCTGATCAAAGAGTGGAAACCCGATGCCGTGGTGGTTGGCCTGCCCTTGAACATGGACGGCACCCCTAGCGACATGTGCCTGCGCGCCGAAAAATTCGCCCGCCGCCTCAACGGTCGTTACAACCTGCCCTTCTATACCCACGATGAACGCCTGACCACCTTCGAAGCCAAGGGTGAACGGCGTGATCGTGGCGGACAAAAGGGCAGCTACCGCGACAACCCGGTGGACGCCATCGCCGCCGCCCTGCTGCTGCAAGGCTGGCTCGACGAAAACACCGCACTGTTCGAATCCTGAAGAGCCGCAACAGCGTCTCTACTTAGCGACAACCCGAGCCACCTCTCCAGCAGAACCTGGCTCGGGCCCAAGAAGGAGCAACCATGAGCCTGCCCAATCCCGTTGAACTGATCAGCCAGATGGCGACCCGGCTTGACGCTTATCTGGCCAAACGTGGCATCAGCGAACCGCGCTACATCGGTATTCGAACCGGTGGCGTCTGGGTCGCCCAGGCGTTGCTCGATGAACTGGGCAGCGACTCGCCGCTCGGCACCCTGGACGTCTCCTTCTACCGCGACGACTTCAGCCAGAACGGCCTGCACCCACAAGTGCGCCCTTCGGCCCTGCCGTTCGAGATCGAAGGCCAACACCTGGTGCTGATCGATGACGTGCTGATGAGCGGCCGGACCATCCGCGCCGCCCTCAATGAGCTGTTCGACTACGGCCGCCCGGCCAGCGTGACATTGGTGTGCCTGCTGGACCTGGACGCCGGCGAGCTGCCGATCCGCCCGAATGTGGTCGGCGCGACCCTGTCGCTGGCCGCCCACGAACGGGTGAAGCTGTCCGGCCCGGAACTCAAGCTCGAACTGCAAGACCTCGCCCTTTAATTCGCCCTATTGAGAGTCCCCCTCGCGATGACGCCTCTAGAAACCAAGCGCCCGCTGCAGCTCAATGATCAGGGCCAGCTGCGCCACTTCCTCTCGCTCGACGGTTTGCGCCGCGAGCTGCTGACGGAAATCCTCGACACCGCCGACTCGTTCCTCGAAGTCGGCGCCCGGGCGGTGAAGAAAGTCCCGTTGCTGCGCGGCAAGACCGTGTGCAACGTGTTCTTCGAGAACTCCACCCGCACCCGCACCACCTTCGAACTGGCGGCCCAGCGCCTGTCGGCCGACGTCATCACCCTGAACGTGTCCACGTCGTCGGCGAGCAAGGGCGAAACCCTGCTCGACACCCTGCGCAACCTGGAAGCCATGGCCGCCGACATGTTCGTCGTGCGGCACGGTGATTCCGGCGCGGCGCACTTCATCGCCGAACATGTCTGCCCGCAAGTGGCGATCATCAACGGCGGCGACGGCCGTCACGCTCACCCGACCCAGGGCATGCTCGACATGCTCACCATCCGTCGGCACAAGGGTGGCTTCGAAAACCTTTCCGTAGCCATCGTCGGCGACATCCTGCACTCGCGGGTGGCGCGCTCGAACATGCTCGCGCTGAAAACCCTCGGCTGCCCGGACATCCGCGTCATCGCGCCGAAAACCCTGCTGCCGATCGGCATCGAGCAATACGGCGTGAAGGTTTACACCGACATGACCGAAGGCCTGAAAGACGTCGACGTAGTGATCATGTTGCGCCTGCAGCGTGAACGCATGACGGGCGGCCTGCTGCCGAGCGAAGGCGAGTTCTACCGCCTGTTCGGCCTGACCACCGCGCGCCTGGCCGGAGCCAAACCGGATTGCATCGTCATGCATCCGGGGCCGATCAACCGCGGCGTGGAGATTGAGTCGGCGGTGGCCGACGGCCCGCATTCGGTCATCCTCAATCAAGTCACCTACGGCATCGCAATTCGTATGGCTGTGCTGTCCATGGCCATGAGCGGCCAGACTGCCCAGCGCCAATTCGAGCAGGAGAACGCCCAGTGAAGCTCAGCATTCTCGGCGCCCGCGTCATCGATCCAGCCAGCGGCCTGGATCAAGTTACCGATATCCATATTGAAGCCTGCAAGATCATTGCCCTTGGCGCCGCGCCAGCCGGTTTTGTCGCCGTCGACACCCTCGACGCCAAAGGCCTGGTCGCCGCCCCTGGGCTGGTTGACCTGAACGTCGCCCTGCGCGAGCCGGGTTACAGCCGCAAAGGTTCAATCGCCAGCGAAACCCGTGCTGCCGCAGCCGGTGGTGTCACCAGCCTGTGCTGCCCGCCGAAAACCAAACCGGTGCTGGACACCTCGGCCGTGGCCGAATTGATCCTCGACCGCGCCCGCGAGGCCGGCAACACCAAAGTCTTCCCGATCGGAGCCCTGAGCAAAGGCCTGGACGGCGAACAGCTTGCAGAACTGGTCGCCCTGCGCGATGCCGGTTGCGTGGCCTTCGGCAACGGCCTGGACAGCTTCCGCAACACCCGAACCCTGTGCCGGGCGCTGGAATACGCGGCGACCTTCGACCTGACGGTGATTTTCAACTCTCAAGACCATGATCTGGCCGAAGGTGGCCTGGCCCACGAAGGCCCGACCGCCAGTTTCCTCGGCTTGCCGGGCATTCCCGAAACCGCTGAAACCGTGGCTCTGGCCCGTGATCTGCTGTTGGTCGAGCAAAGTGGCGTGCGCGCACACTTCAGCCAGCTCACCAGTGCACGTGGCGTGGCCCTGATCGCTCAGGCCCAGGCTCGCGGCCTGCCGGTGACGGCCGATGTCGCCTTGTATCAGCTGATCCTGACAGACGAAGCATTGATCGACTTCAGCAGCCTCTATCACGTCCAGCCGCCGCTGCGCACCCGCGCCGACCGCGATGGCCTGCGTGAAGCGGTGAAATCGGGTGTAGTCTCGGCCATCTCCAGTCATCACCAACCCCACGAGCGGGACGCCAAACTGGCGCCGTTCGGGGCCACCGAACCGGGCATCAGCAGCGTTGAACTGCTGCTGCCGCTGGCGATGACACTGGTGGAGGATGGTTTGCTGGACCTGCCAACGCTGCTGGCGCGCTTGAGCACCGGACCTGCCGAGGCATTGCGCCTGCCGGCGGGCAAACTGGCGGTAGGTGGACCGGCGGACATCGTGCTGTTCGACCCGGCGGCTTCGACCGTGGCCGGTGAGACCTGGCTGTCCAAAGGCGAAAACTGCCCGTTCATTGGCCACAGCCTGCCGGGCGTGGTGCGTTACACCTTGGTGGATGGGCGTATTAGCCACCAGGCTTAAGACCCTGTGGCGAGGGGGCTTGCCCCCTCACCACAACTTACTGGAAAGCGCCTCGGTTCTGGGCATTGCGAATCGACACCTGGTCATTCAGCGTCCAGAAGTCATACAGCACCCCCAGAAAGAACAACCCGCCCGTCACCAGGTACAGCAACCCGCTGATCCACTTCCCCTGATACATCCGGTGTACGCCGAACACCCCAAGAAACGTCAGCAGAATCCACGCTACGTTGTACTCAATGGGCCCGGCAGTAAAACGCAGGTCCGCTTCACGATCCATGGCCGGGATCAGAAACACGTCGATCAGCCAACCGATACCCAACAAACCGAAGGTGAAGAACCAAATCGTCCCCGTCACTGGCTTGCCGTAATAGAAGCGGTGAGCGCCGGTAAAACCGAAAATCCACAGCAGGTAACCGATCACTTTGCTGTGTGTATCTTGTTGCGGATCGGATTGTTGATAGGTGTTCATGAAGGACCTCGATTCACACGATAGATAAATATTCTTTAAATCTTTGTGACTTTTTTACGAGTTGCCGACGTATGGCAAATGCTACTGTCTCTCCCGTCAAAGCCTTATAACACCTGACGTCTGTCCGACAATCGCGTCCATTTTCCGCTTATTTGGTTCCGTTGACTCCAGGGTTGAATCGACCAACGGCCTCGGAAGGGCCAAAAAAGCTGTTATAAAGTTGCGCGCTAACTAATATGAGCCTTGCCTAATGCGTCCATTTTTCAAGACATGGCTAACCATTTGCCTTTTGATGCCACTGGCCGCCCACGCCACCAATCGTGAGCAACGTCTTCCTAACGTTAATGGTTACACCCAAAAATCCCATGTTTCTGCTCCTTCGAGCAAAAACACACAATCCGTAAAACGCGCTCCCCAGTTGAGCAGCAGCAAAAGCAGCCTTGTACCGCCGATGGCGAGCAAGGAAAGCAGCAACGTGCTGAGCCGCGCCGTAAATGTCCTGGGTACTCCGTACCGTTGGGGCGGCAGCAGCCCAAGTAAAGGGTTCGACTGCAGCGGCCTGGTGAAATACGCGTTCAACGACGCCACGTTTGACCTGCCGCGCACTTCCAACGCCATGGCCAGCGGTCATGGGGAGAAAGTCGATCGCAAGGATCTTAAACCTGGCGACCTGATTTTCTTCAACATCAAGAGCCGTCGGGTCAATCACGTTGCCATCTACCTGGGCAACGACCGCTTCATCCACGCACCACGTCGTGGCAAGTCGGTGACCATCGACACGCTGAAAAAACCCTTCTGGGAAAGCCACTATGTGGTTGCCAAGCGGGTTACTCCGAAAGAGAAGAACACCCTGCAGGTTGTTCAGCGCTGATTTGAAGCAAGATCAAAAGATCGCAGGCTGCGATCTTTTGCTTTAAGCCTCAAAAACCATCCGGCGTGCGCGCCTTCTCCCGCGCATGCTCGCGGCTGATCAAGCCCTTGGCCACCAGCTCCTTCAAGCACATATCCAGCGTCTGCATCCCCAGGTTTCCCCCGGTCTGAATCGACGAGTACATCTGCGCCACCTTGTCTTCGCGGATCAGGTTACGGATCGCTGACGTGCCGAGCATGATTTCGTGGGCCGCAATCCGCCCGCCGCCGATCTTCTTGACCAAGGTCTGCGATACCACCGCCAGCAACGACTCGGAAAGCATCGAACGAACCATCGACTTCTCGTCCCCCGGAAACACGTCCACCACCCGGTCGATGGTTTTCGCCGCCGATGTCGTGTGCAGCGTGCCAAACACCAGGTGACCGGTTTCGGCGGCGGTCAACGCCAGGCGAATGGTCTCGAGATCCCGCATCTCCCCCACCAGAATCACGTCCGGGTCCTCCCGCAGGGCCGAGCGTAGAGCCGTGGCGAAGCTGCGTGTATCGCGATGGACTTCACGCTGATTGATCAAACATTTGCGCGACTCGTGGACGAACTCGATCGGGTCTTCGATGGTGAGGATGTGGTGATGACGATGGGTGTTCAGATGATCGATCATCGCCGCCAGGGTGGTGGATTTGCCAGAACCGGTCGGACCGGTCACCAGCACCAGCCCCCGCGGCGCTTCGGTAATCTTGCGAAACACTTCCCCCATACCGAGGTCGTCCATGCTCAGGACCTTGGACGGAATGGTCCTGAACACCGCGCCAGCACCACGATTGTGGTTGAACGCGTTAACCCGAAAACGCGCAACGCTGGGCACGTCGAAGGAGAAGTCGGTCTCCAGGTGCTTCTCGAAGTCCACCCGCTGAGTGTCGTTCATGATGTCGTAGATCAGCGCCTGCACCTGCTTGTGGTCCAGGGCCGGCAGGTTGATGCGCCGCACATCGCCGTCGACCCGAATCATCGGTGGCAGGCCGGCAGACAGATGCAAGTCGGACGCGCCCTGTTTCGCGCTGAAAGCCAGCAGCTCAGTGATATCCATAGCGTTCCTCAATTCCAGTAGAATGCCGCGAACCTTCAGCCGCCGGCGCCTCTTGATGTCCACGATAGCAGACAACATCGCTCAGGTTAGTTCACGCATCCACGCCGCTGCCGTCGCCGCAAAACGCGACGAAGACAGCGTCCAGCTGCTGGCCGTGAGCAAGACCAAGCCCGCCGAAGCCCTGCGTGAAGCCTACGCCGCCGGCCTGCGCGACTTTGGCGAGAACTATCTGCAGGAAGCCCTGGGCAAACAGCTCGAATTGGCTGACCTGCCCTTGATCTGGCACTTCATCGGCCCCATTCAATCGAACAAGACTCGCGCTATCGCCGAGCACTTCGCCTGGGTGCATTCCGTGGATCGTTTGAAAATCGCACAACGCCTGTCCGAACAACGTCCTGCCGAGCTGCCCCCACTGAACATCTGCATCCAGATCAACGTCAGCGGTGAAGCCAGCAAATCCGGCTGCACCCCGGCCGACCTGCCGGCGCTGGCCAATGCCATCAGCGAACTGCCGCGCATCAAGCTGCGCGGGTTGATGGCAATCCCCGAGCCGACCGAAGATCGCGCCGCCCAGGATGCCGCTTTCGCTGCCGTGCAGCGCCTGCAAGACAGCCTGAACCTGCCGCTCGACACACTTTCCATGGGCATGAGCCACGACCTCGAGTCGGCCATCGCCCAAGGCGCCACCTGGGTCCGCATCGGTACGGCCCTGTTTGGCGCCCGTGATTACAGTCAACCGTGAACAATGGCTGACTCCCCTCTTTATAAGGACCTGACATGAGCAAGACTCGTATTGCCTTTATCGGTGCCGGCAACATGGCCGCCAGCCTGATCGGCGGCCTGCTCGCCAAAGGTCTGGACGCCGCGCAGATCCGCGCCAGCGATCCGGGCGCTGACACCCGCGCTCGCGTGAACGCTGAACACGGTATAGACGTGTTCGCCGACAACGCCGACGCCATCCAGGGCGCCGAAGTCGTCGTACTGGCGGTCAAACCTCAAGCGATGAAAGCCGTCTGCGAAGCGCTTCGTCCAAGCCTCAAGCCCAATCAACTGGTGGTCTCGATTGCGGCCGGCATCACCTGCGCCAGCATGAACAACTGGCTCGGCGCCCAACCGATCGTGCGTTGCATGCCCAACACCCCCGCGCTGCTGCGTCAGGGCGTGAGCGGTTTGTTCGCCACGGCTGAAGTGAACACCGAGCAACGCCAACAGGCGCAAGAACTGCTGTCCGCCGTCGGCATCGCACTGTGGCTGGATGAAGAGCAGCAACTGGACGCGGTCACCGCCGTTTCCGGCTCGGGCCCTGCGTACTTCTTCCTGCTGATCGAAGCAATGACCGCCGCCGGCGTGAAACTTGGCCTGCCGCCGGAAACCGCTGCACAACTGACCCTGCAAACCGCTTTGGGCGCTGCTCACATGGCCGTGGCCAGTGACGTCGACGCTGCGGAACTGCGTCGCCGCGTGACGTCGCCTGCGGGCACGACGGAAGCGGCGATCAAGTCGTTCCAGGCCGGCGGCTTCGAAGCCCTGGTAGAAAAAGCACTCGGCGCCGCGGCGCACCGCTCGGCCGAGATGGCCGAACAATTGGGTCAATAAGGAGCCTTACATGATTGGATTGAACACTGCAGCGGTCTACGTGCTGCAAACCCTCGGCAGCCTGTACCTGCTGATCGTGCTGCTGCGCTTTGTGCTGCAATTGGTACGCGCAAACTTCTACAACCCGCTCTGCCAGTTCGCCGTGAAAGCCACTCAGCCGCTGCTCAAGCCGTTGCGCCGGATCATCCCGAGCATGTTCGGCCTGGACATGTCCTCGCTGGTGCTGGCAATCCTCGTGCAGCTAGCGCTGATGGCCCTGACTCTGCTGCTGACTTACGGCACCACCGGTAACCCGCTGCAATTGCTGCTCTGGTCGCTGATCGGCGTGACCGCGCTGTTCCTGAAGATTTTCTTCTTTGCCCTGATTATCAGCGTGATCCTGTCGTGGGTCGCACCGGGCAGCCATAACCCTGGCGCCGAACTGGTTAACCAGATCTGCGAACCGGCCCTGGCGCCGTTCCGCAAGATCCTGCCGAACCTTGGCGGCCTGGATATCTCGCCGATCCTGGCGTTCATGGTGCTCAAGCTGATCGACATGCTGGTGATCAACAACCTCGCCGCCATGACGATGATGCCGGAAATCCTACGCCTGCTGATTTGACCCGGTGAGCTACTTTCGCTGGGACGGTGACAACCTGATTCTGGAATGTCACCTGCAACCGGCGGCCCGCAGCGATGATTTCTGCGGGCTGCATGGGGATCGATTGAAGATTCGCCTGACGGCGCCGCCGGTTGAAGGCAAGGCCAACGCGTATTTGATGGCGTTTCTGGCCAAGGCGTTTGGGGTTTCCAAGAGCCAGGTGAGTTTGATTAGCGGGGAGTTGAACCGGCAGAAACGGGTGCGGATTTGCTCGCCGAAGAAGCTGCCGGATTTGCCGGGGTTGGTGCGACAGAGCTGATAGACCGAGGCGCTGCATTCGCGAGCAAGCCCGCTCCCACAAGGGAACGCATTCCAATGTGGGAGCGGGCTTGCTCGCGAATGGCGCGCCTCGGTCCAGCTGAATGAAATCAGCCCCGGCCTTTGCTTGCTGCTAAAGGCAGCGGTCTTTAGACTTACGCCTCATTTCAACGAGAGCAGGGTCGATGCCAGCTGCCTTTCCCCCCGATTCTGTTGGTCTGGTGACGCCGCAAGTGGCGCACTTCAACGAACCCCTGGCCTTGGCCTGCGGCCGTTCGCTCCCAGCTTATGACCTGATCTACGAAACCTACGGCACGCTGAACGCCGCGGCGAGTAACGCCGTGCTGATCTGCCACGCCTTGTCCGGTCATCATCACGCTGCCGGCTTCCACAGCCCCGACGACCGCAAACCCGGTTGGTGGGATAGCTGCATCGGCCCCGGCAAGCCGATCGACACCAACAAATTCTTCGTAGTCAGCCTCAACAACCTCGGCGGTTGCAACGGCTCTACCGGCCCGAGCAGCATCAATCCGGAAACCGGCAAGCCATTCGGCGCCGACTTCCCGGTGCTGACCGTGGAAGATTGGGTTCACAGCCAGGCGCGCCTGGCAGACCGCATCGGCATCGGCCAATGGGCCGCCGTGATTGGCGGCAGTCTCGGTGGCATGCAGGCGATGCAGTGGAGCATCACCTACCCGGATCGCATTCGTCACTGCCTGGCCATCGCTTCGGCCCCCAAGCTGTCGGCACAGAACATTGCCTTCAACGAAGTGGCACGTCAGGCGATCCTCACCGACCCCGAGTTCCACGGCGGTTCGTTCCAGGAAGCGGGCGTGATCCCCAAGCGTGGCTTGATGCTGGCGCGGATGGTCGGGCACATCACGTACCTGTCCGACGACTCCATGGGTGAGAAATTCGGTCGTGGCCTGAAGAGCGAAAAGCTCAACTACGACTTCCACAGCGTCGAATTCCAGGTCGAAAGCTACCTGCGTTATCAGGGCGAAGAATTCTCCGGACGTTTCGACGCCAACACCTACCTGCTGATGACCAAGGCACTGGACTACTTCGATCCGGCGGCGAACTTCGACGACGACCTGGCGAAAACCTTCGCCAACGCCCAAGCCAAGTTCTGTGTGATGTCCTTCACCACCGACTGGCGCTTCTCCCCGGCCCGCTCGCGGGAACTGGTGGACGCGCTGATGGCGGCCAAGAAAGACGTCTGCTACCTCGAGATCGACGCTCCGCAAGGCCACGACGCCTTCCTGATTCCGATCCCGCGCTACCTGCAGGCGTTCAGCAACTACATGAACCGAATTACGTTGTGAGAAAGCCATGAGAGCTGATCTGGAAATCATCCAGGAATGGATCCCCGCCGGGAGCCGCGTACTCGACCTCGGCTGCGGCGACGGTGAGCTGCTGACCTGGCTGCGCGACAACAAGCAAGTGACCGGCTATGGCCTGGAAAATGACCCGGACAACATCGCCGAGTGCGTGGCCAAGGGCATCAACGTGATTGAGCAGGACCTGGACAAGGGCCTGGGCAACTTTGCCAGCAACAGCTTCGACGTCGTGGTCATGACCCAGGCGCTGCAAGCCGTGCACTACCCGGACAAGATCCTCGACGAAATGCTGCGCGTCGGTCGCCAGTGCATCATCACCTTCCCCAACTTCGGTCACTGGCGCTGCCGCTGGTACCTGGCGAGCAAGGGCCGGATGCCAGTGTCCGATTTTCTGCCGTACACCTGGTACAACACGCCGAACATCCACTTCTGCACTTTCGAAGACTTCGAAGCGTTGTGTCGCGAACGCGAAGCCAAGGTCATTGATCGGCTTGCCGTGGATCAACAGCACCGTCACGGGTGGGCCAGTAAGCTATGGCCTAATCTATTAGGTGAAATCGGTATTTACCGCGTCAGCAGCCCCGGGCTGCAAGACCACAAGGTCGCGGTCTGAGTCACGACACTTCGAGGAGAATGAACATGGGTCGTCTAGCGCTGTTTGTACTTACTGCCTGCCTGAGCGTCACCGCCATGGCCGCCGACGTCATCAAAGGCGAGCGCAAAGAAACCTTTGGCGATGTAACGGTGCACTACAACACCTTCAACTCCACCTTCCTGACACTGGATATCGCCAAAGCAGCCGGGCTGACGCGAAGCAAGAACCAAGGCGTGATAAACGTCTCCGTGCTCAAGGATGGCAAACCACTGACCGCTGAAGTCAGCGGATCGGTGAAGGACCTGACCAGCCAGACCGTGCCGTTGAAGTTCAAACAGATCACTGAACAAGGCGCGATCTACTACATCGCCCAGTTCCCGGTCGATCAGCAGGAAGTCCGCACCTTCGACATCAAGGTGCAGAACGGTGACAAAATCAACACCATCAATTTCAACCAAGAGCTTTTCCCCGGCGAATGATCAACTTCACGCAACTCGTACTGGCCAGCCACAACGCCGGCAAACTCAAGGAACTTCAGGCCATGCTCGGCGAATCGGTGCAACTGCGCTCGATCGGTGAGTTCAGCAGCGTCGAACCTGAAGAAACTGGCCTGTCGTTCGTCGAGAACGCCATCCTCAAGGCCCGCAATGCCGCGCGCATCTGCGGCCTGCCGGCGCTGGCCGACGATTCGGGGTTGGCCGTGGATTTCCTCGGCGGTGCGCCGGGTATCTACTCGGCTCGGTACGCCGATGGTCGGGGCGATGCGGCGAACAACGCCAAACTGCTCGACGTATTGAAGGACGTGCCGCAAGCCGAGCGCGGTGCACAGTTCGTCTGTGTGTTGGCGCTGGTGCGTCATGCCGACGATCCGTTGCCGATTATCTGCGAAGGCTTGTGGCACGGACGAATCCTGCCAGCGGCCAGCGGCGAGCATGGCTTTGGTTACGATCCGCTGTTCTGGGTGCCGGAACGCGACTGTTCCAGCGCCGAGCTGAGCCCGAGCGACAAGAACCTCATCAGTCACCGCGCCCGTGCAATGGATCTGCTGCGCCAGCGTCTGGGCCTGAAATGATCCATGACTCATCCGTGTCGCCGCTGATCTTCGGCGGCGCCGCGCAATCGCCTCGGGCCGCCCTGCCTGTGCTGCCGCCCCTGGCGTTGTACATCCACATCCCGTGGTGTGTGCGCAAATGTCCTTATTGCGACTTCAATTCCCACACCGCCAGCCCGGTGCTGCCGGAAGAAGAATATGTGGACGCGCTGCTGGCCGACCTCGATCAGGACCTGCATGCGGTTTACGGCCGTGAGCTGAGTTCGATCTTCTTTGGTGGCGGCACGCCGAGCCTGTTCAGCGCTGAAGCCTTGGGCCGTTTGCTCAAAGGCGTCGAGCAGCGCATCCCGTTTGCCAGCGACATCGAAATCACCCTGGAAGCCAATCCGGGGACATTCGAGCAGGAGAAGTTCGTCGCCTACCGGGCGCTGGGCATCAATCGCCTGTCAATCGGCATCCAGAGCTTTCAGGAAGAGAAACTCAAGGCGCTGGGGCGGATTCACAATGGTGACGAAGCGGTACGTGCCGCCGGCATGGCCCGTCAGGCCGGGTTCGACAATTTCAATCTGGACCTGATGCACGGTTTACCCGATCAGTCCCTGGACGACGCCCTGAGCGACCTGCGCCAGGCCATCGCCCTGAAGCCGACCCACTTGTCCTGGTATCAGCTGACCCTGGAGCCGAACACGGTGTTCTGGAACCAGCCGCCGACGCTGCCGGAAGACGACACGTTGTGGGACATTCAGGAAGCCGGTCAGGCGTTGTTGGCCGAGCACGGTTACGCGCAATACGAAGTCTCGGCGTATGCCCAGCCCGGCCGTCCGGCGCGGCATAACCTCAATTACTGGAGTTTCGGCGACTTCATCGGCATCGGCGCCGGGGCTCACGGCAAGCTCAGTCACCCGGACGGGCGCATCGTTCGTACCTGGAAGACCCGCTTGCCGAAGGACTACCTCAACCCGGCCAAAAGCTTCAAGGCTGGCGAGAAAGCCCTGACCAATGAAGAACTGCCGTTCGATTTCCTGATGAACGCCTTGCGCCTGACCGCCGGCGTGGAATCGCGACTGTACCCGGAACGCACCGGGCTGAGTCTGGAAAGCCTCGCCGAAGGCCGCCGCGAGGCCGAACAAAGTGGCTTGTTGCAGGTCGAACCGTCACGTCTGGCGGCCACCGAGCGCGGACAACTCTTCCTCAATGACTTGTTGCAGACATTTTTGAGCTGATTTCAGCCTTAAGGGAAAACGAATGGATTTGATACTCGACCTGCTCGCCACCGCGTCCCGCTGGAGCCGTAGCAACCTGTCTGAAATCGCTCTGGCACTGGTGGGCTGCCTGCTGGTGTTGTTTGGCGCCGATATCAAAGGCTGGGTCGACCAACGCCTGGGCAGCATCGCCGGCGCCTTGCGCGTCCCGCTGATGGCCCTGCTGTGCATGATCGGCAGCGGCGTCGCGCTGATCTACGCCACGCCGTGGATCATCAAAGGCCTGAGTCAGTTCAACAACTACAGCCTGGCGCCGGTATTACTGGTGGTTCTGGTGTTGATAGGCGTCGTCGCAGATCGCCGCTAACCCCCTGGCACAACCAAAAAAAATGTGGGAGCGGGCTTGCTCGCGAAAGCGGTGTGTCATTCAACTTAAATGTCGACTGACACGACGCCTTCGCGAGCAAGCCCCCTCCCACATTGGGTATTGCGTACGGTTTAGGACTGTTTTTCGAACTTCAGATCCCACACGCCATGCCCTAGACGTTCGCCGCGGCGTTCGAACTTGGTGATCGGGCGCTCGGTCGGGCGCGGGACGCATTTGCCGTCTTCGGCCAGGTTGCGGTAACCCGGCGCGACGTTCATCACTTCCAGCATGTACTCGGCGTACGGTTCCCAGTCGGTGGCCATGTGCAGCACACCGCCGACCTTCAACTTGCTGCGCACCAGTTCAGCGAACGACGCCTGAACGATACGGCGCTTGTGGTGGCGGCTCTTGTGCCATGGGTCCGGGAAAAACAGCATCAGGCGATCGAGGCTGTTGTCGGCCACGCAGCGGTTGAGCACTTCAATCGCATCGCAATCGTAGACCCGCAGGTTGGTCAGGCCCTGAGTCAGCACGCCATTGAGCAGCGCTCCCACACCCGGACGGTGCACTTCCACGCCGATGAAATCCTGCTCTGGAGAGGCTGCGGCCATTTCCAGCAGCGAATGGCCCATGCCGAAACCGATTTCCAGCGAGCGCGGTGCCGAACGACCGAACACCTGATCGAAGTCCACCGGCGCATCGGCCAGTGGCAGCACGAACAGCGGCGTGCCCTGCTCCAGACCTTTTTGCTGGCCTTCGGTCATGCGCCCGGCGCGCATCACAAAACTCTTGATGCGGCGGTGTTGGCGCTCTTCGCCTTCTTCCGGCTGGACAGGCGTTTCGTTTGATTCAGTCATCAATGGCTCTTACTTGATCAGACCATCCAGCGGCGAGGAGGCGCTGGCATAGAGTTTTTTCGGCATGCGGCCGGCGAGGTAGGCCAAGCGACCTGCCACGATGGCGTGTTTCATGGCTTCAGCCATCATGATCGGCTGCTGGGCATGGGCGATAGCCGAGTTCATCAGCACCGCTTCGCAACCCAGTTCCATGGCGATGGTTGCATCGGAGGCGGTACCGACACCGGCATCCACCAACACCGGGATCTTGGCTTCTTCGAGGATGATCTGCAGGTTGTACGGGTTGCAGATCCCCAGGCCCGTGCCGATCAGGCCGGCCAGCGGCATCACCGCGATGCAGCCGATTTCCGCCAGTTGACGGGCAATGATCGGGTCATCGCTGGTGTAGACCATCACGTCGAAACCTTCCTTGACCAGCACTTCGGCGGCCTTGAGGGTTTCGATCACGTTGGGGAACAGGGTTTTCTGGTCCGCCAGCACTTCCAGCTTCACCAGGTTGTGGCCACCGAGCAGCTCACGGGCCAGGCGGCAGGTGCGCACAGCCTCGGTAGCGTCGAAGCAACCGGCGGTGTTAGGCAGGAAGGTGTAGCGATCCGGCGACAGGACTTCGAGCAGGTTCGGTTCGCCCGGGTTCTGGCCGAGGTTGGTGCGGCGCACGGCGAAGGTGACGATCTCGGCACCCGAGGCTTCGATGGCCAGGCGGGTTTCTTCCATGTCGCGGTACTTGCCGGTACCTACCAGCAAACGTGACTGGTAAGTACGACCGGCCAGGACGAAGGGCTTGTCGCTACGAACGATGCTCATGGGAAATCCTCTGTAGGGGTGAGGTTCTTGCAGAATTCTGTGCCCATAAGGGCCGGACGACTAGCCGCCGCCGATAGCGTGTACCACTTCGACGGAATCGCCGTCGTTCAGCGTGGTTTCTGCGTGCTGGCTGCGCGGGACGATATCCAGATTGAGTTCGACCGCCACCCGGCGTCCGGTCAGTTCCAGACGGGTCAGCAGGGCCGCAACGGTTTCACCGTCGGGCAGTTCAAGGGATTCGCCGTTCAACTGAATGCGCATGCCGGATGCCGCCATCATTTTTAGGGGCTGGCATTCTAGCCCGATCAGTCTTGGCGACCCAAGCCATTCGTCATGAAATGGACTGCTCGGTCAGCTCAACCGCCAGGCGGCAAGTCCCAGGCAGAACCAGCCGACCAGAAACGCCAGCCCGCCGAAGGGGGTGATGATCCCTAGCTTGCTGACGCCGGTCACGGTCAACAGGTACAGACTGCCGGAAAACAACAGTATGCCAATGACAAACGATGCACCCGCCCATGTGATCAGGCGCCCGGGAATCTGCGTGGCCAGCAGTGCAACGCCCAGCAAGGCCAAGGTGTGCACCAATTGGTAGGTCACGCCGGTGTGGAAAATCGCCAGGTACTCGGGCGTCAGACGACTTTTCAAGCCATGGGCGGCAAACGCGCCAAGGGCAACGCCGGTGAAGCCGAAAAAAGCAGCCAGCATCAGAAAGCCACGCAGCATGAAGAACTCCAGTCAGACTCGATCCACAGGGTCTGTATAATGGCCCGCTCAACGGGTTCGGCCAAGCCATCTCTATGCTGCGTTTATTTTTGCGACGATTCATTAAGGCCCTGCTCTGGTTCGCGGGTGGCAGCGTATTGCTGGTGCTGATCTTTCGCGTGGTACCGCCACCGGGAACCGCGTTGATGGTCGAGCGCAAGGTCGAATCCTGGTTCGACGGCGAGCCCATCGACCTGCAACGTACCTGGAAACCCTGGGATGAAATCTCCGATGACCTGAAAGTCGCAGTGATTGCCGGCGAGGATCAGAAATTCCCGGAGCATTGGGGTTTTGACTTTGGCGCGATCCAGGCCGCACTGGCCCACAACGAGCTCGGCGGATCGATTCGTGGCGCCAGCACCTTGAGTCAGCAGGTCTCTAAGAATCTGTTTCTGTGGTCCGGCCGCAGCTGGCTGCGCAAAGGCCTGGAAGCCTGGTTTACCGGGCTGATCGAAGTGTTCTGGCCCAAGCAGCGAATTCTTGAGGTGTATCTGAACAGCGTCGAGTGGGATGACGGGGTGTTTGGCGCGGAAGCAGCAGCCAGGCATCACTTTGGCGTCAGCGCTCGTTCGCTGTCCCGTCAGCAGGCCAGTTTGCTGGCGGCGGTGTTGCCTAACCCGCGAGTGTGGAGCGCCAGTCATCCAACTAACTACGTCGCACGGCGAGCGGGATGGATTCGACAGCAGATGAGTCAGCTCGGTGGCGACAGCTATCTGGTAGGGATCAATGATTCACGCCGCGCACCTTGGGCCGAGTGACCTTTTGATGCACAAACAAAAACGCCCCGATCAACGATAGGGGCGTTTTTTTATGCCTGAGCTGCGGTCAGGCGGCGATCGACAACTTGAGCTTGTTCATCGCGCTCTTCTCGAGCTGACGAATACGCTCGGCCGACACGTTGTACTTCTGCGCCAGGTCATGCAGCGTGGCTTTTTCTTCCGCCAGCCAGCGCTGGTAGAGGATGTCACGGCTGCGGTCGTCCAACACTTCAAGCGCTTCGTGCAGGTTGTGGTTGGAGTTGTCGCTCCAGTCGGCATCTTCCAGCTGACGGGCCGGGTCGTACCGGTGGTCTTCCAGGTAGTTGGCCGGCGATTGGAAAGCGCTGTCGTCGTCCGCTTCCGCGGCCGGGTCGAAGGCCATGTCATGGCCCGTCAGGCGACTTTCCATCTCACGCACTTCCCGAGGCTCTACACCGAGGCTTTCCGCCACACGGTGGACTTCCTCGTTGTTCAGCCACGCCAAACGCTTCTTCTGGCTGCGAAGGTTGAAGAACAGCTTGCGCTGAGCCTTGGTGGTCGCGACTTTCACAATGCGCCAGTTGCGCAGGATGAACTCGTGAATTTCAGCCTTGATCCAGTGCACAGCGAACGAAACCAGACGCACACCCATTTCCGGGTTGAAGCGCTTCACGGCCTTCATCAGGCCGACGTTGCCTTCCTGGATCAGGTCAGCCTGAGCCAGACCGTAGCCGGAATAGCTACGGGCGATATGTACAACAAAACGCAGGTGGGCGAGCACCATCTGCCGAGCCGCCCCCAAATCCTGCTCATAATAGAGACTCTCGGCCAGTTCACGCTCCTGCTCCGGCGTCAGCAATGGAATGCTGTTCACCGTGTGCACATAGGCCTCCAGGTTCGCACCCGGGACCAGAGCATATGCAGGTTGCAAAGAATTGGTCATACGAAAAAACCTCCCACTTACATAACTCGTGCAGTTCAGCACTGCGAAAATTGACCGGAAACCGAAAGACAAGTTCCCATAAACGCTGAAAAGTCAATACGAGCAAAATGATACTACTTAGGCGCAAGCTCCCTCAGGTGGCGTGCGACTGCAATCCATGCACCGATATACCCCAACAGCACCGCGCCAAGCAAGAGAGACAGACCGTCGGCAACTGGCACTCCGGCCAGCGCGAAATCACTGCCGTACAGACCGGCCAGCCCCACCACCGCGTCGTTCAGCCAATCAAGGCCGAACGCCAATACGCCCCAGGAAAGAATCCCCGCACCGAAGCCATAAAGCGCGCCCATATACAGAAAGGGCCTGCGCACATAGCTGTCAGTGCCGCCGACGAGTTTAATCACTTCTATCTCTGTGCGGCGGTTTTCAATATGAAGACGAATGGTATTGCCTATCACCAAAAGTAATGCAGAAACCAGAAGCACGGTCAGACCGAAGACAAAACGGTCACCCAACTTGAGGATGGCTGCCAGACGCTCGACCCAGACTAGATCAAGTTGCGCCTGTTGTACCTTGGGCAACTCGGAAAGTTTTTGTCGTAATGCTTCAAGGGCCGGCTTGTCGACTTCGTTCGGCGTCACCAAAATCACGCCCGGCAGCGGGTTTTCCGGCAGTTCCTTGAGCGCCTCGCCCAAACCCGACTGCTGCTGAAACTCTTCCAGCGCCTGATCGCGGCCGACATATTCAGCATCAGCTACGCCAGGCATGCCTTTGATCTGCTCGCGCAACGACTCGCCCTCAGCAGGGCTAGCCTCGATTTGCAAATACAGGGAAATCTGCGCCGCACGCTGCCAGGAACCACCGAGACGCTCGACGTTACTTAGCAAAAGTGACAGGCCCATCGGCAAACTCAGGGCAACCGCCATCACCATGCAGGTGAAGAAGCTACCGATGGGCTGCTTGCCCAAGCGACGCAAACTATCGAGCAAACTGGCGCGATGGCTCTCGACCCAAGCGCGGAACAATGTGGCGAAATCCGGGCCGTCATCATCGTCGCGTTTTTTCTTCTGCGGTTGCTGATCGGCGGCCTTGGGGGCCACGCGCTCGGAAACCTTGGGGCTGCGTGTCGCACTCATACGCCGGCCTCCCCGTCACCGATCAATCGACCGCGTTGCAGGGTCAGCATGCGGTGGCGCATGCGGGCGATCAGTGCCAAGTCGTGGCTGGCAATCAACACGCTGGTGCCCAAACGGTTGATGTCTTCGAACACTCCCATGATTTCTGCCGCCAGACGTGGATCGAGGTTACCGGTCGGTTCGTCCGCCAGCAGCAAGGCCGGGCGGTGAACGATGGCGCGGGCGATGCCGACGCGCTGCTGCTGACCGGTGGACAGGTCGCCAGGGTACAAATCGGTCTTGTCCGACAGCGCCACGCGCTCCAGCGCCGAATCCACACGCTTGGCGATCTCGGCCTTGGACAACCCAAGGATCTGCAAGGGCAGCGCGATGTTGTTGAACACCGTGCGATCGAACAGCAGTTGGTGATTCTGGAACACCACACCGATCTGCCGCCGCAGGTAAGGAATCTGTGCGTTGCTGATGGTGCTCAGGTCTTGCCCGGCCAGCAGCAATTTGCCGGTGGTCGGACGCTCCATCGCCAGTAGCAGGCGCAATAAGGTGCTTTTACCGGCGCCAGAGTGCCCGGTCACAAACAAAAACTCGCCCCGACGGACTCGAAAGCTCAGCTCATGCAAGCCGACGTGGCCGTTCGGGTAGCGTTTACCGACCTGTTCGAAACGAATCATGAACGCTCCCGCTCGGCAAACAGTGCCTGGACAAAGGGTTCTGCTTCAAAAGTACGCAAATCATCTATGCCTTCACCGACACCGATATAGCGAATCGGCAGGCCAAACTGCTTGGCGAGGGCAAAAATCACCCCACCTTTGGCGGTGCCATCGAGCTTGGTCAGCGCCAGGCCGGTCAGTTCGACGGTCTGGTTGAATTGTTTGGCCTGATTGATCGCGTTCTGCCCCGTACCGGCATCGAGCACCAACAGCACCTCGTGAGGCGCGTCGGCGTCAAGTTTGCTGATCACCCGGCGAACCTTCTTCAGCTCTTCCATCAGGTTGTCTTTGGTGTGCAAACGACCGGCGGTGTCGGCGATCAATACGTCGATGCCTCGGGCCTTGGCCGCTTGCACGGCATCGAAGATAACCGAAGCCGAGTCAGCGCCGGTGTGCTGGGCGATGACCGGGATCTTGTTGCGCTCGCCCCAGACCTGCAATTGTTCGACGGCGGCGGCGCGGAAGGTATCGCCGGCCGCGAGCATGACTTTCTTGCCTTCGAGCTGCAGCTTCTTCGCCAGTTTGCCGATGGTGGTGGTCTTGCCGGCACCGTTGACGCCGACGACCAGAATCACGAACGGCTTGGTCTGCGAAGTGATTTTCAGCGGTTGCTCGACGGGCTTGAGCATCGCCGCCAGTTCCGCTTGCAGGGATTTGTACAGCGCATCGGCATCGGCCAATTCTTTACGGGCGACCTTCTGGGTCAGACGCTGAATGATCACCGAAGTCGCCTCGACACCCACATCGGCGGTCAGCAGACGGGTTTCGATGTCTTCGAGCAGCTCGTCATCGATGATCTTCTTGCCCAGGAACAGGCTGGCCATGCCTTCGCCGATGCTGGCGCTGGTCTTGGACAAGCCTTGTTTCAGGCGGGCGAAGAAACCGGCTTTGGTTTCTTCGGTACGCACGGGCTCGGCAGACTCTTCGACGGGATCGACAGGTGCGGCTGCAACGGGAGCGACGACCGGTGCCGGTGCTTGAACCGGGGCAACGAATGCGGGCACCACAGGCTCTGGAACAACCGGTTCAGGCTCGGCCACCACCACCGGCGCGACAACCGGCTCAACCACTGGCGCTTGAACGGGTTCAGGAGCAAAGGCAGTCGGGGCTGGAATTGGTGGTGTAACGTGCGGTGCCAGCTCATCTATGACCAATGCCACCGGCTCTTCCGCCACTGGCAACGTCAGCCACGGCTCGGCAACGGGCGTGAGCGGCACCTGGGCCACGACTTCGGCGACAACATCAGGCTCAGGCTCGGTGACCGGTTGCAGCACCGGCTCGGCGATCGGCAAGACAATCGGCGCAGGCTCTTCTTCTATTACCGGCGCAGGCGCAGGCGTTGGCTCAGGAAATGGCTGTGGCTGTTCGACGACGGGTTCCTGCGGCTTTTTGCGCAGCCATCCGAACAGGCTTTTCTTCTCGCCAGCCGCAGCTGGGGCTTTCTTGTCGTCGTTGGAACCAAACATGGAGGACGGCTATCTCACGGTAGCGACGCGCCAAAGGGCGCCTCGGCAAATAAATATTCGATGCAGAACAGACTGCGATTGACCCAGCTTGTTCACGCGCAACATTTTATCGAGGTGCAAACAGCACCTAAAAGGTCGACTAATACGAAGGACTGGAACGGCATCGTCGGCGAAAACGCAGAGTTTAGCTGACAAACTCAAAGCTTCCGCCGTAAACCCAAACAACCTGCTGACCGATCAAAGGCCTGATAGGCGTGGCCGCCAGTAAAACGGATCAGTATCCTAGCACCCTCTCGCCCGCCGACGCTAAGACCAAGCGGGCAGCCCCAAAGGTTTAAAAACGAATGAATGCTCTAGCCCGCCGCGCTGCAGGCCTGCTGCTCAGCACAGTTTGTCTGCCCCTTTCGGCCCTGGCTGCCGATCCACAACCCACCCACGAATTCACCCTCGATAACGGCCTGAAGGTCGTCGTGCGCGAAGACCATCGCGCGCCGGTGGTGGTTTCCCAAGTCTGGTACAAGGTCGGCTCTAGCTATGAGACCCCGGGTCAGACCGGATTGTCCCACGCTCTGGAACACATGATGTTCAAGGGCAGCGAGAAAGTCGGCCCCGGCGAAGCGTCGCTGATCCTGCGCGACCTCGGCGCCGAAGAGAACGCGTTCACCAGCGATGACTTCACGGCGTATTACCAGGTGCTGGCCCGCGACCGTCTGGGCGTGGCCTTCGAGCTTGAAGCCGATCGCATGGCCAGCCTGCGTCTGCCGGCCGACGAGTTCGCCCGCGAGATCGAAGTCATTAAAGAAGAACGTCGCCTGCGCACTGACGACAAGCCGATGTCCAAGGCCTACGAACGCTTCAAGGCCATGGCCTACCCGGCCAGCGGTTACCACACGCCGACCATCGGCTGGATGGCTGACCTGGACCGCATGAAAGTCGAAGAGCTGCGCCACTGGTACCAATCCTGGTACGTGCCGAACAACGCCACGTTGGTGGTGGTGGGCGATGTGACCCCGGACGAGGTCAAAACCCTGGCCCAGCGCTATTTCGGCCCGATCGCCAAACGTGATGTGCCACCGGCGAAAATCCCGCTGGAACTGGCCGAACCCGGCGAACGGCAGATCACTCTGCATGTGCAGACCCAACTGCCAAGCCTGATACTGGGTTTCAACGTGCCAAGCATAGCCACCGCTGAAGACAAACGCTCGGTCAACGCCTTGCGCCTGATCTCTGCCCTGCTCGACGGCGGCTACAGCGGACGTATCCCGGCACAACTGGAGCGCGGCGAAGAGCTGGTGTCCGGCGGTTCGTCGAGTTACGACGCCTATACCCGTGGCGACAGCCTGTTCACCTTGTCGGCAACGCCCAATACCCAGAAAAACAAAACCATGGCTCAGGCTGAAGCAGGCCTGTGGAAGCTGCTCGAACAGCTGAAAACCACCGCGCCGTCCGCTGAAGAACTGGAACGCGTCCGCGCGCAGGTCATCGCCGGTCTGGTTTACGAGCGTGACTCGATCACCAGCCAGGCCACCGCCATTGGCCAACTGGAAACCGTCGGTCTGTCGTGGAAACTGATGGACACCGAACTCGCCGAGCTGGAAAGCGTGACCCCGCAAGACATCCAGAAAGCCGCCAAGCTGTATTTCACCCGCGAACGTCTCAGCGTCGCCCATGTACTGCCAGAGGAGACGACTCATGAGTGAGCGTAAAAAACCGCGCCTGGCGCTGATTGGCCTGATCGCTGTCGCCTTGATCGGGTCTGCCGCGTTTTACTTCTCAAAGACCGACGAGCCCAAGGCCAGCGAAGCCCTCGACAAGGCCAAGGCCAGCCAGAAGCTGCAATCGCTGGCTGAACTCGACGGCAAGGCGCCAAGCCACCGCACCCTGGACGTGCAGACCTGGAAAACCGCCGAGGGCGCCAAGGTGCTGTTCGTTGAAGCCCGGGAGCTGCCGATGTTCGACATGCGCCTGATCTTCGCCGCCGGCAGCAGCCAGGACGGCAATGCACCCGGTCTTTCCGTGCTGACCAACGCCATGCTCAACGAAGGTGTGGCCGGCAAAGATGTCGGCGCCATCGCTCAGGGCTTCGAAGGCCTGGGCGCAGACTTTGGCAACGGCGCATTTAAAGACATGGCACTGGCTTCGCTGCGCAGCCTCAGCGCCGCGGACAAACGCGAACCGGCCCTGAAATTGTTCTCCGAAGTCGTCGGCAAACCGACCTTCCCGGCCGATTCCTTTGCGCGCATCAAGAACCAGATGCTCGCCGGTTTCGAGTACCAGAAGCAGAACCCCGGCAAACTCGCGAGCCTGGAGCTGATGAACCGTCTGTACGGCGATCACCCGTATGCACATTCCAGCGACGGCACGGCGAAAACCGTTCCAGCGATCACACTGGCTCAACTGAAGGCGTTCCATGATAAGGCCTATGCGGCTGGCAACGTGGTGATTGCGCTGGTGGGCGACCTGTCTCGTGCCGAGGCGGAGGCGATTGCTTCGCAGGTCTCCAGCGCGCTGCCAAAAGGCCCGGAGCTGGCGAAAATCCCGCAACCTGTGGAACCGAAAGCCAGCATCGGCCATATCGAGTTCCCGTCCAAGCAGACCAACCTGATGCTCGCGCAATTGGGCATCGACCGTGACGACCCGGACTACGCGGCACTGTCCATGGGTAACCAGATTCTTGGCGGCGGTGGCTTCGGCACGCGGTTAATGAGCGAAGTGCGCGAGAAGCGCGGCCTGACTTATGGCGTGTATTCGGGCTTCACCCCGATGCAGGCACGCGGCCCGTTCATGATCAACCTGCAAACCCGCGCAGAGATGAGCGAAGGCACGCTGAAACTGGTGCAGGACGTGCTCGCCGACTACCTTAAAACCGGCCCGACCCAGAAAGAACTCGACGACGCCAAGCGTGAACTGGCCGGCAGCTTCCCGCTGTCCACTGCCAGCAACGCCGATATCGTCGGCCAACTCGGCGCCATGGGTTTCTACAACCTGCCGCTGAGTTATCTGGATGACTTTATGCGCGAGTCCCAGAGCCTGACGGTCGAGCAGGTCAAAACCGCACTGAACAAACACTTGAGCACGGACAAAATGGTCATCGTCAGCGCAGGCCCGACCGTGCCGCAAAAGCCGTTACCGGCCCCAACTGATAAACCTGCCGAGCAACCGCTCGGGGTTCCGGAGCATTAATGGCCACTCGTCCTAAAAAACCCGTACACAACGTCCATAACGGCGTGAACCAACTGCGCATTATCGGCGGCGAATGGGGCAGCCGGAAGCTGAGTTTCCCGGATGCACCGGGCCTGCGCCCTACCCCGGATCGGGTGCGTGAAACCCTGTTCAACTGGCTCGCGCCTTATGTCGCTGGCGCCAAGGTTCTGGACCCGTTCGCCGGCAGCGGCGCGTTGTTCCTCGAAGCCTTGTCCCGTGGCGCGGCCATGGGTCAGGCGCTGGACGCCAGTAACATCGCGGTCGCCAGCATCAAGGAGCATCTGGGCACACTGCGCTGCACCACCGGCCAGATTCAGACCGCCGATGCCCTGCGCTATCTGGAAACCCAGACAGCGACCGCCTACGACCTGGTGTTCCTCGACCCGCCGTTCAACCAGAACCTGTTGCCGGGCGTTTGCGCATTACTTGAAGAGCGTCAGTGGCTGGCCGATGAAGCCTGGATCTACACTGAAAGCGAGAATGCGCCATCGAGCCTTGGCTTACCAGGCAACTGGCGCCTGCACCGGGAGCAGAAATCCGGGCGGGTGTATTACGCGTTGTGGCAACGTATGGCAGAGATTGCCGGTTAACCAACCGGCCTGAAAAAGGTGCGCGCCTCAAGCGAGGCTCGCACCGCTGCATCGAGAACCATCGTGCCCCAAACGCCAGAACGCTTCACCCCCGCCTTCGGCCTCGGCAACCCGCACTTGCAAACCTTGTGGGGACCGCTGTGGCGTAAAACCACGCACATCGAACGCCAGCGCGAACGCTTGTGGCTTGAGGATGGCGACTTTCTCGATCTCGACTGGCACGGCCCGCACAGCGCCGATGCGCCACTGGTGCTGGTGTTGCACGGCCTGACCGGCTCTTCAAATTCGCCTTACGTGGCCGGAGTGCAGAAAGCACTGGGTGCCCAAGGCTGGGCCAGCGTCGCACTGAACTGGCGCGGCTGTTCGGGCGAGCCAAATCTGTTGCCGCGCAGCTACCATTCCGGCGCCAGCGAAGACCTGGCCGAAACCATCAAACACCTGAAGGCCCAACGACCGCTCGCGCCGTTGTATGCGGTCGGCTATTCCCTGGGCGGCAATGTGTTGCTCAAGCACTTGGGCGAATCCGGCAACAACAGTGGCGTGGTCGGCGCGGTGGCGGTATCGGTGCCGTTTCGTCTCGATCAATGCGCCGACCGTATCGGCCAGGGCTTCTCGAAGGTCTATCAGGCGCATTTCATGCGCGAGATGGTGGCCTACATTAAAAACAAGCAACGCCAGTTCCAGCACGATGGGCGCGAGGAAGGACTGGCGGCATTGGCCGCGCTGGGCTCGCTGGAGAACATGCGCACGTTCTGGGATTTCGATGGCCGGGTCACCGCGCCGCTGAATGGTTTCGCCGATGCCGAGGATTACTATCAACGCGCTTCGAGTCGCTATTTCCTTGGCGAGATTCGTACGCCGACCCTGATCATTCAAGCGGCCGATGACCCGTTTGTCTTTCCTCATAGCCTGCCGCAAGCCGACGAATTGTCCGCCTGCACTCAATTCGAGTTACAGACCAAGGGTGGGCATGTCGGCTTCGTCGATGGTTCGTTCAAGCAACCGGGTTACTACCTGGAACGCCGTATCCCGCAGTGGCTGACCGCCGTGGGTCGTCAGTAAGGCCATGGCCGTCGATCAGGGCGAGTCGATCCGGTTCTGGCAAACAGCACCGTTGGCCGGGGTCGAGTTACTGTCCGCGCGCTACATCGCCCGGGTGTTCCGCCGCGCCACGGGCATGCCGCCGCACACCTGGCTGATGCAGCAGCGCATCGCTCGGGGCGAGGGCGCTGTTACAGAGCGGTTGCTTGCCACTGGAAGTGGCGACGCAGTTGGGGTTTGCTGACCAGAGTCATCTGAGCCGGCAATTCAAGCAGGTTTACGGCGTGGGACCGGGCGCGTATCGCAGCGCCCGGCTTTAGAATCAAAAGATCTTCATTCGCCGATGGCGACGCCCCGCGCAGGATCGTTGATCCACTCGCTCCATGAACCGGCATACAACGATCCCAACGGATAACCCGCCAGGCACAACGCGAACAGGTTGTGGCAGGCCGTCACGCCAGAACCGCAGTACGCGACCAGATCGCTCGGCGAGCGATCACCGAGCTTCGCAGCAAAGCGCTGCTTGAGCTGATCGGCCGGCAGAAAACGCCCGTCGCTGCCCAGGTTGTCGGTGAACGCCGCGCATTGCGCGCCTGGGATGTGCCCGGCAATCGGATCGATCGGCTCTACTTCGCCCTTGAAACGCGGCAAGCCGCGGGCATCAAGCAGGGTCAGCGCGGGCTGGCCGAGACGTTTCTGGAGCTGTCCGGCGCTCAAGACCAGCGCGTCGTCCGGCGACCCCGTGAAGGTGCCACGTTCAATCTGCGGCGCATCAAGACTCAGGGGCAAACCGGCCGCGTGCCAGGCCTTGAGCCCGCCATCCAGAATGAACACGCCATCACGTTTGCCCAGCCAGGCCAGCAACCACCAGGCCCGCGCCGCGAACGCACCCGGACCGTCGTCGTACAAAATCACGTCGCTGTCGGCGTTGACGCCCCAGGCTTGCAGACGTTCGATCAAGTCTTCAGGCTCAGGCAACGGATGTCGCCCGGTCACACCCTTGACCACTGTCCCGCTCAAATCACGCTCAAGATCGGCAAAGCTCGACCCGGCGATATGCCCTTCGGCATAGCTGCGCTGACCGTAGTCCGGGTCTTCGAGGGCAAAACGACAATCCAGAATCACCAGCCCCCGCTGCTCCTTTTTCAGGTCCAACGCTTGCGGGCTGATCAGTTGCGCAATGGGCATAACGGGCTCCTGTGATTAGGCGATGTTTGATCCTACTGCACTTTCTACCCCACTTCTTCCAGCGCTTGGGCCAGCGGCACGTAAAACTCCTCGAACAGCGCATTCACCGCATCGCGAGACTGATCCGTGACAAAACCGGCCTCAAGCACCAGTACCTGATACACCCCACGTTTAATGGCCTGTTCACTCAGGTGATTGGAATTTTCACGTGTGGTGCACAGAAAACGCACCCAGGACGTCAGGATGATCCAAGCATTGAGCGTCAGGGATTCGATCTGAACCTTGTCCATTTGCAGGATGCCGGCCTCGACGAAGCCCGCGTAGATGTGCGTGCCATGGATCAGACAGCGTTGGGAAAAGCGTCGATAACGGGCGGCCAACTCCGGATCACTGTCGAGCAAGTGCTCCAGATCGCGGTGCAAAAACCGGTAGCGCCACATGGCGGCCAGCAGCTCCTGAAGGTAGAAGCGCTTGTCTTCGACCGTGGCGGCACGACCCTGTGGCGGGCGCAGGAAGCTGTCCACCAGGCTTTCGTACTCACTGAACAGCACGGCGATGATCGCCTGCTTGTTGGGGAAGTGGTAGTACAGGTTGCCCGGGGAAATTTCCATATGGGCGGCAATGTGGTTGGTGCTGATGCTGCGCTCACCCTGCTGATTGAACAGCTCCAAGCTGTTCTGCACGATGCGCTCGCTGGTTTTGATCCGAGGGGCCATGGCTTGGGCTTTAATTCAAAGTGCGTTGACCGGCATCTTACGACCTATCCGTGGCTGGATAAAACAAAGCTGCGCCAGGATGTCATTTGACTTTATAGAGCATAGACTCTAAAAAGTCCCTCGTTACAATAAATCCGGAGCTGACCATGACTGCTGACATCGCCTACTTGCAGAACCTGCAGCAGCCTCTGGAAGAGCTCCAGACCCTGTTCGACGCCCAACGCGCGGCGTATGCCGCCAACCCGATGCCGCCCGCCGCCCAGCGCCAGCAATGGCTGAAAGCTCTGCGCGATCTGTTGAGCAATGAGCGTCAGGCACTGATCGATGCGATCAGCCAGGATTTCAGCCACCGCAGCGCCGATGAAACCCTGCTCGCCGAACTGATGCCCAGCCTGCACGGCATTCACTACGCCAGTCAGCATCTCAAAGGCTGGATGAAAGCGTCGAAACGCAAGGTCGGGGTTGCCTTTCAACCCGCGGCGGCCAAAGTCATTTATCAACCGTTGGGTGTGGTCGGGGTGATCGTGCCGTGGAACTACCCGCTGTATCTGGCCATCGGGCCGTTGGTGGGCGCATTGTCGGCAGGCAATCGGGTGATGCTCAAGCTCAGCGAATCAACTCCCGCCACCGGTTTGTTGCTCAAGGAACTGCTGGGCCGAATCTTCCCGCAAGACCTGGTCTGCGTGGTACTGGGCGAAGCCGATATCGGTGTAGCGTTCTCCAGATTACGTTTCGATCACCTGCTGTTCACTGGCGCCACCAGCATCGGCAAACACGTGATGCGCGCTGCGGCCGAGAACCTGACCCCGGTGACCCTCGAACTCGGCGGCAAATCCCCGGCCATCGTGTCGCGCGACGTGCCGCTCAAGGATGCTGCCGAACGCATCGCCTTCGGCAAGACGCTCAACGCCGGACAGACCTGCGTGGCCCCGGACTATGTGCTGGTGCCGGAAGATCGCGTAGGCGCTTTCGTCGAAGCCTATCGTCAGGCGGTTCGCGGGTTTTATCCGACTTTGACCGATAACCCGGACTACACCGCGATCATCAATGACCGACAATTGGCACGCCTCAACGGCTACATCAGCGACGCCACCAGCAAGGGCGCGCTGCTGATTCCGCTGTTCGACAAGGGCCAGGGGCGCCGCATGAGCCACAGCCTGCTGCTCAACGTCAGCAACGACATGATGGTGATGCAGGACGAAATCTTCGGTCCGCTGTTGCCGATCGTTCCCTACAAGGATCTGGATCAGGCCTTTGCCTACATCAATGAACGACCCCGTCCGCTGGCCCTGTATTACTTCGGCTACGACAAGCGTGAGCAACACCGCGTACTTCACGAAACCCATTCCGGCGGCGTGTGCCTGAACGACACCCTGCTGCACGTCGCTCAGGACGATATGCCATTCGGCGGGATCGGCGCCTCGGGCATGGGCCATTACCATGGCCACGAAGGTTTCCTGACCTTCAGCAAAGCCAAAGGTGTGCTGATCAAACAGCGGTTCAACGCAGCGAAATTGATCTATCCGCCGTACGGGAAATCCATTCAGAAGCTGATTCAGAAGCTGTTTATCCGCTAACGATCATCCCCTTCGGGTAATAACAACAATGAGCCCAAGCCTGTCCGATACACCCGCGTTGTCACGGCGCGGCTTGCTTAAGTTCAGCCTGGGTGCCAGCGCCTTTCTCGCCACCGCCGGTTTGGGAGCGAACCTCAGCGGCTGCTCATCGAGCATTCCGGCCAGCGGTTACGCGATTCTGCGCAGCGGTGACTTGCTGTTTTTGCGCGCACTGATTCCGGTGATGCTCGACGGCGCTGTGGCCGTCGAAACAATGCCAGCAGCCGTCGATTACACCCTTCAAACCTTGGATAACGGTCTGAATCACCTGTCACCGGAAATGCTCAAGCTCACCCGGCAGTTATTCGATGTGCTGGGAATGAGCATCACCCGCGGCCCACTGACCGGGATCTGGGGCAGCTGGGAAAACGCCAGTGCCGACGATATCCGGCACTTTCTCGATCGCTGGGAAAACAGCTCGTTAGGCCTTCTGCGCATGGGACACAGCTCGTTGCTGCAACTGGTGATGATGGCGTGGTACAGCCGCTCGGAATCCTGGGTGCATTGCGGGTATCCCGGACCGCCTACCGTTTGAGATCGGCCCGCCCACACCTCCAATAATAAAAAGAGAACTGAAGATGCCCGTACCCGATCCGTTCCGCGAAGGCCTGGCCCGTGGCTGGAAAACCTATAACGGTTCGCAACTGACCCAGGACCTGACCCTCGAAGCGGACGTGGCGATTATCGGCAGCGGCGCGGGCGGCGGCACCACCGCCGAAATCCTCAGCGCCGCGGGCTACAAGGTATTGCTGATCGAGGAAGGCCCGCTCAAGACCAGCAGCGACTTCAAGATGCTCGAAGACCAGGCCTACACCAGCCTTTATCAGGAAGGTATCGGCCGCATGAGCAAGGACGGCGCGATCACCATCCTTCAGGGCCGGGCGGTGGGCGGAACCACGCTAATCAACTGGACCTCAAGTTTTCGCACGCCGGATCCGACCCTCGACCACTGGGCCAAGGAACACGACGTCAAAGGCCACTCGCCGGCCGAGATGGCGCCGTGGTTCGAGAAAATGGAACAACGCCTGGGCGTCGCCCCCTGGATGATCCCGCCCAACGCCAACAACGACGTGATCCGCAAGGGCTGCGAAAAACTCGGCTACGCCTGGCATGTGATCCCGCGCAATGTGCGTGGCTGCTGGAACCTTGGCTACTGCGGCATGGGTTGCCCGACCAACGCCAAGCAATCGATGCTGGTCACGACCATCCCGGCGACCCTGGAAAAAGGTGGGGAGTTGCTCTATCTGGCTCGCGCCGAAAAGCTCTTGATCAGCGGCGACAAGGTCACGGGCTTGCATTGCGTAGCGATGGATGACCGCTGCGTCGCGCCTACCGGACACACGATCACGGTCAAGGCGCGGCATTACGTGCTAGCCGGCGGCGGGATCAACAGCCCGGCGCTGCTCATGCGCTCCGAGGCACCGGATCCGCACAAACGGCTGGGCAAACGAACTTTTCTACACCTGGTGAACATGTCGGCAGGGCTGTTCGACGAAGTGATCAACCCGTTTTATGGCGCGCCACAGTCGATCTATTCCGACCACTTCCAATGGCAGGACGGCACCACTGGAAAAATGTCTTACAAACTCGAAGTGCCGCCGCTGCACCCAGCGCTGGCGACCACTCTGCTCGGAGGCTTCGGCAAAGAAAACGCCCAGCATATGGAAAAGCTGCCCCACACCCACGCCATGCTGGCCTTGCTGCGGGACGGTTTTCACCCGGACAGCCCCGGCGGTAGCGTCGAGTTGCGCGGTGACGGCACGCCAGTGCTCGACTATCAGGTTTCACCCTATGCCTGGGACGGGTTGCGGCGGGCGTTCCACAGCATGGCCGAGATCCAGTTCGCGGGCGGTGCCCATGCGGTGATGCCAATGCACGCCGACGCTCGCTACGTGAAAACCCTGGCCGAAGCGCGCACACTGATCGACGGCCTGAGCCTTGAGCTGTATCGCACACGCCTGGGCAGCGCCCATGTGATGGGCGGTTGTGCCATGGGTGAAGACCCGAAAAACGCTGTGACCGACAGCCTCGGCCGGCATCATCAGTTAGGCAACCTGTCGATTCATGACGGCTCGCTGTTTCCCACCAGCATTGGCGCAAACCCGCAATTGTCGGTCTACGGGCTGACGGCGCAGCTGGCAACTTCTTTGGCCGAACGTTTGAAAAACCCATGAAAATGGAGAATATTCCACTGGTCTATAGTGCTTTCTTACCCAAAAGGCGACTTGGCCGACCGGGAAGGCTGCGATACCATCCGACTCCCCAACGGACTCCCGCCAGGACGACGCGATGAACCGAGTGTTGTACCCAGGTACCTTCGACCCTATTACCAAGGGCCATGGCGATCTGGTCGAACGCGCCGCGCGCCTGTTCGATCATGTGATCATCGCCGTCGCCGCCAGCCCGAAGAAAAACCCGTTGTTTCCCCTGGAACAGCGTGTGGCGCTGGCCCGCGAGGTCACTAAACATCTGCCCAACGTTGAAGTCGTCGGCTTCTCGACGCTGCTGGCGCACTTCGCCAAAGAGAAGAACGCCAACGTGTTTCTGCGGGGTTTGCGTGCAGTGTCGGACTTCGAATACGAATTCCAGCTGGCCAACATGAACCGTCAGCTGGCGCCGGATGTGGAAAGTTTGTTTCTTACCCCATCCGAGCGTTATTCGTACATTTCCTCGACGCTGGTGCGTGAAATTGCAGCCCTGGGCGGCGATATCACCAAGTTTGTCCACCCTGTGGTGGCGGACGCCCTGAACGAACGCTTTAAAAAGTAGGAGCTGCCGAAGGTTCGGGCCGCGTTCGGACGATCTTTTCCCTTGATCGCGCCCGCGTGCACTGCGGGCGCCAATGCGGCACAATTGTGCGCATTGGTTTATTGCGCCCGGGCCTTCCGCCCTGGCTGGAGTTAGCATGTCCCTGATCATCACCGACGATTGCATCAACTGCGACGTCTGCGAACCCGAGTGTCCGAACGCCGCCATCTCCCAGGGCGAAGAAATCTACGTGATCGACCCGAACCTGTGCACCCAGTGCGTCGGCCACTACGACGAGCCTCAGTGCCAGCAAGTGTGCCCGGTGGATTGCATACCGCTGGACGAGGCACATCCGGAAACTGAAGAGCAGTTGATGGAGAAGTACCGGATCATTACCGGTAAGGCTTGAGTCAGATAGTTTTGTAGCGTTTGTAAGGGCCTCATCGCGAGCAAGCTCGCTCCCACAGTTGATCGCGGTCTAATGTGGGAGCGAGCTTGCTCGCGATGAGGCCATCAGCCACACCCAAGAATTAACCGACTTCACTCCCGCTGCTCAAACCCTTCTCCGATACACCCCAGACACCGCACGAACGCCGCTTTCGCCGGGTCGACCACCAACGCCCGCCCCGCATCGCCGACGCCGCCGCCCAGCGCGGTAAACGGCAACGACACCACAAACGCTCCGGCACCGATCACTGTTGCCACGACCAGCAAGGGTCGGGCAATCAGCAAATCGCCGATCATGGCGTACGCCGGGGGATTCTGGATGGTGTAACGCGGGTCGCCGCTGCCTGTGTTTGCTGCCAGCGCTGGCGCACCGACGCTCAGCAGCAAAACGACGACAAGGGTTCGAAACAGGTTCATGGCACGGTCCTTGGGCTAGGCAGTCAGAACACTGACTATAGACCGTAGGCGTATCAGCTCTGACAACGCGGGCAAAAGACGCTGGCGCGCTGCCCGAGCTTCACTTCCCGCAACTCCGTGCCGCAGACCTTGCAGGGCGCACCACCACGGCCATACACGAACAGCTCCTGCTGGAAATAACCCGGCTGACCGTCACCGCCGATAAAGTCTCGCAGTGTGGTGCCGCCGCGCTCGATAGCGGCCGCCAGGATGCGCTTGATCTCGATCGCCAGTTTCAGATAACGCCCCCGAGAGATGCTTTTGGCCTCACGACGCGGGTCGATACCGGCGGCGAACAACGCTTCGGTTGCGTAGATGTTGCCCACGCCGACCACCACCGCGTTGTCCATGATGAACGGCTTGACCGCCATGGATCGCCCACGGGACTGCTGGAACAAGCGCTCGCCGTCGAACAGGTCGGTCAACGGCTCCGGCCCCAGGCGAATCAACAACTCATGGTTGAGTGGGTCAAGGCTCCAGAGCATCGCGCCAAACCGTCGCGGGTCGGTGTAACGCAAGGCCAGGCCGGATTCCAGTTCGATGTCCACATGCTCATGCTTGGCCACCGGCGTGCCGACTTCCACCAGACGCAGATTTCCCGACATCCCCAAATGGCTGATCAGCGTGCCGACTTCGGCATTGATCAGCAGGTACTTCGCGCGTCGCTCCACCAGCACGATACGCTGGCCAGACAGCCGCACATCCAGGTCTTCGGGAATCGGCCAGCGCAAGCGCCGCTCACGCACGATCACCCGGCTGACGCGCTGGCCTTCCAGGTGCGGCGCAATTCCGCGGCGGGTGGTTTCGACTTCAGGCAGTTCCGGCATGGTGCTCTCGAATCAGGCTGTGCAACGCTCAGCGGTGAGCGCCAAGGTCGCGAATCGTTTGTTTGAGGGTCTCGAAGTCGTAGCCCGAGAGACCGACATAATCGAGAACCAGCGGTGCGATGCTGTTCCACTCGTGGTCATCACGCTGGTTGCCCAGCACCCGGAAGGACGCACAAATGTGCTCGGCCATTTTCAGGATCGCCAGCAGGTTCTTCAGCTGACTGTTGCGCGACGACTCATCGCTGAAGATCGCCAACGCATTGTGGTGATTGGCGATGGCGGCGGTCACATGCTCCGGCAGGCGCCAGGATTTGGCGGTGTAATAACCCACCACCGCATGATTGGTATTGAACACCCGATTCTCAGTGTCCACCACCCGACATTCGGCGCTGGCACTGGCGTAGGCCTCTTCCAGAACGGTCATGTAGTTGGGGAAACGCTGGAGCATCAGCGGCACGCCGCAGTCATGGAACAGACCCAGGGCGTACGCTTCATCGCCGGCCTGGGCGCCGATACGCTTGGCCAGGGTCAGGCAGGTCATCGCCACGTCCTGAGCGGTATCCCAGAAACGGTTCAAGGTGACGATGGTGTCGTCGTTCATCTCGCCCTTGATCGACTGCGCGTTGATCAGGTTGATGATCGAGCGGCTGCCCAGCAGGTTCACTGCACGCTGAATCGAGGCGATCTTGTTGCTCAAGCCGTAATACGGCGAGTTGACGATTTTCAACAAGGCACCAGAGAGGCCCGGGTCCTGGGAGATCAGCTTCGCGATCACCTCCAGATCCGGATCGGGCATGTACTGTTCCATCTGCAAATCCACCATGATTTGCGGCTGGGCCGGCACGCTGATGCCTTGCAGGGACTGTTGAATCTGTTCGGTAGTCAGCTCTGGGGACATAAGTACACACTCTGGGACAGGCGGCGATTCTAACCCTTATAAAGTTGGATCCGACACCTTGGCCGGCCCATCGTCTGAAGTTTCATCAAATGCCGGCCCTTCCTCACCGCATGTCCATCCGCCAAACCGTGGCCGTGCGCAACACGCTATACTCCCGCTCTTTTTTCCGGAGCGACGTCATGTCCCTGCCTAGCCTGCGCCTCAAAGCCAACGCCGACCGTCGCCTGCGAAACGGCCATTTGTGGGTCTATAGCAACGAAATCGATGTAGCTGCTACTCCTTTGCACGGTTTCAAGGCCGGCGACCAGGCGATCCTCGAAGCAGCCAGCGGCAAGCCGCTGGGCATCGTTGCCATGAGCCCGAACAACCTGATCTGCGCCCGCCTCTTGTCGCGCGACATCAAGTTGCCGCTGGACAAGTCGCTGCTGGTGCATCGCCTGAACGTCGCGCTGTCCCTGCGCGATCGCCTGTTCGACAAGCCGTTCTATCGCCTGGTCTACGGCGATTCCGACCTGCTTCCAGGTCTGGTAGTCGACCGTTTCGGCGACATCCTGGTGGTACAGATCGCTTCGGCAACCATGGAAGCCCATAAAGAAGACGTGATCGCAGCGCTGACCCAAGTGATCAAGCCTAGCGGCATTCTGTTCAAGAACGACTCCGCTGCCCGTGATGCCGAAGGCCTCAACCGCTACGTCGAAACCGTGTTCGGCCTGGTGCCGGAGTGGGTTGCCCTGGAAGAAAACGGCGTGAAATTCGAAGCGCCCGTCATCCAGGGACAAAAAACCGGCTGGTTCTACGACCACCGCATGAACCGCGCGCGTCTGGCACCTTACGCCAAAGGCAAACGCGTGCTGGACCTGTACAGCTACATCGGTGGTTGGGGCGTGCAAGCGGCTGCGTTCGGCGCCAGTGAAGTGTTCTGCGTCGACGCATCGGCCTTCGCCCTCGACGGCGTCGAGCGCAACGCCGCGCTGAACGGTTTCGCCGACAAGATGACCTGCATCGAAGGCGACGTGTTCGAAGCCCTGAAAGAGCTGAAAGCCAGCGAAGAGCGTTTCGACGTGATCGTTGCCGATCCTCCGGCGTTCATCAAACGCAAAAAAGACATGAAGAACGGTGAAGGTGCCTACCGTCGCCTGAACGAGCAAGCCATGCGCCTGCTCAGCAAGGACGGCATCCTGGTCAGCGCTTCGTGCTCGATGCACCTGCCCGAGGACGATCTGCAGAACATCCTGCTGACCAGCGCCCGTCACCTGGACCGCAACATCCAGATGCTGGAGCGTGGCGGTCAGGGCCCGGATCACCCGGTTCACCCGGCCATCGCCGAAACCCGCTACATCAAGAGCATCACCTGCCGTCTGCTGCCAAACAGCTGATTTTGCCGGTTTGACGGGGAGCCCGCCGGCTCCCCGTTCTGTTATCTGTTATTGAATTCTCCAACTTCCTACTCCAGCGGCCTTAATGACTTGCAGGACGTTTCACTTTGTCTTTTATTTAAGCGGACAGTGCTTACAAGATCCATACAACCATCAGATCAATCCGACAAAATTACTGGAACATTCCTACCCAATCTCCCCTTGATAAGAATTCATTACAAACTATGATTAAGTCGTCACAAAGGAGTGACACTCACTATCAACTACAAGGAGTTCAAAACATGAAAGCAATTACTCTGGAATCTAACAAAATCGCCAACCTGTCTTTTCTGGTTGCTCCAAAAGCCCGCTAAATAAATGAGACGCTGGGGAGTGCCGGCTACCCAGCGTTTTCTATGGCACGGACCAGAGTGAGTCGCCGATCATGCAGATAAACCCGTATATATTCATACTTCCTCGTTCGCCCGGACAAATAGTCTGGGATTACAAGAACCATAAACAATTCGAACTTAATCTGGAATACTCAACCCGTCTCGCACACCTTATCGACAACCCCGAAAAGTTTGATCACAACAATATAATCGACACACAACTCCTGAACGCGGG
Organism: Pseudomonas sp. ANT_J28; assembly: GCF_008370005.1. Taxonomy (NCBI): domain Bacteria; kingdom Pseudomonadati; phylum Pseudomonadota; class Gammaproteobacteria; order Pseudomonadales; family Pseudomonadaceae; genus Pseudomonas; species Pseudomonas sp. ANT_J28. Next base: position 141,324 of record NZ_VOBM01000003.1, read on the forward strand.
AATACTCACACCTTCAATACAAGCCCCCCTTGAATGGGGATGGGATGAACTGTCGAAGATATTTCATATCGGGACCAAGAACATTCCTTGTGAATATGTCCCCCAGGATATTAATGAATGGTCGAGACACTATCTGGACCATTGCGCCGAAGTACTGGCCACGCCTGCCCCGGAGGTCATACTCGCAGAACGCCCGACAAGCGAACGGATTGCCCTGCCTCAACCTTCCTGTCTGCCGCAAAGCGCACTTGCAAAGACCTTGATCGACCGAAAGACCTGTCGCTCCTTCACGGGTGAAGGGGTTTCTCTCGACGATGTGGGCACTCTTTTGTATTTGTCCCTTGGCTATCTGCGTGAGCGCGAAAACGATATCGACGAAACCATCGCAGAAGGCCATGGCGCCCGGCGTAGCAGTCCATCCGGTGGTGGACTGAATGCCTGCGAAGGTTTTCTTCACGTTCAGAACGTCAACGGCCTGAATCCCGGGTTCTACGCCTACCACCCCACCGAACACGCATTGAGCTTCGTCAATCCGCTGCCTGACTCGCCCTTGGGGCAGTTGTTGTGTGGGCAGCATTTCATCAACAATCTGCCAGTCGGCCTGTTCATCACCGCTCGCTTCGACAAACTGTGGTGGAAATATGAACACTCGCGGGCCTACCGAATGGCTTACGTCGAAGCAGGTCATATTTCCCAGACCTTTCAACTGGTGGCCACCGCACTCGGGTTAAGCACCTGGCTGACCGGTGCGTTGGCGGACGATCAGGTCGAAACGTTGCTGGGGATCGAGGACAGCGCCGAACAGCCGTTGTTTTTTGTGGGCTGCGGGCGGAGTGACGGTCAAGTGATGTGCAAGGAATTGAAAGCGCTGCTGCGCAACCGAGGCTCACAACAATGACCGAGCCCCGCACAGGCGACCTGTCACTGCCCGATGCCTGGGCACAGCGCTTCACACTCGGCGAGTGGAATGCCCGGGCCTCGGTACGAACCAGCGAGCACACCTATCAATTGCCATCTGATCTGGAACGGCAACTGGAAACACGACACTGGTTCCCGCCCGCCTTCCTGCCCTACCTGAATCACCCGGAAATCGATGCAGCCGGCAGTGCGATCACCCATCGTTTATCGGCCAACCATCTGGTGTATTTCCTCGACTACACCACCCGGCTCGAACATCGAATCGTCAACCGCTCCGTGGAAACCCTCGTCCACGATGAGCTCGGCGCGTCCATCCCCCGACGGATGAAAACAGCCGCCCTCCAGCTGTACACCGATGAGGGTTATCACGCCTTGTTCTCCAATAGTCTCGCCGAGCAGATAGCCGACCTCTACGGCATGACCCAACGCCCGGTGATGCCGCGCCGCATTACCCGACTGAACGCCCTGATTGACCACAGCCCAGAGAGGCATAAGGCGCTGGCCTGGTTTCTCGTCGGTTTCGTATCGAGACCATCATCGCCAGGGAACTGCTCGAGGTTTGTCGCAACGAGCTGGTGTCCAGCGTCCAGGAAATGCTCAGGGACCACCTCACCGACGAGGCCCGACACAGTCGTTATTTTTGCGAAGTGTTCCATTACCTGTGGCTGACCCTGAACAGCAGCCAACGCACGTTCGCCGCGAAGCTGCTGGTGGACATCATCATGATTTTCTTCGAGGTCGATGAGCGATGGCTGAAGGTAAGCCTGAACAGCGTGGGCCTCCGGGAGAGTTGCGTCGCAGAAATTCTCAGTGCCCTACCGGCCCGCAAGCCTGCCTTCAGCGCGCCCGATCAGGCGCAGGCGCGACGCTACTGGCAATGGAAAAGGCAGGTTTTTTCGACCTGCCTTTTAACCAGCAGCTCTTCGCACAGGCAGGCCTTGTCGATGGATGAAGGAAAATCTGCGGTCAGTGTCAAACACCGCCGCTCTGCGATCACCCTATTAATGACCATGGTGATGCTCGGGGTCTTCCCTCTGGATGTTCTGCTGCCATCGTTCCCGGCGCTGGCCGAACACTTCCGGACCACGACATCGCGTTTTCCATCAGTCTGTTTGCCATCGGGATTGCACTTTCCCAACTACTGGTCGGGCCGCTCTCGGATGTCATCGGGCGCAAAAGTCTGCTGCTGGCGGGAATGGTGGTCTCGATGATCGGTGCGACAGGTTGCGTGCTGTCCACCGACTACGCCTGGTTCCTGGTGTTCCGGGTGGTGCAGGCCATCGGCTGCGGTTGCTTCGTACTTTCACAGGCGTTGGTCCAGGACCTGTTCGACGGCAAGGAGCGGGATCAACTGCGGATTCTGATGGCCACCGTCAGCGGGATCTTTATTTCCTTCTCGCCACTGGCTGGTACCCTGTTGCAACAGGCACTGGACTGGCCCGCAAGCTTTATTGTCTTTATTGCCCTCGCCGCCGCCGTGTTCCTTAAGGCCTGCTTCTTTCTTGAAAACCGGCACACCGCCGCAACCCAGCGCCGAAGTATTCTTCAATCCTACCGGCGTGTATGTCGCGATGCGGGGTTCCTCGGCTATTGGCTGATCGCCGCAATCGCCTTCACCTGCCACTTTTCCTTCATTGTCATCTCGCCCCTGATCTTCATGGAGCAGCTACAGCTTTCGGCCTACGAGTTTTCCCTGACGCTGCTGCTGTATGGCGTGGCCTACATCATCGGCGGCATTGTCGCTCGAGTCCTCGTCGGGCGGGTCACGGCCGATACCCAGATAGTCGTCGGCCTGGGCCTGATCTTCATTTCTGGACTGGTGATGCTCTTGCTCTCAAACCTGCTGGGGCTTTCAGCCCTGACCGTGCTGATCCCGATGATCATCTGCACCGCTGGCACGACCATCACCCGCCCTGTCGCCACTTCCAAAGCCATGGAAGTTTTCCCGGACAATGCCGGTACATCGGCGTCGGCCGGGAACACGCTGGTCTTCATCTCTGGCGGGCTGATCAGCGCCCTGATCAATCTGAGTGGAGCCCATCTGCAAACGACTCTCGCACTGAGTTTCCTCGCCTTGAGCACCGTCGGCGTTTCCTTCAATGCACTGATCGCACGTCGGCAGCTCGCGCTGAATAGCGGGTGATTCCTACCGATGGTCATCCCACACGTTCCGTCAGCGCTGGATCACCCTTTTCCGGCATTCCCTCCTGACGCCAGCCGTGTAGAATCGCGACATTCATCGCCAGTCATCCCCCGGCGGGTTTATGAGCTCAAGCTGAAGCGCGCGGCGATCCCGCAAAGTTATCGGCAACTTCCGGACACACGGCCATTTCTGAGTGTTCCAGACGTCAATAGAAGCTCACTTCCCTTTTGATACCTGATTAGCCGCCCGGAGTGCTTCATGCCTGATTACCGCTCGAAAACATCCACCCACGGCCGCAACATGGCCGGCGCGCGCGCACTGTGGCGCGCCACGGGGATGAAAGATGACGACTTCAAAAAGCCGATCATCGCCATTTCCAACTCCTTCACCCAGTTCGTTCCAGGCCACGTCCACCTCAAGGACCTGGGCCAACTCGTCGCCCGCGAAATCGAACGCGCCGGCGGTGTCGCCAAGGAATTCAACACCATTGCCGTGGATGACGGCATCGCCATGGGCCACGACGGCATGCTGTATTCGCTGCCGAGCCGCGAGATCATCGCGGACTCCGTCGAGTACATGGTCAACGCCCACTGTGCCGACGCCATCGTCTGCATCTCCAACTGCGACAAGATCACCCCAGGCATGCTGATGGCTGCCCTGCGCCTGAACATCCCGGTGATCTTCGTGTCCGGCGGCCCGATGGAAGCCGGCAAGACCAAACTGGCCAGCCACGGTCTCGACCTGGTCGACGCCATGGTGATCGCCGCCGATGCCAGCGCTTCTGACGAGAAAGTCGCCGAGTACGAGCGCAGCGCCTGCCCGACTTGCGGTTCGTGCTCCGGCATGTTCACCGCCAACTCGATGAACTGCCTGGTCGAAGCCCTCGGTCTGGCATTGCCGGGCAACGGTTCGACCCTGGCTACGCACAGCGACCGTGAACAGCTGTTCCTGCAGGCCGGGCGCACAATCGTCGAGCTGTGCAAGCGCTACTACGGCGACAACGATGAGTCGGTATTGCCGCGCAACATCGCCAACTTCAAGGCGTTCGAAAACGCCATGACCCTGGACATCGCCATGGGCGGTTCCACCAACACCATCCTGCACTTGCTGGCCGCTGCCCAGGAAGCCGAGATCGACTTCGACCTGAAGGACATCGACCGCCTCTCCCGCCACGTGCCGCAACTGTGCAAAGTCGCGCCGAACATCCAGAAGTACCACATGGAAGACGTGCACCGTGCTGGCGGGATCTTCAGCATCCTCGGCTCGCTGGCCCGTGGCGGTCTGCTGCACACCGACCTGCCGACCGTGCACAGCAAAACCCTGGCCGAAGGCATCGCCAAGTGGGACATCACCCAGACCAGCGACGAAGCGGTGCATCACTTCTTCAAGGCTGGCCCTGGGGGCATCCCGACGCAAACCGCGTTCAGCCAGTCGACCCGTTGGGAGACCCTGGACGACGACCGTGAAAACGGCTGCATCCGCAGTGTCGAACACGCCTACTCGAAAGAAGGCGGCCTGGCCGTACTGTACGGCAACATCGCGCTGGACGGCTGCGTGGTGAAAACCGCCGGCGTCGACGAGTCGATTCATGTCTTCGAAGGCAACGCGAAGATCTTCGAAAGCCAGGACAGCGCCGTACGCGGCATCCTCGCTGACGAAGTGAAGGCCGGCGACATCGTGATCATTCGTTACGAAGGCCCGAAAGGTGGCCCGGGCATGCAGGAAATGCTGTACCCGACGTCGTACCTGAAATCCAAAGGCCTGGGCAAAGCTTGCGCCCTGCTCACCGATGGCCGTTTCTCCGGCGGCACCTCGGGCCTGTCCATCGGCCACGCTTCCCCAGAAGCGGCGGCGGGCGGCGCGATTGGTCTGGTGCAGGATGGCGACAAAGTGCTGATCGACATTCCGAACCGCTCGATCAACCTGTTGATCAGCGACGAGGAAATGGCCGGCCGTCGTGCCGAGCAGGATCAGAAAGGCTGGAAACCTGTGGAAAAACGTCCACGCAAGGTGACCACCGCACTGAAGGCCTACGCCCTGCTGGCGACCAGCGCCGACAAGGGTGCAGTGCGTAATAAGGCGATGCTCGACGGACTATGATGCTTAACCGTTGAACAAAAAAATGCCCCGCCAAGTGCGGGGCATTTTTTTTGCGGCCAACTCGGTCAATTGTGGGAGCGGGCTTGCTCGCGAAAGCGGTGTATCAGTCGACATCAATGTCGGATGTGACGACCTCTTCGCGAGCAAGCCCGCTCCCACATTTGCTCCGTGTTGCCAGTGAGAGTGAGCTTGATCTCGCTTACTGGATTTCTGCCGGCGTCACAATCACCCAGTTCTTGTCCGCCGTGACCTGCAACCCTTCCTTGGCCTGAGCCGCGGCGTGCTTGGCCATCATGCCGTTAATCTGGGTCATGTATTTGTCTTTGCGGTTGACCCACAAGTGGATGCCGCCCTTGGCCACGTCGACATCGTGGAACAGCATGTAACCGTCGCTGGTCGGCGTATCGCCGCCCACCAGTACCGGTTTTTTCCACTCGTCGATGTAGGTCAGGATCGCCGCGTGCTTGCCGGCCATCCAGGTCGCCGGAGTCCACAGATACGGGGTCAGTTCGAGGCCGAGGTTGGCCTTCTCGTCATATTTGCCCGCGGTGATCTGCTTGCGCGCCGTGGTCAGTTCGCCGGTCTTGCGATCCTTTAGCAACGTGGTCACGCCGATTACGTTCTGCGGTTTGACGTTGTAGCCGTATTTCGGATCGGCAGCGACCATGCGCACCAGTTCTTCGGAGGCGGCGGTCATCACGTAGACCTCGATGCCGTTCTCCATCAGCTTGTTGTAGAGCTCTTTCTGGCCGGTGAAGATTTTCGGCGGATTGACGTCGAGGTTCTTGACCACATCGCCTTCGAAATAAGTCGCCGGCACCGGTTTACCGGAAGCCATCAACTCATCGACGTAGCCTTTGAGTTCCTCGAGGGTAAAGCCGGAGAACACTTGCGCGACCCATGGGTAGCAAACCATGTCGTCGACTTCGCAGAGGCGATAGTAGTAGCTGAACAGGCTTTCCTTGTGGTCGGCGGTGTCTTTGAACGGCATCAGTTTCAGGGAGGGGTCGAGCTTCTCGCGGGTGATCAGGCCTTTGTTTTCCATGAACGGCAGCAACGACTCTTCGAGGTCGTAGCGGTAACTGGTGTTGTCCATGTCGAACACCGCGTAGTTACCTTTGTTGGCGTTGGCGGCAATCATTGCGTCCAGCGCCTTGGCCTGATCGGCTGGCCAATGCTTCAAATCCGTAGCAAAGGCTTGGCCGGCGAGGCCCAAGCAGAGTGCGGCAGCCAGAAATTTCGGTGCGAGTTTCATCGGCATTTCTCCCTGAATTAAAGACATCGACGCTAACAAATAAGTGTGACAGTCCTCGTCTGTCAGCGACCGTCCACGTCCCTATTGCGCCAGCTGCATCCCTGAGAGCGACGCGTGCTTATTCCAAAAACGACTGATTCCATACGTTTTTGGTATTAATTCATTGTAAATCAAGCTGTTAGGCTTGCCGGCTCGCAGTCACCCCGGAAGGTGGCTGGCACAAGTCTTATCGGAGTTTTCCAATGAATCTGCCGCTGATCCTGAATCTGCTGGTGTTCCTCGCCCTGCTCTTTGGCCTGGCGAAAACCCGACACACCACGTGGAGCCTGGCAAAAAAAGTCCTGCTCGCGTTGGTGCTGGGCGTGGTGTTCGGTGTGGCTCTGCACACCGTTTACGGTACCGGCAACCCGGTACTGAAAGCCTCGATCGGCTGGTTCGATCTGGTGGGCAACGGTTACGTGCAGTTGCTGCAAATGATCGTGATCCCGCTGGTGTTCGCCTCGATCCTCAGCGCCGTGGCCCGGCTGCACAATGCCTCGTCGCTGGGCAAGATCAGCTTCCTGACCATCGGTACGCTGCTGTTCACCACCGCCTTCGCGGCGCTGATCGGCATCGGCCTGACCAACCTCTTCGGCCTGACGGCCGAAGGCCTGGTCGCAGGCACCCAGGAAATGGCCCGCCTGCAAACCATCCAGACCGACTACGCGGGCAAGGTTGCCGACCTGAATGTGCCGCAGCTGTTGCTGTCGTTCATTCCGCAAAACCCGTTCGCCGACCTCGCTCGCGCGAAGCCGACCTCGATCATCAGCGTGGTGATTTTTGCTGCGTTCCTTGGGGTCTCTGCGCTGCAACTGCTCAAGGACGATGTCGAGAAAGGTCAGAAAGTGATCAACGCCATCGACACCCTGCAAGCCTGGGTGATGCGCCTGGTGCGCTTGGTGATGAAGCTGACCCCGTACGGCGTATTGGCGCTGATGACCAAAGTGGTCGCCGGCTCCAACCTGCAGGACATCATCAAACTCGGCAGTTTCGTGGTGGTTTCCTACATCGGGCTCGGCCTGATGTTTGTGGTCCATGGCCTGCTGGTGTCGGCCGCCGGGATCAACCCGCTGCGCTTCTTCCGCAAGATCTGGCCGGTGCTGACGTTTGCTTTCACCAGCCGCTCCAGTGCCGCGACCATCCCACTGAGCATCGAAGCCCAGACCAGCCGTTTGGGTATTCCACAGTCCATCGCCAGTTTTGCCGCGTCGTTCGGCGCGACCATTGGCCAGAACGGTTGTGCCGGTCTGTACCCGGCGATGTTGGCGGTGATGGTCGCGCCGACTGTGGGCATCAACCCGTTGGACCCGCTGTGGATCGCGACGTTGGTGGCGATTGTGGCGCTGAGTTCGGCCGGTGTGGCGGGTGTCGGCGGTGGCGCGACGTTTGCCGCGTTGATCGTGTTGCCGGCGATGGGCTTGCCGGTGTCACTGGTGGCGTTGCTGATTTCGGTTGAGCCGCTGATTGATATGGGCCGTACGGCTTTGAACGTCAGCGGTTCGATTACCGCCGGGGCGATCACCAGCCAGATCATGCAGCAGACCGATAAAGAGCTGCTGGAGGCGGATGAGCATTCGGAGTTGGCTCACGCTTAAGTAGTGCCTGATAGTCCGCCTTCGCGAGCAAGCCCGCTCCCACATTGGATTTGTGCACGACGCAGATCAAGTGTGGGAGCGGGCTTGCTCGCGAAGCTGTTAGGCTTTTTCCCAAACCTCGAAGTTGTACGCTGGCTTGTCGCCTTCCGCCGCGTTCGGAACATTCGACACCAATTTCCACTGCCCCAAATCAAACTCCGGAAACCACGCATCCCCTTCCGGGCTCAACGCCACGCGCGTCAAATACAGCCGATCAGCCTGCGCCATCCCCTGCGCATACAACTGCGCCCCGCCAATCAGCATCAGCTCATCGACGCCTTGCTCCTTTGCCCACTCTTCAGCGCGAACAACGGCAGCCGCAAGCGACGGATAAACCTCCGCGCCCTCCAACACCAGATCCACCTGACGGCTGACCACGATGTTCAACCGGCCCGGCAACGGACGACCGAGCGAATCCCAGGTCTTGCGACCCATGATGATCGGCTTGCCGAGGGTGGTGGCCTTGAAGTATTTGAAGTCCCCCGGCAAGTGCCAGGGCATGCTGTTGTCGACGCCGATCACACGGTTTTCACCGAGGGCTGCGATCAGGCTGAGGGGGAGTGATTTAGTCATGCCGGCGAGGATACCAGAGCCTCCCGTACCCCGATAAGCGCCACAGCGGTTATGCTCACCGTTCAATTGAGCGACGGGATGCCGCGTGACTGAACTGAATAACCTCTGGTTGACGGAAACCATTCGCCTGCGTGAAGAACACGCCGGCCCCCTGGATGATCTGGAAGCCAACCGATTGGCCCGCAGCGCCGGCGGCGACCTGCCGACACGCATTCAACGCCGCGCCCTGTGGCTGGCCGAGCGCGATGGGCTGGCCAGTGCCCTAAAAAATTGGCGGCAAGGTGCGCGGCTGGCTCTGTTGGTGCTGGCTGTTCTCGCCGTTGCCAGCGGCGCTGGCCTGGCGTTTGCCGCGCTGGGCGACGGACAAACTCCGGTGAATGTGTTCTGGGCCTTGGGCAGTTTGCTTGGACTGAACCTGATTCTATTGCTGAGCTGGGCGTTGGGCCTGGTCTTCGCTGGCGAACACGGCGCCACCCTCGGACGCTTGTGGTTATGGCTCAGCGAAAAACTCGCTCGCGATGCCAAAGCCGCGCAACTGGCCCCGGCCCTGCTGCTCTTGCTGCAACGACAGAAACTCAATCGCTGGGCGGTCGGCGTGCTGGTCAATGGCTTGTGGTTGCTGGCGATGCTCAGTGCGCTGGTGATGCTGTTGATGCTGATGGCGACCCGGCGTTACGGCTTTGTCTGGGAAACCACGCTCCTCGGCGGCGACACCTTCGTCGCCATGACCCAGGCCCTCGGCGCCCTACCGGCCATGCTGGGTTTCAACGTTCCGACCATGGAAATGATCCGCACCAGCGGCGATGCCGCGCTGAACATCGAAAGCGCCCGTCAGGCCTGGGCAACATGGCTGGTCGGTGTACTGGTGGTCTACGGTGTTTTGCCGCGACTGTTGTTGGCGTTGTTTTGCCTGTGGTGCTGGAAAACCGGCCAAGCGGCATTGCGTCTGGATTTGAACCTGCCCGGTTATGCCCAACTGCGCGAACGGCTGATGCCGACCAGTGAACGCCTGGGCATCAGCGACGCCGCCCCGGAACACCTTCATCGCGTCGAGACCGCTGCCAGCGACCTGCCAAGCGATGGCGCATTGTTGGTGGCCATCGAGCTGGACGATCAACGTCCGTGGCCGCCGCAGCTACCGAAAACCGTCAGCAACGCCGGGATCCTCGACAGCCGCGAATCGCGCAACAAACTGCTCGAACAACTGAGCCGTTTCCCCCCGGCACGCTTGGCCATCGCCTGCGATCCACGGCGCTCGCCGGACCGTGGCAGCCTGGCATTGATCGCCGAACTGGCGCGCAACGCCACTGCCACCCGCGTCTGGTTGCTGCAAGCACCGCCGGGCGAAGCGCTGGACGCCGAAAGGCTGGGTGACTGGCACGTGGCGCTGCAACAGCTGGACTTGCCGTTCGCCGATTGCGCGCCGTTGAGCTGGCTGGAGAGCGGTCATGACTAATCCATGGAAAGCGCCCTTGAAGCTCGCTGTGGTCGGCCACACCAATGTCGGCAAAACCTCGTTGCTGCGAACGTTGACCCGAGATGTCGGCTTCGGCGAAGTCTCTCATCGCCCCAGCACCACTCGACACGTGGAAGGTGCACGGTTGTCGGTAGACGGCGAGCCCTTGCTCGACCTTTTCGATACGCCGGGCCTGGAAGACGCCATCGCCCTGCTCGACTATCTCGAACGTCTGGAACGACCGGGTGAACGCCTCGACGGTCCGGCGCGTCTGGCGCGCTTTCTTGAGGGCAGCGAAGCCCGGCAGCGTTTCGAACAGGAAGCCAAGGTGCTGCGGCAACTGCTGACCTGCGACGCTGGCCTCTATGTGATCGACGCCCGGGAGCCGGTGCTGGCCAAGTACCGCGACGAACTGGACGTGTTGGCCAGCTGCGGCAAACCGCTGCTGCCGGTGCTGAATTTCGTCAGCAGCGCCAACCACCGCGAGCCGGATTGGCGCGAAGCGTTGGCACGTCTGGGCTTACACGCCTTGGTGCGTTTCGACAGCGTCGCACCGCCGGAGGATGGCGAACGTCGACTCTACGAAAGCCTCGCGCTGCTGCTGGAAAACGCCCGCCCGCAACTGGAACGCCTGATCGCCGATCAGCAAGCCCAACGCCAGGCCCGGCAACAGAGTGCGGCGCGGCTGATTGCCGAATTATTGATCGACTGTGCCGCCTGCCGACGCAGCGTGGTCAGCGAAGCCGAGCAAGAACAGCAGGCCATCAACGAACTGCGCAAAGCGGTTCGCCAACGAGAACAACGCTGCGTCGAAGCGCTGCTCAAGCTCTACGCCTTCCGCCCGCAGGACGCGGCGGCCAGTGATCTGCCACTGCTCGATGGCCGCTGGGGCGATGACCTGTTCAATCCGGAAACCCTGAAACAGCTCGGCGTGCGAGTCGGTAGCGGTATCGCGGCCGGCGCGGCAGCCGGGGCCGGGGTCGACTTGTTGGTGGGTGGGTTGACCCTTGGCGCAGCGGCACTCGCCGGCGCAATTGCCGGCGGCGCCCTGCAAACCGCCCGCAGTTATGGCAGCCGGTTATTGGGCAAGATCAAAGGTCAGCGAGAACTGACCGTCGATGACAGCGTGCTGCGGCTATTGGCATTGCGTCAGCGACAACTGCTGCAAGCGCTCAATGCGCGCGGGCATGCGGCGATGGACAGCATTCAGGTCGCCACGCCCCAGGACAAATCCTGGCGCGAAGGCAAACTGCCCGAGGCACTGAACAAGGCGCGGGCGCATCCGCAGTGGTCGTCGCTCAATCCGCATCCGAAGTTGAATCAGGCGGAAAGGCTAGAGCAGGTTGAGGTATTGGCGCAGCAGCTTTAGGTCTGGGGTGTTGGGGCGGCCCCTTCGCGAGCAAGCCCGCTCCCACATTTGATTTTCAGTGACCCAATATTTGTGTATGACACGGATCTAATGTGGGAGCGGGCTTGCTCGCGAAGGCCGCACCTCGGTTCATTTGCATTAAGCCACCAATAGGCGCAACGCCTTTTCTTTCAAGAGACGAAGATCAATCACCGGCACCGCCATTTCCTTGGCCTGCTCATCCCACTGCCGCATCCGCAAACTCACCGCACATAACGGATCCTGCTCGAAAGCTTCAGCCTCTTCAGCGGTCATCACTCCGCCCTGATATTCCAGAGTGCGGCGACTGGCTTCGCTCAATCTCTCGTAATACCCAGGCTCTTTCAGCGTCAGATAACGCTTGGCCTGAACGTGGTATTCCACAAGCCGCGCCATGCGCTCGCTGAAACCTGCGCGTCGTAAATAATCCGCGCCCAACCGTTCGTGACTGACCACGCCGAAGCCGCCCATGGTCTCGGCGCTCTCGGCGCAGATATGCCCGATGTCGTGGAAGAACGCGGCCAGCACCACTTCGTCATCGAAGCCCTCGGCCATGGCCAGTTCGGCGACCTGTGACATGTGCTCGATCTGCGACACCGGCTCGCCGATGTAATCGCTGTCGCCAAAGCGCTCGTATAACGCGAACACCTCGGCGATCACTTGCTCATTGCGGTCCATCAACGCTCTCCCAACAACGTCGCTACGTTGCGTTCAGCCATCGCCGGCCCGACGCTCATGCCGACACCGGTGTGCATCAGTGCCACGCTCACACCCGGCATCGGACGCAGAAACGAGAATGGCCCCGGTCCCCGCGAACCATAGACACCCTGCCAGCGTTCCACCACTTGCACCTTGCAACCCAACGTCTGCTCGGCCAGTTCAATCATCCAGTTGTCCACTTGCTCGGCATTGAATGGCGACGGGGCGCTGCCGTAATGGTGGGAGTCGCCGATGATCAATTCACCATACGGCGTCGGACTGATCAGCAGGTGAATGCCGTTTTCATGCAGATGCGGTTCCTCTCGCAGGATGTGCGCCTGCACCGCCGCCGCTTCCGGCAGGTCGGCGAAAGCGCCGTAGTGCACGCAACTCAAACCGGTGAGCAGCGCGTGTTGCAGGTTGAGGTTGATCTGCGGTCGAGCGCGGAGCATTTGCAGGCGGCAGATTTGCGGGTTGAGCTCGGCGATTGGCTCGGCCAGCAGCGTCTGATAATCGTGGCCGGAACAGACGATGATCTGTTCGGCACTGAAGGATCCGGCGGTGCTGTGCAAGCGGCCGGGCTCGATGTCGCGCACCAGGGTGGAGAAGTGAAACGCGACGCCAAGTTCGCGGTGCAGGTAGTCGATCAACGCCGGAATCGCTTCGCGCGAATACAACTGCTGATCGTCCATTCCGTGCAACGCGGCGCGATGATGGCTGAACTGGCCGCCGTACAAGTCGCGCAATGCAGCGCCGCGCAGCAAGTCGACGCGGTAGCCGTGTTCCACGGCGCGACCGGAGCAGAAGGCTTCCAGCAGGTGTTCTTCGGCTTCGGTGCGGGCGAACAGGTACGAGCCGTTGCGCTTGAGTTGCAGACCGGCGAGTTGTGCCCATTGGCCCCAGATCTCGCGGCTGGCTTTGGCCAGTTCGAGCATCGGGCCCGGTGGTTGGCCGGTGACCAGTGCCTGACCGAAGTTTCGTACCGAGGCACCCAAAGGCGTTTCGCTGCGTTCGAAAACGGTGACTTTGAGACCGCGTTTGGCGGCGGCGTAAGCGTGGGACAGGCCGAGGATACCTGCGCCGACGATCAGCATGTCGTTGTGTTGTGTCATTAAGAGATGCCCCAAAATCTGAACCGCCTTCGCGAGCAAGCCCGCTCCCACATTTGATCTTTGTCATTCACAAATTTAGTGTCCGCTAGAGATCGAGTGTGGGAGCGGGCTTGCTCGGGAAGGGGCCCTGTCAGCCGATGAAAATCTTACTTGGCAACCACTTTCTCGGACTTGCCGTCATAGCGTTTGCGCCATTCGGTCAGGATTTCATCGCGATTCTTCGAAGCCCAGGCAAAGTCGTTCTTGATCAAACGCTGCTCATAATCCGCCGGCAATTCGGTTTGCGGCTTGGCGATACCCGGTTGCGCGAGCACCGCGAAGTTCTCTTTATACAGCTCCATCGCTGCAGGGCTTGCCGAGAAGTCAGCCAGTTTCTTCGCCGCGTCTTCATGCGGTGTGCCCTTGATCACAGCCGTCGCTTCGATCTCCCAGCCCAGGCCTTCTTTCGGCAGGATGATGTCCAGTGGCGCACCTTGGCGTTTCAGTTGAACGGCCGGGTACTCGAAGGAAATGCCGATCGGGAATTCACCCGCCGCCGCCAGCTTGCACGGCTTGGAACCGGAGTGAACGTACTGGCCGATGTTCTGGTGCAGGCCATCCATGTAGGCCCAGCCCTGCTTCTCGCCGAAGGTTTGCAGCCAGGCGCTGACGTCGAGGAAACCGGTGCCGGACGAGGCCGGGTTGGGCATGACGATCTTGCCTTTGTACTCAGGCTTGGTCAGGTCCTGCCAGCTCACGGGTTTGCTCAAACCCTGTTTTTCGGCTTCGACAGTGTTGAAGCAAATCGTCGCGGCCCAGACGTCCATGCCGACCCAGGCCGGAGGGTTGGCGGCGTCGCGGTAGTTGCCGCCAATCTTGCCCAGGTCCTTCGGCGCGTAGCTTTGCAGCATGCCTTGCTGATCGAGTATCGCCAGGCTCGAAGCGGCCAGGCCCCAGACTGCATCAGCCTGCGGACGGGCTTTTTCCGCCAGCAGCTTGGCGGTAATGATGCCGGTGGAGTCGCGCACCCACTTGATCTCGACGTCCGGGTTGGCCTTTTCGAAGGCTTCTTTGTAGGTCTTCAGTTGTTCGGCTTCGAGGGCGGTGTACACCGTCAACTCGGTTTTCGCCGCGAAGGCGTTCAGGCTGAAAGCGGTGAGGACAGCAGCGGCCAGGGCCAGGGGCTTGAACATGATCTTTTCCTGTTTGAGTTGAAGGCTTTTGGGTTGAGGAGCGGGGAATCAATGACCAGGCGCGGTCTGCCGCCAGGCCTGGGAGCGGCGCAACAAACCGCGCGAAGCCCAGGCCAGCAGCAGGGACACGCCCGCCGAGGTGAACAGAATCAGGGTCGACATCGCCGCCGCGCCGCCGACGTTGCCGGCATCGTCCATGTTCAGCACCGCCACCGCCGCGAGGATGGTGTCGGGGCTGTAGAGGAAGATCGCCGCTGACACGGTGGTCATGGCCGAGACGAACAGGTAGCGCACGATGTCCAGCAGCGCCGGCAGGCAGATCGGCACGGTGACGCGCAGGTAGTGCCGATACAGCGGCGCCTTGAGCGACAGCGCGGCGGCTTCGAACTCGGCATCGAGTTGGCGCAGCGCCGTGGTGGCGGTCATTTGCGCGGTGGTCAAATAGTGAGCAATGGTGCAGACCACCAGCAGGGTCATGGTCCCGTAGAGCACATGCAGCGGGTTGCCGCTGAGGTTGAAGAAAAAGACGTAACCCAGGCCCAGTACCAGACCCGGCACCGCCATCGGTACGAAACTGAGCATGCGCAGTGTCAGATTCAGCCCGCGCTGGCCCTTGGTTTTTTCCATCAGGTAGGCGCCGGTGAAGATCAGCACGCTGCCGATCAACGCCGTGCACAGCGCCATCTTCACGCTGTTGCCGTAGGCCAGCCAGCCGCCACCCGCCGTGTCGTTGAACTGGTAATGGTTGAGCGACAGCGACAGGTTGTACGGCCAGAATTTTACCAGCGACGAGTACACCGCCATGCCGAACACCAGCAGCAACACCGCGCAGATCAGCAGCACGATGGCCAGGTAGCAGCCGTCCCGCAGTTTCGACGGTGCCGGTTGAAACACCTGAGCCCGGCCGCTCATGGAATCGCCGTGACGCCGACGCAGCCAGGCGTCGACCCCAAAACTGAACAGCGCTGGCAGCAGCAGGACCATGCCGATCAACGCGCCGCGACCGAATTGTTGTTGGCCGACCACGGCTTTGTAGGCTTCCAGCGCCAGCACTTGATAATCGCCACCGACCACTACGGGCACGCCGAAGTCGGTGATGGTCAGGGTGAACACCAGACAGAACGCCGCGAACACAGCCTGACGCGTTGCCGGCCAAGTGATGCTGCGAAAGGCTTTCGCCGGACTGGCGCCCATGCTGGAGGCGGCATCGAACAGTCGCGCATCCGCCAGGGAGAGCGCCGACAGCAGAATCATCAACGCATGTGGGAAGGTGTAGATAACCTCGCCCAGCACGATGCCCCAGAAACCGTAGATATTGTCCGAGAGCAAACCGCGCAACATGCCCTGGTTGCCGAACAGATAAACCAGCGCAATGCCCGGCAACATCGACGGCGCCATCAGTGGCAACAGCGACATCCCACGCCAGATGCCTTTGCCCGGTATCAATGTGCGTTGCAGGGCGTAGGCAAACAGGTAGGCCAGCGGTACGACAATCGCCGCAACGCTGAGGGAAACTTTCAGGCTATTGCCGAGCAACCAGTGGAAATTCGCACTGGTCACCAATTCACGGGCAGCCACCAGACCGCCGCCCTGCCCGGCTTCCGGGCTGAAACCGCGCCAGAAAATCGCCAGCAACGGCATCAGTACCGCAACGCCAAGCAACACCAGCAAAAGGACTTTGCCGCCGACCACGAACACCCGGTCGCCGATCTCGGCACGGGAGGTCTGCCGAACCTGCTTGTGCGGTATCGGCAGCGCGAGGTTCGCGCTCATCAGGCAAACACCTGCAGGCTGCGCGGTGGCAAGGCGACCATGATCTGTTGCGCGCCGAGGCGCGGCATGGCTTCTGGCGC
Source organism: Pseudomonas sp. ANT_J28 (assembly GCF_008370005.1). Lineage (NCBI taxonomy): Bacteria > Pseudomonadati > Pseudomonadota > Gammaproteobacteria > Pseudomonadales > Pseudomonadaceae > Pseudomonas > Pseudomonas sp. ANT_J28. The sequence goes on from NZ_VOBM01000003.1 coordinate 157,665, forward strand.
CAGTTCCGCCAGCAGCGCATGACCCGGTAGTTGATCGAGTTCGAAGCTCATGCGGCAGCGGTTGCCGAGGAAGGTGATCTCGCGAACCTTGGCCGGGAACAGGTTTTCTTCAGGCGCGGGCGGGTTGACGTTGATCGCTTCCGGGCGGCAGAACAAACGTCCGGACGCGGTTTGGGCGCTGCCGTCGGCCAGGCGCAGGTTCATCCCGCCGACCTGAGCGTGGCTGTCGCTGCTGCGGCGGAACGGCAGCCAATTGCCCTGGCCGACGAACTCGGCCACAAACGGTGTGGCCGGGCGGTCGTAGATTTCCTGCGGCGTGGCGTATTGCTCGACCTTGCCGTTGTTCATCACGGCGATGCGGTCGGCCATCAGCATGGCTTCGTCCTGATTGTGCGTGACCATCAGGGTGGTGATGCCGAGGTTGCGCTGCAGTTGGCGCAGTTCGGTGCACAGGTGCTCGCGGACTCGGGCGTCGAGGGCCGACATCGGTTCGTCCAGCAGCAGCAACGAAGGTGCCGGCGCCAAGGCCCGAGCCAGTGCGACGCGCTGCTGTTGGCCGCCGGACAATTGGCCAGGGTACTTTTTCTCACTGCCGATCAGGCCGACCAGTTCCAGCATCTGACCGACGCGCTGGCGCACTTCATCGCGACCACTGCCGGCGAGGCCGTAGGCAATGTTCGCTTCGACGGTGAGATTGGGAAACAGCGCGTAGGACTGAAACAGAATGCCGTAGTCCCGCGCCTGGGGCGCCAGGTGGGAAACGTCGCGATCGCCGAGGTACAACTCGCCGCGGTCCTGTTTCTCAAGACCGGCGATGCAGCGCAGCAAGGTGGTTTTTCCGCAGCCCGACGGACCGAGCAGACACACCAGTTCACCAGCCGCCACTTCGAGGGAAACGTTATCCAGCGCGGTAAAGGCGCCGAAGCGTTTCTGCACACCGCGCACTTTCATCGGGGCGCCGGGGTTGGTCAGGGCAGTTGCGATCGAGTGGTTCATGGACAGTCCTCATCAAGCAGATGAAGGCCATCCTAGATTTGTAATGCGTCCGACATGTGGCAGTGAGGCAAAAACGGCTGATAGTGGTATTCAAGGATTTGGGTTGGAGTTATGGGTTGTCTGGTCTGGCGCCTTCGCGAGCAAGCCCGCTCCCACATTTTGGAATGCGTTCCCCCTGTGGGAGCGGGCTTGCTCGCGAAGAGGCCCGCACAGTCAGCGCAACTCTCAAACCGGAGCCATTTCCTGCGCCAACCCAAGAAACGCCGCCGGCAGCCGTGCGCCTTTTCGCTCTTTGAGGCAGTACAAATACTCGGGAATCTGCGGCGCATTCTCGATGGTCAGCACGCGCAGTTGCGGATCATGCGGCACTTCCTGCCGGGCAATGATGCTGATGCCGATATTGCGCAACACCGCCTCACGGATCGACTCACGGCTGCCAATCTCCAACAACGGCCCGAAACTCACCCCCGCGCTGGCCAGCAATTCCTCGGTCAGGCGTCGAGTGGTCGAACCCGATTCGCGCATCAATAACGTATGCCCGGCCAATGCACTCAGAGGAACATGGTCGTGAACCGCCAGCGGATGATTGCGATGCACCGCCAGCACCAGCGGATCACTGCCGAGCACCCGGCGAATCAGCCGTGCATCGTCGAGCAATTGCGACGACGCCGCGACATCTACCCGGTAATCCTCCAGCGCTTCAAGCACCTGCTGGGAATTACCGATTTCCACCGACACCTCCACCTGCGGCAAGCGCTCGCGAAAGGTCTTCACCAGATCGAGGATGTAATACGGCGCGGTCGCGGCGATGCGCAACGTGCCCTGGACCTGTCCGCTGTTACGCAGGAAAAACTCGATGTCGGCTTCCTGCTGCAACAGCGCCTTGACCATCGGCAGCAACCGCGCGCCTTCATCGCTGACACTGAGGCGGCGGCCGCCACGGTAGAACAGTTCAACCGAGTACTGACTTTCCAGATTGCGGATCTGCGTCGTCACCGTGGGTTGGCTCAGGCCGAGTTTTTTCGCCGCCAGGGTAATGCTGCCCAGGCGGGCAACCATGTAAAACGCCTTCAGTTCGGCACTCAGCACACCCTTTCCTCATCGTCTATTTGCGCAACAGACGCAAACCGTTAAACACCACCAACAAGCTCACGCCCATGTCGGCGAACACCGCCATCCACATGGTGGCGATCCCGGCGAAGGTTACCCCAAGAAAGATCGCTTTGATGACCAATGCCAGGGCAATGTTCTGTTTGAGGATGCTGGAGGTCTGCCGAGAGAGCCGGATAAAGGTCGGGATTTTGCGCAGATCGTCGTCCATCAGGGCGACATCGGCGGTTTCGATGGCGGTATCCGTGCCGGCCGCCGCCATGGCAAAACCGATCTCGGCTCGCGCCAGCGCCGGAGCGTCGTTGATGCCGTCGCCGACCATACCGACGATATGGCCCTGTGCATAAAGGGCGTCGATGGCTTGCAGCTTGTCGGTCGGCAGCAGATCGCCCTTGGCCTCGTCGATGCCGACTTGCGCGGCAATCGCCTGAGCGGTGTGGACGTTGTCGCCGGTCAGCATCAGGGTTTTGATGCCCAGGTCGTGCAGTTGCTGGATCGCCTCGCGGCTGGACTCTTTTACGGTGTCGGCCACGGCGAACAGCGCCAGCGGGCCGGACTTGTCGAGCAGCAGCACCACGGACTTGCCCTGTTTCTCCAGCGCGAACAGCTTTTCCTCCAGTGCAGGCGAGCACAGGTTCAGTTCTTCCACTAAACGGTGATTACCCAAGTGGTAAACATGACCGTTAATTTCGCCGCGTACACCGCGACCGGCCAGCGCTTCGAAGTTATCCACAATCAGCGGCGCGAGTTGTTTATCCACAGCCGCGTTGGCAATGGCCAAGGACACCGGGTGATCGGAGCGACCGGCCAGCGCCGCCGCAATGCCTGGGGCCGATTCGTCGGCAGTCGGATCAAGGGACAAGTAATCCGTCTGCACCGGTTTGCCGTGTGTGATCGTGCCGGTCTTGTCCAAGGCCAGATAGTCGAGCTTGTAACCGCCCTCCAGATAAACGCCGCCCTTCACCAGAATCCCTCTGCGCGCCGCTGCCGCGAGTCCGCTGACGATGGTCACCGGGGTGGAAATCACCAGAGCACATGGGCACGCAACCACCAACAACACCAACGCCCGGTAAATCCAGTCGAACCACACAGCGCCCATGAACAGCGGTGGAATTACCGCGACGGCAAGGGCCAGGATGAACACCGCCGGCGTATAGATTTTCGAGAAGCTGTCGACGAAACGCTGGGTCGGTGCCCGTGCGCCCTGAGCCTGTTCGACGGCGTGGATGATCCGCGCCAGGGTGGAGTTGTTGGCCGCAGCGGTTACCGAGTACTCCAGGGAGCCGGCCTGGTTGATGGTCCCGGCGAAAACCTTGTCACCAACAGTCTTCTCAACCGGCAGACTTTCGCCGGTGATCGGCGCCTGATCGATGGTTGAACTGCCCGCCACCACTTCACCGTCCAGACCGATTCGCTCGCCGGGACGCACCCGCACTCGCGCACCGAGTTCGATGGTTTTGACGTCTTGCTCGATCCAACTGCCGTCGGCCTGCTGCACCGTGGCCTGTTCCGGGGTCATCTGCATCAGGCCGCCGATGGCGTTGCGCGCCCGATCCAGCGACTTGGCTTCGATCAACTCGGCCACGGTAAACAGGAACATCACCATCGCCGCTTCCGGCCACTGACCGATCAAAATCGCACCAGTCACCGCGATGCTCATCAGCGCGTTGATGTTCAGGTTGAGGTTCTTGAGCGCAATCCAGCCTTTCTTGTAAGTGGTGAGGCCGCCACTGAGGATTGAAATCAGCGCGATGATTGCCACCACCCAAGTCGGTGCGGCGTTGGTGAAGTGGATCACTTCTGCAGCAAGCGCGCCCACGCCGGACAGCGCCAGTGGCCACCAGTGCTTTTTCTCGGGGATTGGCGCTGGCGCTTCGGTGCCCTGCTCCATCGGTTCGGCCACCATGCCCAGCGACTTGATCGCCGCGATAATCGGCGCAGTGCTCGGCAGGTCATGGGTCACGCCCAGTACCCGATTGATCAGGTTGAACTCCAGTTGCTGCACACCCGCCAGCTTGCCCAGTTTGTTCTGGATCAGCGTCTGCTCGGTCGGGCAATCCATGGCGTCGATGCGAAAACTGCTCAGCCGTGCGCCGTCGGTCGGCTTATCGCTCAACTTGATCAGCGAAGGTGCTACCACTTTGGATGCACAGCAGGAATCACCGTGACTGCCATGGTCATGCTTCTGCACAGGCTGCAGCTTGTGGCTGTGATCGTGATCGTGATCAGCCGCGGGTTTGTGCGTGTGAAGGGAATCGCTCATTGGGTCGCGTCCGGAAAGGTGCCTGTTGCCAAGTAAAGACCCTGTAGCCACTATAGGGTCAAGCACCCTTTTGGAGATTGCCGTCATGAAGATCGGAGAACTGGCCAAACTCACCGACTGCGCCGTGGAAACCATTCGCTACTACGAGCGCGAAAATCTGCTGCCGGAGCCGGCCCGTAGCGACGGCAACTACCGCGTCTACACCCAGGCCCACGCCGAGCGCCTGACCTTCATCCGCAACTGCCGCACCCTCGACATGACGCTTGAGGAAATCCGCAGCCTGCTGGCCCTGCGTGACAGTCCGCAGGATCAGTGCGAAAGCGTGAATGCGTTGATTGACGAGCACATTCATCACGTGAAGGCGCGGATCGATGGGTTGATGGCGTTGCAGACACAACTACTCGACCTGCGCCAACGTTGTGGCGAGGGGCCGGATATTGATCAGTGCGGGATTTTGCAGCGGCTTGAAGTGAACGGCGGGGTTGTGGCGACGGAGGTGGAGCATTCCCATGTTGGCCGCAGTCACGGGCATTAAGAACACCGAAAATCAAATGTGGAGCGGGCTTGCTCGCGAATGCGTCGTGTCAGTCAACGATGATGTCGACTGGCATACCGCTTTCGCGAGCAAGCCCGCTCCCACATTTGGTCGGTGTTAAGGCTTAGACCGCCATCGGCGCGGTCATCGGCGCGTGGTGCTCGTAACCTTCCAGCGAGAAATCACTCGGCTCTATCAACTCCAGCCACTCCGGCTGATAAACACCCGTCTTGGCAAACTCCGGCACACGATCACTGATCACCAGTTTCGGCATCGCGAACGGCTCGCGCTTGAGCTGTTCATTCAGCATGTCCAAATGGTTTTCGTAGACGTGGGCATCACCGATGAAATAGGTGAACCAGCGCGGCGTGTAGCCGGTCAGCCGACCGACCAGGCTCAGCAGCGCGGCGCCTTCGGTGAGGTTGAACGGCGTGCCCAGGCCCAGGTCGTTCGAACGGATGTAGAGGGTCAAAGAAATCTCTTTGGTCTCGACGTTCGGGTGGAACTGGTACAGCAGATGGCACGGCGGCAGGGCCATTTCGTCGAGCTGGGCGACGTTCCAGCCGTGGAACAGAATGCGGCGGCTGCCCGGGTCTTTGATGATGGTGTCGACACACTGGCGGATCTGGTCGATCGCCTTGTACAGAACGACGTAGGCCTGGCCGTCTTCTTCGCCTTCGGCGATTTGGCGGTAGCCCTGACTCAGGGTCTGTTCGATGGCGGCCTGATTGCTGACCGGAATCTGCTTGTACGCCGGCCATTTGCGCCATTGCACGCCGTAGATCTCGCCAAGGTCGTCTTCGCCCTGGCGGAACGGGTTGGCCAGCCACTGGGCGTTTTCGTTGGCGTTCTGATCCCAGACCTTGCAGCCCAAGGCACGGAACTCGGCGGCGTTGTTCACCCCGCGCAGAAAACCACACATCTCGCCGATGGCCGATTTGAAGGCCATCTTGCGCGTGGTGATCGCCGGGAAACCTTCCTTCAGGTCATAACGCAGCATCGCGCCAGGGAAGCTGATGGTGTTCACGCCGGTGCGGTTGGCCTGTTTGGTGCCGTTCTTGATGACGTGGGCGACCAGTTCGAGATATTGCTTCATGAGTTACCTGTGTCCTTGAACCCGGGACCGTCGCCCCGGGGTTCGAATTTATACGGCCGCCGCTGGAGCCGCCGGAGCGCGGTGATACGCCAGCCAGATCAGGTACAGACCGCCGACGATCATCGGTACGCACAGCACCTGACCCATGGTCAGCCAGTTCCAGGCCAGATAGCCCAGTTGCGCGTCCGGTACGCGGACGAATTCGACGATGAAACGGAAGATGCCATAGAACAGCGCGAACATCCCGGACACCGCCATGGTCGGCCGCGGCTTGCGCGAGAACAACCAGAGAATGGCGAACAGCGCCACGCCTTCGAGGGCGAACTGATACAGCTGCGACGGGTGACGCGCCAGTTGCGCCGGATCGGTCGGGAAGACCATCGCCCACGGCACATCGGTGGCCTTGCCCCACAACTCGGCGTTGATGAAGTTGCCGATACGTCCGGCGCCCAGACCGATCGGCACCATCGGTGCAACGAAGTCCATCAGTTGGAAGAACGACTTGCCGTTCTTTTTACCGAACCACAACGCGGCCAACATCACGCCGATGAACCCGCCGTGGAACGACATACCGCCCTTCCACACTTCAAAGATCAACAGCGGGTTGGCGATGTAAGCACTCAGATCGTAGAACAGCACATAGCCCAAGCGGCCGCCGACAATGACCCCCATCGACATCCAGAACACCATGTCGGAGAGTTTCTCTTTACTCCAGGTCGGGTCGAAGCGGTTCAACCGGCTCGACGCCAGCAGCCAGGCGCCACCGATGCCGATCAGGTACATCAAGCCGTACCAGTGGATTTTCAGCGGACCGATGGCCAATGCCACCGGGTCGATCTGCGGGTAAGGCAGCATTGCGACTCCTCGTTAGAGTTGAAACCTTTAAAATTCCCGGGCGACGCTGTCACGCCAGGATTAAGCCAGGATTGCGCTGCGTCAGAGCAGGAAATTCAGGCCAACGCAGAACAGCAAAGCGGCGAACAGTCTTTTCAGCAACTTCGGCGACAGGCTGTGGGCCAGTCGTGCGCCGAGGCGGGCGAAGAACATGCTGGCCAGGGCGATCCCCAGCAACGCCGGCAAATAAACAAAACCGAGACTATGGGCCGGCAGCAATGGATCGTGCCAGCCCAGAATCATGAAAAATAACGCACTGGACAAGGCAATCGGCAGGCCGCAGGCGGATGAAGTCGCCACCGCTTGCTGCATCGGTACGCTGCGCCAGGTCAGGAACGGCACCGTCAGCGAGCCGCCGCCAATCCCGAAAATCGCCGAGGCCCAGCCAATCACACTGCCGGCCATGGTCAGACCGACTTTACCCGGCACCGTTCGACTGGCCTTGGGTTTGAAATCCAGTGCCAGTTGCGCGGCGATGACCAAGGCGAAGACGCCAATGATTTTCTGCAGGTTGGGCCCGGAAATCGCCTCCGCCGTCAGCGCCCCAAAACCGGCGCCGATGAGAATACCGAGCGTCATCCAGGCAAAAATCGGCCAACGCACGGCACCGCGACGGTGATGTTCGCGAATCGCATTGACCGAGGTAAATATGATTGTCGCCAGGGACGTGCCGACCGCCAGGTGCGTGAGGATCGACGGATCGAACCCTTGCAGCTTGAAACTGTAGACCAGCACCGGAACGATAATGATCCCGCCGCCGACCCCGAACAGCCCGGCCAGCACGCCTGCACAGGCGCCCAGCGCCAGATAGAGCAGAAATTCCATGCGCATCCCCAAATGAGAGCGGCATGGTAACGGATGCATGGCCTCAAGCTCCACTGGATGGCGATGGATACCCACACGATGACTGAGTAGAGTGGGCAGAAAACACACAAGGACTACCTTATGTGCCTGATTGTTTTCGCTTGGCGACCGGGTCACGCCCAGCCGCTGATCGTGGCGGCCAACCGTGACGAATTCTATGCCCGGCCCAGCCTGCCGTTGGCGCAATGGCCCGAAGCACCGCACGTGCATGCCGGTCGCGATCTGGAGGCCGGAGGCACCTGGCTCGGTGTTGGCGCCCATGGACGCTTCGCTGCGTTGACCAATATCCGCGATCCGCATCAGCCGCCCGCGCGCAAGTCGCGAGGCGAGCTGGTGGCACGATTTCTTAGCGGGGATATGCCGATAGATGACTATTTGAGCGACGTTGTTGCACGTTCGCTGGAATATTCCGGATTTAATCTGCTGATCGGTAATGCCAACGAACTATGGCACTTCAATGCCCGGGAGACTGAGGCGGTGATGCTGCCACCGGGGGTGTATGGGTTGTCGAACGCGGGGCTGGATACGCCGTGGCCGAAACTGCTCAAGGCGCGGGCAGCGCTGGAGGAAGTGCTGGACGATCCGCAACCTCAGGCTTTATTGGCGTTGCTGAATGATCCGCAGGCGGCACCATTTACCGAACTGCCGGATACCGGGGTCGGGTTGGCCACCGAGACGTTGCTGTCGAGTGTGTTTATTGCCAGTCCGACTTATGGGACGCGAGCGAGTACGGCGCTGATTGTTCAGGCGGATGGGACGCGGTGGATGGTTGAACGGAGTTTCGGGCCGTATGGCGGGCATTTGGGGGAAGTGGAAATCAGGGTTTAGCGCTGTCAGGACTGACGCCTTCGCGAGCAAGTCGAGTCGTCGCACCGCCGCTCCCACATTCGACCGCGTTCTTCTGGGAAAACTCGGTTAAATGTGGGAGCGGCGGTGCGACGACTCGACTTGCTCGCGAAGGGGCCATCAGCGTTTAGAGGGTCTTGGCCGAAGCCGGATTAATCATCCGCGCCAACCCAAGGTTCTTCAGCGCCAATTGCAGCGAGCTGTGGATAACTTGCGGGTTGTCGATGGTCATCAGTTCGGCGAGCAATTCCTTGGCCTTGCTCAGGTTGATCTGACGCAGCATCCACTTCACTTTCGGCAAGTTGGTGGCGTTCATCGACAGGCTGTCGAAGCCCATCGCCATCAAGAGCACCGCCGCCGCCGGGTCACCGGCCATCTCACCGCAGATACTCACTGGCTTGCCTTCGGCATGAGCGTCACGCACCACGCTCTGAAGGGCTTGCAGCACCGCTGGGTGCAGGTAGTCGTAGAGGTCGGCTACACGCGGGTTGTTTCGGTCCACCGCCAGCAGGTACTGGGTCAGGTCGTTGGAGCCGACCGACAGGAAGTCCACTTGCCGCGCCAGTTCCTTGGTCTGATAAACCGCCGCCGGAATTTCGATCATCACGCCGATCGGCGGCATAGGCACGTCGCAGCCTTCGTCGCGGACTTCGCCCCAGGCCCGGTGAATCAGGTGCAGGGCTTCTTCCAGTTCGTGAGTGCCGGAGATCATCGGCAGCAGAATCCGCAGGTTGTTCAAGCCTTCGCTGGCCTTGAGCATGGCGCGGGTCTGCACCAGGAAAATTTCCGGGTGATCGAGCGTGACGCGAATGCCGCGCCAGCCGAGGAACGGGTTGTCTTCCTTGATCGGGAAGTACGACAGCGATTTGTCGCCACCGATGTCCAGGCTGCGCATCGTCACCGGTTGCGGGTGGAACGCGGCGAGCTGCTCGCGATAAATCGCCAGTTGCTCTTTTTCACTCGGGAAGCGCTGGTTGATCATGAACGGCACTTCGGTGCGGTACAGACCGACGCCTTCAGCGCCACGCTTCTGCGCCCGCGCCACGTCCGCCAGCAGGCCGGTGTTGACCCACAGCGGCATGCGGTGGCCATCGAGGGTCACGCACGGCAAGTCCCGCAGTGCATCCAGCCCGAGGGCCAGTTGCTTCTCTTCCTCGACCACTTCGGCGAACTGCTTGCGCAACACTTCGCTGGGGTTGGTGTAGACCTCGCCGTGGTAGCCGTCGACGATCATCTGGATGCCGTCGACTTTCGAATACGGCAGGTCGACCAGGCCCATCACCGTCGGGATACCCATGGCGCGCGCCAGGATCGCCACGTGGGAGTTGCCGGAACCGAGTACCGACACCAGACCGACCAGCTTGCCTTCCGGCACCTCGCCGAGCATTGCCGGCGTCAGTTCTTCGCTGATCAGGATGGTGTTGTCGGGGTAGACCAGGGTCTGTTGACGCTCTTCCTGCAAGTAGGCGAGCAAGCGCCGACCGAGGTCTTTGACGTCCGAGGCGCGCTCACGCAGGTAGGCGTCGTCCATCAATTCGAAACGGTTGACGTGTTCGGTCACCACCTGACGCAACGCGCCCTGGGCCCACTGACCGGTCTTGATCACGGTGGTGATTTCGCTGCCGAGCGAGGCATCGTCAAGCATCATCAAATAGACATCGAACAGCGCGCGCTCTTCCGGGCGCAACTGGTTCGCCAGCTTGGCGGACAAGGCACGCATGTCGGCGCGCACGCCTTCGATGGCAGTCTTGAACAGCCCGAGTTCGGCGGCGATGTCGGTAATGGTCTTGTCGGGCACCACGTCCAGATCGGCCGGCGGCAGCATGACCACCGCGGTACCGACTGCCGCACCCGGCGAACCCGGTACGCCGATGAACTTGGCTTCCTGGATGCCCTTGCCCTGACGGCCCAGACCCCGGATCGAACCGGTGGCCTCGGCGTGGGCGATAACGCCCGCGAGCTGCGCGCTCATGGTCACGAGGAAGGCTTCTTCACCTTCATCGAACTGGCGACGTTCTTTTTGCTGAATGACCAACACGCCGACGACGCGGCGGTGGTGAATGATCGGCGCCCCGAGGAACGAGGCGTAGCGCTCTTCACCGGTCTCGGCGAAGTAGCGGTAACGCGGGTGATCCGCGGCGTTTTCGAGGTTCAGGGGTTCTTCACGCGTGCCGACCAGGCCAACCAGACCTTCGTTGGGTGCCATGCTGACTTTGCCGATCGAGCGCTTGTTCAAGCCCTCGGTGGCCATCAGCACGAAGCGGTTGGTCTCAGGGTCAAGCAGGTAGACCGAGCAGACCTGGCTGCCCATGGCCTCTTTGACGCGCAACACAATAATCCCCAACGCCGCCTTGAGATCCTTGGCGGAGTTAACTTCCTGGACGATCTTGCGCAGCGTATTGAGCATGGCTCGGGGTCGAACTCCGTCGTCAGTCGCGCGATAAAAGGCGCGGGGCAAGCTCTTTGAGAGCGCGTCGATACACTTCGCGCTTGAATGTCACCACCTGGCCCAACGGATACCAATAACTGACCCAGCGCCAGCCATCGAATTCCGGTTTACCGGTCAAATCCATCCGCACCCGCTGCTCGTTGGAGACCAGGCGCAGGAGAAACCATTTCTGTTTCTGGCCGATGCACAGCGGTTGGCTGTGTGTCCTGACCAGACGTTGCGGCAAACGATAGCGCAACCAGCCCCGAGTGCAGGCGAGAATTTCAACATCTTCGCGCTCAAGACCCACTTCTTCGTTCAACTCGCGGTACAAGGCGTCTTCCGGCGTCTCCTGGGGGTTGATTCCGCCCTGTGGAAACTGCCAGGCATCTTGATTGATACGGCGAGCCCATAGCACCTGTCCGGCATCATTCGTGAGAATGATCCCGACATTGGGGCGGAAACCATCGGGGTCGATCACGGCAACAACCTCGCAAACGCATGTCGCCGCATTGTTCCACAAAGGTTGTGATAGCAGCAACGAGCCGGTCTACCTTATGTGCACTCTTGTGAAAAGTCCGTATTCTGGACGCCTTTCTACAGACTTTTCAGCGAGTAACTGCAATGCGGCTGGCTTTATTCGACTTGGACAACACGCTCTTGGGCGGTGACAGTGACCACGCTTGGGGCGATTACCTGTGCGAACGCGGCTTCCTCGACGCCGTCGCCTACAAGGCACGCAACGACGAGTTTTATCAGGATTACCTGGCCGGCAAACTGGATAACGATGCCTACCTGAACTTTTGCCTGGAAGTGCTCGGCCGCACCGAGATGGCCACGCTGGATCAATGGCATCTGGATTACATGCGCGATTGCATTGAGCCGATTGTTTTACCCAAGGGTCTCGAACTACTGGCCAAGCACCGCGAGGCGGGTGACAAACTGGTGATCATCACCGCGACCAACCGTTTTGTTACCGGGCCGATTGCCCAGCGTCTGGGCGTCGAAACCCTGATCGCCACTGAATGCGAGATGGTTGATGGCCGCTACACCGGGCGCAGCACCGACGTCCCGTGCTTCCGGGAAGGCAAGGTGACGCGGTTGAATCGCTGGCTGGAGGAGACTGGGTATTCGCTGGAGGACAGCTATTTCTACAGCGACTCGATGAATGATTTTCCGCTGCTGGAGCAGGTGACGCATCCGATCGCTGTCGATCCGGACCCGAATCTGCGTGCTGAAGCCGAGAAGCGTGGCTGGCCGGTGATTACTCTGCGCGGCTGATACCGCTTTCGCGAGCAAGCCCGCTCCCACATTTGATCTGCGTCGTACACAAAATCTGTGTTCGCTGAAGATCTAGTGTGGGAGCGGGCTTGCTCGCGAAGGGGCCGCCGCGGTCCCAAACCTTAAACCGGTTTGGCGCCCATCAACCCCGCAATTGCGATAAAGCAGACAAAACTGAACAACGCCAAGGCAAAGGTAAATTTCCCATTGCCCGCTGCCGGCGCCTTGCGCAGTTTGTTTAGCCGCACCAGCAACCAGAACCAGCCCAACGCCGCAACGGTATAAAGCACACTGGAAGCCAACAACCAGATCTGCCCCAACGGCCAGCCCACCAGGTGCACCATCCACCAGCCGGTAAACGGCATGCTCAGCAGCGCCAGCCCCATCACCAGCCAGATAAACACCCGCGGCCGCTGCAACGTGCGCGCGTGAGCGGTTGCGTCACCGTTACGGCGTGTACGCCAGACCCAGATCGCCAGACCCAGTGCGCTGACCAGCAGCAACACAGTCGCCACCATATGAGCGACTTTCAGGGCGGTTAACGTTTCCATTGTTCGATTTCCTTATGGCCTGGCCATCAGCGTAGCCGCTCAGCCGAGAAACAGCTGATAGGCCGGGTTATCGCTTTCGTCCCAGTACGGGTAGCCGATTTCTTCCAGCGCTGCGGGCACCAGGTGGCGTTCATCGTGAGGTACTTGCAAGCCCGCGACCACACGGCCATCCGCCGCACCATGGTTGCGGTAGTGGAACATCGAGATGTTCCAGCGCCCGCCGAGCTTGTTGAGGAAGTTGAACAGCGCGCCCGGACGCTCCGGGAATTCGAAACGCAGAATCACTTCATCAACCACATGAGCCGCACGGCCGCCGACCATGTGGCGGATGTGCAACTTGGCCAGTTCGTTGTCGGTCAGGTCCAGCACCGGGAAACCCTGTTCGGTCAGGCTGACAATCAGCGCACTGCGCGGATCGTTTTCCGGATGCGTCTGCACGCCAACAAAGATGTGCGCCTCGCTGCCGGTGTTGTAGCGGTAGTTGAATTCGGTGATCTGGCGCTTGCCGATGGCCTCACAGAACGCCTTGAAGCTGCCCGGTTTCTCGGGAATCGTCACGGCGATAATCGCTTCGCGGCCCTCGCCCAGTTCAGCGCGTTCGGCGACGTGGCGCAGACGGTCGAAGTTGACGTTGGCGCCGGAATCGATGGCCACAAAGGTGTGACCGGTGACGCCGCGTTGCTCGACGTATTTCTTGATCCCGGCCACACCCAAGGCGCCAGCAGGTTCAGTAATCGAGCGGGTATCGTCGTAGATGTCCTTGATCGCCGCACAGATCTCGTCGGTGCTGACGGTGATCACTTCATCGACATAGTCTTTACAGATATCAAAGGTGTGCTGACCAATCTGAGCCACTGCGACGCCATCGGCGAAGAGGCCCACGGTTGGCAGAATCACGCGTTCGCCAGCGGCCATTGCGGCTTGCAGGCAGTTGGAATCGTCCGGCTCGACGCCGATGATTTTGATTTCAGGCCGCAGGTACTTCACGTACGCCGCGATCCCGGCGATCAATCCGCCACCGCCCACCGGGACGAAGATCGCGTCGAGACGGCCAGGGTGCTGGCGCAGAATCTCCATCGCCACCGTGCCCTGCCCGGCAATGGTGTGGGGATCGTCGTAAGGGTGAATGTAGACGTAGCCTTTTTCGTCCACCAGCTTCAGCGAGTAGGCCAGGGCTTCCGGGAACGAATCCCCGTGCAACACCACTTTGCCGCCGCGTGAACGCACGCCTTCGACTTTGATTTCCGGGGTGGTCTTGGGCATCACGATGGTCGCTTTCACGCCCAACACTTTCGCCGCCAGGGCCAGGCCTTGCGCGTGGTTGCCCGCCGAAGCGGTGACCACGCCGCGAGCGCGCTCTTCATCGGAAAGCTGCGTGAGCTTGTTGTAGGCGCCGCGAATCTTGAACGAGAACACCGGCTGCAAGTCTTCGCGCTTGAGCAAAATACTGTTGCCCAGCCGCTCGGAGAGCTGGCGGGCAGTCTGCAATGGGGTTTCTACGGCAACGTCATAAACGCGCGAGGTGAGGATCTTTTTGACGTACTGTTCGAGCATCGGAAAGCATCACTGAGCGGGTTGGGCAGGGCCAACGAGTCTAACCCGGCTTTCGGGCGGGCGACCACACGAATCAAGAGGTTTTAGCCCGGCATGGGGCTATAATGCCGGCCTTTCCGTTCTCCCCTTGCCCGCTTCGGAGCCCGCATGACCCAGGATCAACTCAAACAGGCAGTGGCTCAGGCCGCCGTCGACTTCATCCTCCCGAAACTCGACGACAAGAGCATCGTCGGGGTCGGCACCGGCTCCACCGCCAACTGCTTCATCGATGCACTGGCCAAGCACAAAGGCGCGTTCGACGGCGCAGTCGCCAGTTCCGAAGCCACTGCTGCCCGCCTCAAGGGCCATGGCATTCCGGTGTATGAGCTGAACACGGTCAGCGACCTGGAGTTCTACGTCGACGGCGCCGATGAAAGCGACGAGCACCTGAACCTGATCAAGGGCGGCGGCGCAGCCCTGACCCGCGAGAAGATTGTGGCGGCTGTGGCCAAGACCTTCATCTGCATCGCCGACGCCAGCAAACTGGTGCCGGTGCTCGGTGCGTTCCCGCTGCCGGTGGAAGTGATCCCGATGGCCCGCAGCCACGTGGCCCGCGAGCTGGTGAAGCTTGGCGGCGACCCGGTTTACCGTGAAGGCGTGTTGACCGACAACGGCAACATCATCCTCGACGTGTTCAACATGCAGATCACCAACCCGGTGGAGCTGGAGACGCAGATCAACGCCATCGTCGGCGTGGTCACCAACGGTTTGTTCGCGGCACGTCCAGCGGATTTGCTGCTGCTGGGCACCAGCGAAGGCGTGAAAACCCTGCGCGCAAAGTAAGCCGAACACATAGCAAAACCTGTGGGAGCGGGCTTGCTCGCGAAGAGGCCGTGTCAGTCGATAGAGATGTCGACTGACAGACCGCTTTCGCGAGCAAGCCCGCTCCCACATTGGTTTTAGGGTGTTAGTTAGTTTTGTACTGGTTTTTTGAAGACGTAGAACAGGTTCGGCTCGCTCACCAGGTACATCGTACCGTCGTCATCCATGGCGATCCCTTCCGCTTGTGGCACCGTCTTCTGCAACCCCTGACGCCCCTTGTTCAGTGACAGGGTGCTCAGCGGTCGCCCGTCCACATCGAGTTCCAGAATCAGCCGCGACTCATCCGACAATGCCAGCAGATGGCCGCTGCGCTCATCGTATTGCAGGCTCGACAGGTCCGTCACGAACATCCCGGCATCGCGCTTGGGGTTGTTCACTACGTGCACCGCGTAGGATTTTTCCGGGTTGTAATGGGGAAAGCCCTGCACTTCGTAGATCAGCATCGGGTCGCGCTCCTTGGCGACAAACAACCGCTTGCCCACCGAGTCGTAAGCCAGGCCTTCGAAGCCCTTGTTTCCGCTCATGTGCACGCCAAGGGTCATCTGCTCGGCATCCGCTGCGTCGAGGAACGTTGTGTCGTTCTCCAGATGAATCTTGATCAGCCGCTGCTGACGCTCGTCAGTGATTACGTAAGTGTCGGCGCTGATGAACTCAACCGCTTCCGGATCGCCAAACCCGACCAGCGCAATGCGTCGAATAATCTGGCCGTCCAGCGACAGTTCGATCAGCTCTGAGTTTTTGTTGGTGACGGTGAACAGGCTTTTGCGCACCGGATCGAAGGTCAGCGCCGACACATCGTCGGCCAGGCCTTCGATAATTCGGGCTTCGAGCGTCACCTGGTATTGATCCAGAGCGATGGACTGACCATTCTCCGGTTGCCATAGCGTGTGCAGGTTGAACCAGGCGCGCTCGAACAGGCGCAGGTACTGGCCGGCCGCAACCAGCGCGATCAACGCAATGACCGACAGGATCAAAAGCAGAGGCTTGGGGCGGGCAAGTCGACGCATTCAGGCCTTATTTCTGCTTTTCGAAGCGATAGAACAGGTTCGGCTCGCTCACCATGTACAGCGTCCCCGCCTCGTCCATCGTCACGCCTTCGGCGCGAGGAATGGTCTTCTTCAAACCATTGAAGCCGCCCAGCAAGGTCATGAAGCTGACCTGCTCGCCCTTTTCGTCCAGCTCCAGCAACAAGTGGGAGTCGGCAGACAGCACCAGGGTGTGGCCAGTGCGCGGGTCGATGGCCAGCGCCGAGAGGTTGCGGACGTCCAGTTCGTCACTGGCGAGTTTCTGCTTGTCACCAGTGAGTGTCTGGCCATCGTTGCTTTTCCAGGTGAACAACGCCGGTGGACGCTCTTCACCCAGCAACATCTGCTGATTGCGCGAATCCCAAACGACTGCTTCGAAGGCCTTGTTCTGGTCTTTCGAGGGGCCGAGGTCGTATTTCGGGAAGTTAGCGATGTTCAGCTCGCGGGTGTCAGCGTCAACCTTGACGATGGAGAGCATGTGGTCACGCTCATCGACGATGGCCAACAGACCGTTGCCCATCACAGTCACGCCTTCCGGGTTGCTCCAGCCCACCAGCGGCATTTTTCGCAGCACGTCGCCCTGCAGGGTCAATTCGACGAGGAACGGATTCTTGCCCATGACCGAGAACAGGGTTTTGGTTTGAGGGTCGTAGGCCAGGTCGGACGCTTCGTCCTTCTCCATGCCCGGTAGCAGCTTGGCGTCGATCACCGCGCGGTAGTCCGGCAGCCAGACACTTTTCTGACGCTCAGCCGGGCTTTCGAAACGCTCACGTACCCAGAGCACACCGCGATCATCCCAATGCATCGCAAACGCCAGGCCATACACAGCAGCCGCGACCAGCAAAAGCCAGTAATACCAACGCATGACGAAACGCGAGCGGCGGGCAGTTTTAAGCTTAGGCAGTGGTTGGGTGAACATCGAGGGATGCGTTCCAGAAATTCAGGCTATGGGTAATAGCACAAGTGGGACCGGCTCAGACGCGGCAAGTCCCGGAATTATCCGGACGAGATGTGAAAAAAACGGGAAATGGCGGGATTGCCCTGCATCGGCAACTAAAAAATCAATGTGGGAGCGGGCTTGCTCGCGAATGCGGTGTATCAGTCGACATATGAGTTGCCTGACACACCGCATTCGCGAGCAAGCCCGCTCCCACACTGGGTTTGGCAGTGTCTTGGTTAGCGGACGCTGCTGGTGAAGCTGCTGGCGCCTGGCAATTCAATCACCAGTTCATCACCGACATTCAGCGGACCAACGCCAACCGGCGTACCCGTCAGGATCACGTCACCGGCCTGCAGCGAGAAGCAGCCGGCCATGTGCTGGATCATCGGCACGATCGGGTTGAGCATTGCGCTGCTGTTGCCATCCTGGCGCACTTCGCCGTTGATGGTCAGGCGGATGCCGATGTCGGTCAGGTCAGCGAACGTGCTGCCGGACACGAAGGGCGCAATCACCGCCGCACCGTCGAAGGACTTGGCGATTTCCCACGGCAGGCCCTTGGCTTTCAGCTCGGCCTGCTTGTCGCGCAGGGTCAGGTCCAGGGCTGGAGCGAAGCCGGAGATAGCATCGAGCACTTCTTCACGGCTCGGTTTGGTCGACAAAGGTTTGCCGATCAACACCGCGATTTCCGCTTCGTAATGCACCGAGCCACGTTCGGTCGGAATGCTGAAACCACCTTCCAACGGCACTACGCAACTGCCCGGCTTGATGAACAGCAGCGGTTCTGTAGGCACCGGGTTGTCCAGTTCCTTGGCGTGTTCGGCGTAGTTACGGCCAATGCACACCACTTTCCCCAGCGGGAAATGAATACGCGTACCGTCGACATACTGGTGCTGATAGCTCATTACCGACTCCTGTTTCGTAGCTCTTAAATTCAAAAGTCAAACAGCGAAAATTTTGCCCGGGTTCATGATGCCGTTCGGGTCGAACACCGCTTTGACGGCTTTCATGTACTCGATCTCAACCGGCGAGCGGCTGTAGGTCAAGTAGTCCCGCTTGGTCATGCCCACGCCATGTTCGGCGGAAATCGAGCCGTTGTACTTCTCGACGGTTTCGAACACCCACTTGTTGACGGTCGCGCACTTGGCGAAGAACTCGTCCTTGCTCAGGTTTTCCGGCTTGAGGATGTTCAAGTGCAGGTTGCCGTCGCCGATGTGGCCAAACCAGACAATTTCGAAATCCGGGTAGTGTTCGCCGACGATCGCGTCGATTTCCTTCAGGAAGGCCGGGACTTTCGACACAGTGACCGAAATGTCGTTCTTGTACGGCGTCCAGTGGGAAATGGTCTCGGAGATGTATTCGCGCAGCTTCCAGAGGTTTTGCAGCTGGGTTTCGCTCTGGCTCATCACGCCGTCCAGCACCCAGCCCTGCTCAACGCAGTGCTCGAACGTTTCCAGGGCGTGGTTGGCCACTTCTTCGGTTGTCGCTTCGAATTCCAGCAGCGCGTAGAACGGGCAATCGGTTTCGAATGGGGCCGGGACATCGCCACGGGCCATGACCTTGGCCAGAGCCTTGTCGGAGAAGAATTCGAAGGCGGTCAGGTCGAGTTTGCTCTGGAATGCGTGCAATACCGGCATGATCGAATCGAAATCGGCGGTGCCGAGGACCATGGCGGTGAGGTTTTTCGGGGCACGGTCCAGACGCATGGTGGCTTCGACTACGAAACCCAGGGTGCCTTCCGCGCCAATAAACAGCTGACGCAGGTCGTAACCGGTGGCGTTCTTGATCAGGTCTTTATTCAGTTCCAGCAGATCGCCTTTGCCGGTGACGACTTTCATGCCGGCCACCCAGTTGCGCGTCATGCCGTAGCGAATCACCTTGATCCCGCCGGCATTGGTGCCGATATTGCCGCCAATCTGGCTCGAACCCGCCGAGGCGAAATCCACCGGGTAGTACAGGCCTTTTTCTTCGGCGACGTTCTGCAGGTGTTCGGTGACCACGCCCGGCTGGCAGACCGCGGTGCGGTCGGTCATGTTCACGTCGAGGATCTGATTCATGTAGTCGAAGGACACAACGACTTCGCCATTGGCGGCCACGGCAGCAGCGGACAGACCGGTGCGACCGCCGGACGGCACCAGCGCAATTTTGTGCTCATTGGCCCAACGGACAATGGCCTGGACCTGCTCGGTGGTCTTGGGGAACACGATGGCGGTCGGGGCCGGGGCAAAATGCTTGGTCCAATCCTTACCGTAAGCATTCAGGGAGTCGGCATCGGTCAGGACCTTGCCAGGCTCAACCAGGGTCTTCAGCTCTTCAATCAGGGCAGGATTGGTCATCGACAGAACTCTCGAACAATTCATGGTCATCCTGAGAACGCTTCACGTCGCAGGAATGAGTGTTTAGCGGGGTGCATATGCTAGCATACCGACCCCGCAGGATAGTGCCCGACGGCTGTTCTGCGGCGACGGCTTTTTTGCCGTCCGGGTCAGCATCTGTTGACCATTTCCTGCCATTTTTCTCCGGGATACAGGTTTACGCAGATGAGCAAGACTTCTCTCGATAAGAGCAAGATCAAGTTCCTTCTTCTCGAAGGCGTCCACCAATCGGCTGTCGACGTCCTCAAGTCGGCGGGCTACACCAGCATCGAGTACCTCACAGGTTCTCTGCCGGAAGCCCAGCTGAAGGAAAAGATCGCTGATGCGCACTTCATCGGCATTCGCTCCCGCACTCAACTGACCGAAGAGATCTTCGATCACGCGAAGAAACTGGTCGCTGTCGGCTGTTTCTGCATCGGCACCAACCAGGTTGACCTTAATGCTGCCCGCGAACGCGGCATCGCAGTGTTCAACGCTCCGTACTCCAACACTCGCTCCGTCGCGGAACTGGTGCTGGCCGAAGCGATCCTGTTGCTGCGCGGCATCCCTGAGAAGAACGCTTCCTGCCACCGTGGCGGCTGGATCAAGAGCGCAGCCAACTCCTTCGAAATCCGTGGCAAGAAGCTCGGTATCGTCGGTTACGGCTCGATCGGTACGCAATTGTCGGTTCTGGCTGAAGGCCTGGGCATGCAGGTGTACTTCTACGACACCGTGACCAAGCTGCCATTGGGCAACGCAACTCAAGTCGGCAACCTGACCGAGCTGCTGGGCATGTCCGACATCGTCACCCTGCACGTTCCGGAAACCGCTGCGACCCAGTGGATGATCGGCGAGAAAGAAATCCGTGCGATCAAGAAGGGCGGCATTCTGATCAACGCGGCTCGCGGCACTGTAGTTGAACTGCAAGCGCTGGCGGACGCGATCAAGGACAAGCACCTGATCGGCGCGGCCATCGACGTCTTCCCGGTGGAGCCTCGCTCCAACGACGAAGAGTTCGAAAGCCCGCTGCGTGGCCTGGACAACGTGATCCTGACCCCGCACATCGGCGGTTCTACCGCTGAAGCGCAAGCCAACATCGGTCTGGAAGTGGCAGAAAAACTGGTCAAGTACAGCGACAACGGTACGTCGGTGTCCTCGGTCAACTTCCCGGAAGTGGCCCTGCCGGCTCACCCTGGCAAGCACCGCCTGCTGCACATCCACGAGAACATTCCGGGTGTGATGAGCGAGATCAACAAGGTCTTCGCCGAAAACGGTATCAACATTTCCGGTCAGTTCCTGCAGACCAACGAGAAAGTCGGCTACGTCGTGATCGACGTCGACGCCGAGTACTCGGAAATGGCGCAAGAGAAGCTGCAGCACATTAACGGCACCATTCGTTGCCGCGTGTTGTTCTGATAGTGACTTGAGTGACAAAAAAAGGAGCCCTTGGGGGCTCCTTTTTCATGGGCGCGGTTCTTTATTCCGAGCAGGTTACTTAACGTTGACGGTGATTTTCTCCGACACGATCGGCGGATCGAACGGCATGTGGCCGCTATCTCCCAGCTCCAGCTGCAAGGTGTGTTTGCCCGGCGTCAGCTTTACTTCAGCCTGGGTCTGCGCCTTGCCGAAATGCATATGGTTGGCATCATTCGGAATCGGGGTGCCAGCGGCGGGCAGTTTGTCGACATCGATCAGCAAATGGTGATGGCCGGTGTTCTTGGTGACATCGCCCGCAGGCGCCAGCGCCATGTTCTCGACAGCGAACTTGACGACGACGGTTTGCGGAACCGTAGCTCCGTCCGCAGGAGAAACGATGGACACTTCTGCACCTTTGGGGGCCGGAGTCGCAGCCGTTGCCAGCATCGAAGCACCCATCAACAGGCCAGCCAATGCTGCTCGTGACATAAAGGTTTTCATTCTCTTCTCCAGTTTTTTCGTAAAATCCGTGTGGCCATGACAACTTCACGGTCATTCGTTGTCGAAGGCATTCGACAACCATAGCAAAGCGAGCCTGAATCAGAGCATCGCGATAATGAATTCAAAGGAGTGACCATGCGTTTTTTGCCTGGCCTGATCTGCCTGCTACCCCTTCTGAGCCCTTTGGCTCATGCCGAACTGATTGACGATGTAAACGACCGAGGCGAATTGCGTATTGCCCTTGAGGCTAATACACCGCCCTTCAATTTCAAGGACGATGGTCAACTCTCGGGCTTCGAAGTCGAGTTGGGTCAACTGCTGGCCAACGAGCTGGATGTGCGGGCCGACTTCGTCGTTACCGATTCAGGCGATCTGTTGACCGGTGTCGAAAGCGGTAAATACGACATCGCCATCAACCACATAGCAGTGACCCCGGACCTCAAGGATCGTTTCGATTTCAGCGAACCTTACATTCACACTGATGCGCAATTGATCGCGCAGAAGGAAGAGCAACCTCGCTCGATGCTGCTGGTGCAGTCGCTGACGGAAGAGAAGCCGAAGGCTGGCCCGGCAGTGAACCTGGCGATTCCGTTTCAGAAGGGTAACCCGGCGTTTCGTGCCAGCCTGGAAAATGCACTGCAGCGGATCAAGGCGGATGGGCGATTGGAGGCGTTGTCGCAGAAGTGGTTGGGGACGGATACGAGTGTGGCGCCGCAACCCTGATGTTCTGGAAATAGATCAATTCATGGAGATCCAATGTGGGAGCGGGCTTGCTCGCGAAAGCGGTGTGTCAGTCAAATGAATGTTGTCTGATTCAACGCTTTCGCGAGCAAGCCCGCTCCCACAGTGGTTTTGTGTAGGGCGTTAGGTCAGGGTTGCCAGGACTGCCGCCGCTTGCGGCAACTCCAGCTCACTGAAGACTTGCACGCCATGGCGCCTGAGCAACGCCGCAGTCACGCCTTCACCACTGACCTTCACTCCACTGAACGTCCCGTCATAGGTCAACAGATTCCCGCAAGACGGGCTGTTGGCCTTGAGTACGGCAATGCGGATGCCGTGCTTTTGCACCAGTTCCAACGCCTGATAAGCCCCCGAGAGAAACTCGGCGCTGACGTCCTCGCCCTCGGTGGTGATCACTGAGGCGTGGCCATCAAGCACTTCAGCACCCTGCCCGCCCGGAATCTCGGCCGCTGCCCTTGGCGTCGGCAACCCGCCGGCCACCTCCGGACACAACGGCACCACCCGACCTTCATCAAGCCACTGTTGAAGCTGATCGAACGGCCCACTCGCCCCGCCGTCATAACGTACGCGGTGGCCCAGCAGACAGCGGCTAACCAGAATTTTTTGCATGATCAGAACGGCTCGTTGCCACGCCGCCGGAACCAGCCGGTCAACGACAGGCGATCGCGGTTCGCGGGCAGGACTTCGTGGGGCACTTCACCCGACAGAAACACCACCAGGCATCCACCTGTGGGCACCACATCATGTTCGACGCATTCATCCAGGTACATGCGCAACTGGCCGCCGTGCTCGGGCAGCCAGGCGTCATTGAGATAGACCACCGCCGACACCATGCGCCGGTCGTCATCACGAAAACGGTCGACATGCTTGAGGTAAAAAGCACCGGGCGGGTACAGCGCGAAATGGCTTTCGAAATCTTCCAGGCCCAGAAACAAACCACGATTCATCGCTTCACGCAGGCTGTCCATCAAATCCAGATAGCTGTCGCACGCCAACGCCTGGCCGGGCTCGATCCACTGGATATGGTCGCCGCGAATCCCCTCGCGAATCTCGGATGTCGACCCGCGCCCCACGGCGGCCGGGGCCAATTCGCCCTCGGCAGCCCGTTTACGGCACTCAGCCGCCAGTTCCCGGGTCAGACCCAGAGGAAGGAAAATATTCTGCTGCGACCAGCCGTTCTCAGCCAGGTCATCGACGATACGTAACAGCAGCGGGTGATCAGAGGGTATTCGCATGCCGCGCATAGTATTCCTGTGCCTGAAAATCCGACAGAGCCGCGCAGCGGGTTGATACGAATTCTCGACAAGGACGAATGCCACACGGAGAATAGTCGCCTGCTGACAGGAGTCCCTATGCGCCGTTTGCTTTTTTCACTGTTGATGTTCTGTGTATTGCCCGCTTGGGCAGACGGCCACGACCAGTTGTACAAGGTCGCCGGTTGGCCAGAACAACGCGCGCATTTCAACGACGCTCTCTCGGCCGCTCAGCAGCGATACCAGAACAGCTTGCCTCCGGCAGTGTTCCAAGCGCTGGTGAATAACAGCAATCGGCGCTTTGCCCCCCAGGCCGTGGACCAGCGCGCCGAAGCGCAATTGCGCAAGACCCTCGCCGATCCGAAACCAGCGTTGACGTTCTTTCAGTCACCCTTGGGCAAGAAAATCGTGGCCGCCGAATTGCTGGCGACCCGTCGCGATCAGTTGGCAAAAAACGCCAAGGGTTTGCCCAAGATCCAGGCCAGCGACAGCCGCATGCTGATCATCGGCCATCTGGCCCAGGCCCTGCCCGCTCGCGAGGCTGGCGCGGAAGTCAGCCTGGCGATTGCCGGCGTCGCGGCCGACAGCCTCAGTTCAATGATCCCCGGCCTGCTCGGCGGTGGTCAGGCTCAAGGCATGTTGAATGGTCAGCGTCAGCGTTTGATGGACCAGATCGGCAACGACCTGAACAACACGCTGTTGTATGTCTATCGCGACCTGTCGGATGAAGAACTGGAAGAGTTCGCCACCTTCGCCGAGTCCACCGAGGGCAAGGCTTATTACCAGGCAGCATTGGCGGCGATTCGCGCGGGGTTGGCGGTGGGGCAGGATACTTCAACGCTTCGCCAGTAATTTTTAGCGCCTGAAAGGGCCCCTTCGCGAGCAAGCCCGCTCCCACATTGGAATGCATTCTCCTGTGGGAGCGGGCTTGCTCGCGAAGAGGCCATCACTGCCACTAAAGATTCCGCCCCTTGATCCGCTTCGTCAAAAACCCGAAATACTCCCGCCGCAACGCCAGCGTCTCATTCGCCAGGTGATGCCGCGCCTCAGGCAACATTAGCACCTGCGGCCGATCGAACTTGCCCCGCAACACTTCAAGGTTATGCTCCCAATCCACGGTCATGTCCGCTTGCCCCTGCACAATCAGCGGTCGCCGCATGCTGTACGGGGCGGCTTCGATGCGCTTGATCCAGCGTGCCAGCGCACCGACCCAGGCGGTCGGCAAACGAAGCGGCTGCAACGGGTCCGCTTGCAGGAAGGGTAGAAAATCCGGGTCGTTGGAGTTCTCGCTGAAGCGCCGGGCGATGGCTTTGACGAAAGGCTTGAGCAGGTAATAGCTGAGTTGCGACCAACCCCAGGCCCGCGGCCTTACCAACGGCGACAGCAGAATGACCTGGCCCTGGGCCGGACTGTGGGCGCCCTGATTGAGCACATGATCAATCACGATCGCGCCGCCAGTGCTTTGCCCGCACAGGTGCCACGGCTGCGGCAGATCGAGGGATTGCGCTTCGGTGAACAACCCTTGCAGCGTGTCCTGATACTCGGCGAAATCCTTGATGCTGGCCCGTTCGCCACTGGACAGCCCGTGTCCCGGCAGGTCGCAGGCAATCACCGCAAAATCCTGATCCAGCGCCCATTCGATCACATGCCGGTAAAGCCCGGTGTGATCGTAAAAACCGTGGAACAAAAACAGCGTCGCCTTCGTCCGCTCGGGCCACCAGACCTGGCTGACCACTTCATAACCATCGACCGCGAAACGCCCAAGACCACTGCGCACGTTCCGCCCCGCAAAATCCAGCCCGTAGAAACGCTGGTAAGCCAGCGCTTCCACCGACAGCGGCTGCCAGTCGGCCAGCGGCCGCAGGCTGGCACGCAGATGATCGGAGTCGAAAGTGGCAGACATGAGCAATTCCAGAACGCGAAACGGACTTTATGGGCCTGCGATATTCATCTGTTGAGGCAAGCATGGCAAGCTAGCGCACCTTCGAGGACTGAAATCCATGCGCTCGCCCTACCGCGCCACACTGCTTGCCAGCCTGCTCGCCCTCGTGTGTGCCGGCGCGCTGTGGGCTGCCTACGACTGGTTTCAGGGCCGCTACCTGCGAGCGTTCAGCGAGCACACCGCGGTGTTCTCCGGTGACCCGCTGCGCCTGCCCGACAACCTCGCGGGCCCCGGCGCCATCCGCCTCGTGCACTTCTGGGACCCGGCCTGCCCGTGCAACGTCGGTAACCAACAACACCTGAGCGAACTGGTTGAGCACTATGCACCGCAAGGCGTGGAGTTTTATGCGGTACAAAAGCCTGGCAGTCACGGTCAGTTGCCGAGCACCTTAAGCCGCCTGAAAAGCATCGTCGTCTTACCAGGTTCCGAACAGATCCCCGCGAGCCCAGCCGTGGCGATCTGGGATCGCAGCGGCAAACTGGCGTATTTCGGCCCGTACAGCGAAGGCCTGACCTGCAATTCCAGTAACAGCTTTATCGAACCGATTCTGCAAGCGTTGAACGAAGGCCGCGCGGTGAACGCCACGCACACACTGGCCGTGGGTTGTTACTGCCCGTGGCCTGTCGACGCCGTGAAGTAAGGCTGACAGGAGACGTGAATCCCTCCTAAGTGCGATGGCCCTATCGCCAAGCCGTGTTAAACAGTGGCGCCAGGGAACTGCTGCCACTCATAACAACAAGGAATCACCATGAAACGTAGCCTGACCGTCCTCGCCCTGCTGGTTGCCGCGCTCGCCGCAGGTACAGGCTGGTACGTTTTCAGCAAGCAGCCGTCACGTCAGGGCATGGTGGAACTGCAACACCTGCAAGGTTCGGTCACCGTGCGCTATGACGAGCGCGGCATCCCGCACATTCGCGCCGAGAACGAAACCGACCTGTACCGCGCCCTCGGGTACGTGCACGCCCAGGATCGGCTGTTTCAGATGGAAGCCTTGCGTCGCCTCGCCCGCGGCGAACTGGCCGAGGTACTGGGCCCGAAACTGCTCGACACCGACAAGCTGATGCGCAGCCTGCGCATTCGCGAACGCGCCGACACCTACCTGGCGAATATGGACAAACAGTCGCCGGCCTTTATCGCCATGCAAGCCTATCTGGATGGCATCAACCAGTATCAGGACAGCCATCCAAAACCTGCGGAGTTTGATGTACTGGGCATTCCCAAACGCCCATTCACCGCCCAGGACACCATCAGCATTACCGGTTACATGGCCTACAGTTTTGCCGCGGCATTTCGCACCGAACCGTTGCTGACCTACGTGCGCGATCATCTGGGCGCCAACTACCTGAACGTCTTCGATCTCGACTGGCAGCCCAAGGGCGTGCTGGCGAAAAACCGCAGCGGTGCCATGCCACCCCTTGCCAGTACCGACTGGAAAGACCTCAACGCCCTCGCCCGTCTCAGCGAACAGGCACTGGCCGACAACGGCTTGCCGCAGTTCGAGGGCAGCAACGCCTGGGCTGTCTCCGGCAGTCGGACCAAAAGCGGCAAACCGCTGTTGGCCGGCGACCCGCATATTCGTTTTTCCGCGCCGTCGGTGTGGTATGAAGCGCAGCTCTCGGCGCCGGGTTTTGAGCTCTATGGCCACTATCAGGCATTGATGCCGTTCGCCTCTCTCGGGATGAACCGCGACTTCGGCTGGAGCATCACCATGTTCCAGAACGACGACCTGGACCTGATCGCCGAGAAGGTCAATCCAGACAACCCCAATCAGGTCTGGTATCGCGGCAAGTGGTTGGACATGGTGACCAGCGAACAGCAGATCGCGGTCAAGGGCCAGGCACCGGTGACACTGGTGCTGCGCCAGTCGCCCCACGGTCCGATCGTCAACGATGCGCTGGGCAGCGGCGTCGGCAAAACGCCGATCGCCATGTGGTGGGGTTTTCTTGAAAGCCAGAATCCGATCCTCGAGGGCTTCTACCAGCTCAACCGCGCCGACACCCTGGCCAAGGCCCGCAGTGCCTGCGCAAAGATCCAGGCGCCGGGCCTGAACATCGTCTGGGCCAACGCCAAGGGCGACATCGGCTGGTGGGCAGCGGCGCAGTTGCCAAAACGTCCGGCGGGCGTGCGTCCGGGGTTCATCCTCGATGGCAGCACCGCCGACGCGGACAAGGAAGGTTTTTACCCGTTCAGTGCCAACCCACAGGAAGAGAACCCGGCACGCGGTTACATCGTCTCGGCCAACTTCCAGCCAGTGTCGCCGACCGGCATGGAGATTCCCGGTTACTACAACCTGGCCGATCGTGGTCAGCAGCTCAATCGCCAACTCAGCGACAAAACCATCAAGTGGGATCTGGACGCCAGTCAGAAGCTGCAACTGGGCACCACCACCGCTTACGGCCCGCGCTTGCTCGCGCCGTTGTTGCCCGTACTGCGTGAGGTGGTGAGCGATCCCGCCGAACTCAAACTGGTTGAGCAATTGGCCCAGTGGAAAGGCGACTACCCGCTCGACTCCACCAGCGCCACGCTGTTCAACCAGTTCCTGTTCAACTTGGCTGACGCGACGATGCACGATGAGCTGGGCAATGATTTCTTCGAGACTTTGCTGTCGACCCGGGTGATTGATTCCGCACTGCCTCGCCTGACCGCGACGGCCGATTCACCGTGGTGGGACAACCGCAACACCCTCGGCAAGGAAACCCGCGCCGATACGGTCAAGGTTGCGTGGCAGGCGAGCATTGCTCACCTCAAGACCACCCTCGGCGCCGATTTCGCGCAATGGCAGTGGGGCAAGGCGCACACGCTGACCCATGGCCATCCGCTGGGGCAGCAAAAGCCGCTGGACCGGATCTTCAATGTCGGCCCGTTCGCGGCACCCGGCACTCACGAAGTGCCGAACAACCTCTCGGCCAAAATCGGCCCGGCGCCGTGGCCAGTAACTTATGGTCCGTCAACCCGCCGCCTGATCGACTTCGCCGACCCGACCCACAGCCTGACCGTCAACCCGGTCGGCCAAAGTGGCGTGCCGTTCGACAGCCACTATGACGATCAGGCGGAGGCGTACATCGAAGGGATCTACTACCAGGCGCATCTCAACGACGAAGAAGTTACGGCCAACACGCGCAGTACGTTGAAGCTGTTGCCGGCGCGGGCTGCCCCCTAAAAATCAAACCATCGCCGCAAAGCTCAGCCTGAACTGCTGCGGCGTCACGCCCAGCCTGCGATTAAACACACTGCGCATATGCTGGGCATCGCGAAATCCGCACTGATAAGCCACGGTCTTCAGCGGCGATTGGGTGCTTTCAAGCAGCACACGCGCCGCATCCACCCTGGCCCGTTCGACAAATTCCGCCGGGGTGACTTTCGCCTCTTTGGCAAATACCCGGGAAAAGTTGCGGGCGCTCATGTTGGCGGCGTTGGCCAGGTCGGCAATTGTCAGGTCGCCCGTCAGGTTGGCCAACACGTAGAGCTGCGCCAACGCCACGGCAGAAGTGGGTTCAGCGTGTGGCGTGAGGAATGGGCTGAACTGTGACTGCCCGCCCGAGCGCTGAGTGAACACCACCAGTCGCTTTGCCACACTCAGCGCTACTTCCGGCCCGTGATCCCTGGCCAGCAAGTACAGCGACAGATCAATCCCGGCCGTGACACCCGCCGAGGTGTAGAGCTCGCCATCCTCCACGTAAAGGCGATCCGCCTCGACCTGAGTCGACGGGCACAACTGCGCCAGCGCCGCGGCGTCGCGCCAGTGGGTGGTGACCGTTCGCCCTTCCAGCAATCCGGCCCGGGCGAGCATGAACGCGCCGTTACAGATCGAGCCAAAGCGTTGCGCCAGCGCGCAGGCATCGCGCAGCCAGGCATCGAATGCCGCACCGAAATCCATGAACGGCAACTGCGGCCCACCGGCCACCAGCAGCAAGTCGTAGGCCTCCAGCGCTTCGCTGAAATGCCGATGGGCATTGAGTGCCAAACCGTTGGAACACGGCATCACCCCGCGCTCGACGCCGATCACTTCCAGTCGATAGTGATCTGGCGGCTCAAGGAAACGATTGGCTTCGCAAAACACATCCATGGGACCGGTGACGTCCAGGGACTGAACGCCGGCGAAGACCACGATGGCAACGGTTTTCTGCATGACAGGAAATCACCTTGAATGTGAAAAAGATCGCAGCCTTCGGCAGCTCCTACAGGTGCGCGCCGTTTCCATGTAGGAGCTGCCGAAGGCTGCGATCTTTTCTGGCTGATCACTATCAACCCTAGCCAATCCTCGCCCAACAAGCGAGGTTGGCGCGATATGCATGCTCATTGGCCGGGATCGCAGCCATGGATCGATTGTCCGGTTTCGGGTGCGCGGACAGACTGAACCCATCAGCGCCGCCACGGCGTTCCCCACGAGGACAGCACCATGAGCAGCACCATTGCCGGTATCAAAATCCCCGACAGCGCGTTGGCCAAGGCCACCACGGAATACATTCGCGACGTCGAATCAGACCTGCTGTATCACCACTCGCGTCGCGTGTTTCTGTTCGGCGCATTGAGCGGTGAACGCAAGCAACTGGCCTACAACCCCGAACTGTTGTACGTCGGCGCGATGTTCCATGACTTGGGTCTGGTGGAAGGTCATCGCACTGACGACGAGCGCTTCGAAGTTGATAGCGCCAACGCTGCCAAAGCATTCCTCAAGCCTTACGGTTTGTCCGACGATGATATCGAACAGGTCTGGTTGTCGATTGCTCTGCACACCACACCGGGGGTGCCGCAACACCTGCGGCCTAACGTGGCGCTGGTGACTGCTGGCGTTGAAATGGATGTGTTGGGTATCGACTACGCAGCGTTCCCCAGCGCGCAACGCGAAGAAGTCGTGCACGCCCACCCGCGTGGCGAAGGGTTCAAGGAGTGCATCCTGTGTGCGTTTGCCAATGGCTTCAAGCACAAACCGGACACCACGTTCGGCACTGTAAACGCGGATGTGTTGGTCGACAGCGAGCCGGGTTTCAAACCGATGAACTTCGTGGAGATCATCCGTAAATCGCCTTGGGTGGCATAAGCAAAATGTGGGAGCGGGCTTGCTCGCGAAGGCGGCTTAACATTCAACGATGATGTTGACTGATAGACCGCTTTCGCGAGCAAGCCCGCTCCCACATTGGATCTGGGTTGGCCACACATTTGTGGCCAACCTTTAAGCCACTTCCGGCGCCGGGGCGCGACGCACGTCCGGTTGTTTCCAGGAGTCGGCAGCGCCTTCTTCGATCGCCTGCTGAATCGCACGTTTGCGACTTTCTTCGGCACGACGGCTGAAGAACCAGACCAGGAACGTCATCAGCGATACCGCCAGCAAAATCAGACTGGCCACGGCGTTGATCTCGGGTTTCACGCCCAGACGCACCGCCGAGAACACTTCCATCGGCAGGGTCGTGGAACCCGGGCCCGATACGAAGCTTGCCAACACCAGGTCATCCAGCGACAGGGCAAACGACATCATGCCGCCTGCACCCAGCGATGGCGCGATCATCGGGATGGTGATCAGGAAGAACACCTTCCACGGCCGCGCACCGAGGTCCATGGCCGCTTCTTCGATGGACAGGTCCAGCTCACGCAAACGCGCCGACACCACCACCGCCACATACGCCGCACAGAACGTAGTGTGGGCAATCCAGATGGTGACAATGCCACGCTCCTGCGGCCAACCGATCATCTGCGCCATCGCCACGAACAGCAGCAACAGCGACAGACCGGTGATCACTTCAGGCATCACCAGCGGCGCGGTAACCAGGCCACCGAACAGCGTGCGACCTTTGAAGCGGGTGATACGGGTCAGGACGAACGCGGCCAATGTACCCAGTGCCACCGCCGCCACCGCCGTGTAGCAGGCGATTTCCAGCGAGCGCACCACCGAGCCCATCAGTTGAGTGTTGTCCATCAAACCGACGTACCACTTGATCGACCAGCCGCCCCACACCGTCACCAGTTTGGAGGCGTTGAACGAGTAGATCACCAGGATCAGCATCGGCGCGTAGATGAACAACAAACCCAGCACCAGCATCAAGCTTGAGAAACGGAAGCGCTTCATTCTTTACCCTCCATTTCTTTGGCCTGACTGCGGTTGAACAGGATGATCGGCACAATCAGGATCGCCAGCATCACCACCGCCAGGGCAGACGCCACCGGCCAGTCACGGTTGTTGAAGAACTCTTGCCAGAGCACTTTACCGATCATCAGCGTTTCCGGACCGCCGAGCAGTTCCGGGATCACGAACTCGCCCACCACCGGAATGAACACCAGCATGCAGCCTGCGACGATGCCGTTCTTGGACAGTGGAATGGTGATCTTCCAGAAACTGTTGAAGGTGCTCGAACCCAAGTCCGACGCGGCTTCCAGCAGGCTGTTGTCGTGCTTCACCAGGTTGGCGTAGAGCGGCAGGATCATGAACGGCAGGTACGAATAAACCACGCCGATATAGACCGCCAGGTTGGTGTTGAGGATCTGCAGCGGTTCGTCGATCCAGCCCATGCTCATCAGAAAACCATTGAGCAGGCCGTTGTTGCTGAGGATGCCCATCCACGCGTAGACGCGGATCAGGATCGCGGTCCAGGTCGGCATCATGATCAGCAGCACCAGCACCGTTTGCATCTCTTTGCGGGCGCTGGCGATGGCGTAGGCCATCGGGTAGCCGATCAGCAAACAGAGGACGGTGCTGATCAGTGCCATCTTCAAGGAGCCGAGGTAGGCGGCGATGTACAACTCGTCGCCGGC
The DNA here is from genome assembly GCF_008370005.1 of Pseudomonas sp. ANT_J28. NCBI lineage: Bacteria > Pseudomonadati > Pseudomonadota > Gammaproteobacteria > Pseudomonadales > Pseudomonadaceae > Pseudomonas > Pseudomonas sp. ANT_J28. Next base: position 189,860 of record NZ_VOBM01000003.1, read on the forward strand.
CAGCATCGCGTAGTTGCTCAGGTTAAGCAGCAACTGCACTTTTTGGTCGAGGTAGCTGTAGATCTCGGTGTACGGCGGAATGGCCACGTCGGCTTCGGCAAAGCTGATCTTCAGAACGATGAAGAACGGCAACATGAAGAACATGAACAGCCAGATGAACGGAACCCCGATGACCAGCTGACGGCCACCGGGAATTATTCGACTGAGTCGACGTTTGAATTTGCGCATGTTCATGAGCGAAGTACCACGCCGCTGTCGTCTTCCCAATACACGTAAACCTGGTCACCCCAGGTTGGGCGCTGGCCGCGGCGCTCGGCGTTGGCGACGAAAGACTGGACGATCTTGCCGCTCGGCAGTTCGACGTAGAACACCGAGTGGCCACCGAGGTAGGCGATGTCGTGCACCTTGCCGCTGGACCAGTTGTATTCGCAGGTCGGCATGGTCGGCGTAACCAGCAGTTTTTCCGGACGGATCGCGTAAGTCACGGATTTGTCCTGCACCGACGTGCTGATGCCGTGGCCCACGTAAATCTGGCGGTCCAGGTCCTTGCAGGTGATGGTCGCGTGACCTTCGGCGTCGTCGATCACTTCACCGTCGAAGATGTTGACGTTGCCGATGAACTCGCAGACCAGACGACTGGTCGGGGTTTCGTAGATGTCGATCGGGCTGCCGATCTGAGCGATCCAGCCCAGGTGCATGATCGCGATGCGCTCGGCCATGGTCATGGCCTCTTCCTGATCGTGGGTCACCATGACGCAGGTTACGCCGACCCGCTCGATGATCTCGACAAGCTCAAGCTGCATTTGCGAACGCAGCTTTTTGTCCAGAGCACCCATCGGTTCGTCGAGCAGCAACAGCTTCGGTCGCTTGGCCAACGAACGCGCCAGGGCCACACGCTGACGCTGACCACCGGACAACTGATGCGGCTTGCGCTTGGCGTATTGCGTCATCTGAACCAGCTTGAGCATGTCGGCCACGCGCGCATCGACTTCAGCGGCGGGAATCTTGTCCTGCTTGAGGCCGAAGGCGATGTTTTGCGCCACGGTCATGTGCGGGAACAAGGCGTAGGACTGGAACATCATGTTGATCGGCCGCTCGTATGGCGGCATGTCGGTGATGTCTACGCCATCGAGGAAAATGCGCCCCTCCGTGGGCCGTTCGAAGCCTGCGAGCATGCGCAGCAACGTGGATTTGCCCGATCCCGAACCGCCGAGCAGGGCGAAAATCTCGCCTTTCTTGATTTCCAGGGACACGTCGTCCACGGCAATCGTCTCGTCGAACTTCTTCGTGACCCGGTCGATTTTGACCAACACCTGTTTAGGTGACTGGTCGCCCTCGAGGGCTTTCTTATAGGCGCCGGAGGCAACTGCCATTTACGAAACTCCCAACAAAATTTTCAGTTCGCCCGAGGCGAGCGAACCTTGGATAGTTTGAGCCTTGTTGCTATTTACCCGACTTGACCTTGGTCCAGCTGCGAGTCATCAAACGTTGAATGTTTGGTGGTAACTCGATAGACACGTAAGTCTTGTCGAGGACGGCTTGCGGTGGATAAACCGATTTGTCGGTGCGAATGGACTGTTCCATCAGTGTGTCCGACCCTGGGTTAGGGTTGGCGTAACCCACGTAATCACTGACCTGGGCGATCACCTCAGGTTTCAGCAGATAGTTGATGAAGGCATGGGCTTCCTTGACGTTGGCCGCATCCTTGGGGATCGCCAGCATGTCGAACCAGAGCGCGCCGCCCTCTTTCGGAATCGAGTAGGCGATGTTCATGCCTTTGCCGGCTTCAGCCGCGCGGGCCTTGGCCTGGAACATGTCGCCGGAAAAGCCGATCGCGACGCAGATATCGCCGTTGGCCAGGTCCGCGATGTATTTGGACGAGTGGAAATAGGTCACGTAAGGCCGCACCGCCAGCAACTTGGCTTCGGCCTTTTTGTAGTCTTCGGGATTGGTGCTGTTGGCGTTCAGGCCCAAGTAGTTGAGGACCGTGGGCATCATTTCATCGGCGGAGTCGAGGAACGCCACGCCGCAGCTGTGTAGTTTCTTGATGTTTTCCGGCTCGAACACCACATCCCAGGAATCGATCTTGTCGAGGCCCAGTACAGCCTTGACCTTGTCGACGTTGTAACCGATGCCGTTAGTGCCCCACAGATACGGCACGGCGTACTGGTTACCCGGATCGTTTTGCTCCAGGCGCTTGAGCAGCACCGGGTCGAGGTTGGAATAGTTGGTCAGCTTGGACTTGTCGAGTTTCTGGAACGCGCCCGCCTTGATCTGCTTGCCGAGGAAGTGGTTGGACGGCACGACCACGTCGTAACCGGTGCGCCCGGCCAGCAACTTGCCTTCCAGGGTTTCGTTAGAATCGAAAACGTCATAAACCGGTTTGATGCCGGTCTCTTTCTGGAAGTCGGCCAGGGTCGTCGAACCGATGTAGTCCGACCAATTATAAATATGCACAGTACCGGCGGCCTGGACACTAACGGCAAGCGTCAGCCCGGCACCGATGAGCAGCGCATTGCGCAACAAAGAAAAAATTGGCACGTGGAGGTCCTCTAAAATTAGTTGGGCCCAAGTTGCCCAGCGTTACATGACAGCCATGGCGGCCAGGCAACAAAACCGGCGCGCAACTTACCCTCGAAAAACCGTTCCAGCAAACTTTATGAAGATCCCTGTAGCAGCTGCCGCAGGCTGCGTTCAACTGCGAAGCAGTTGTGCTGTCGAAAAGCGGAGGTCCTTCGGACCTCAACGCAGCCTTCGGCAGCTGCTACAGGGTTTTACTTACTTACCGGATTTGATCTTGGTCCAGCTGCGAGTCAGGATCCGCTGGGTCGCGGCCGGCAAGTCGGCAATCGCGTACAGCTTGGCCAGCACGTCTGCCGGCGGGTAGATGCCTGGGTCGGCGGTGATTTCTTTATCGACCAATGCGGTGGCTGCCGCGTTACCGTTCGGGAAGCGTACGGCGTTGGTGATTTCAGCCATGATTTCCGGCTTCTGCAGGAAGGTCATGAACTTGTAGGCGCCTTCGACGTTTTCGGCATCTTTAGGGATGGCGACCATGTCGTAGAAGCTGCCCGCACCTTCTTTCGGAATGTTGTAGCTGACTTTCACCTTGTCACCGGCTTCAGCCGCGCGGGTCTTGGCCTGGTAGATGTCGCCCGAATAACCCACGGCTACGCAGATGTTGCCGTTGGCCAGGTCGGAGATGTACTTGGACGAGTGGAAGTAGGCGATCGAAGGACGGACTTTCAGGAACAGCGCTTCGGCTTCAGCCAGTTGTTTCTTGTCCTGGCTGTCGGTTGGATAGCCCAGGTAGTGCAACGCCACCGGAATCATCTCGGTTGGCGAGTCCAGGACACTGATACCGCACGACTTCAACTTGGCGGCGTTTTCAGGTTTGAAGATCAGATCCCAGGAATTGGTTGGCGCATCGGCACCCAGTGCAGTCTTGACCTTCTCGGCGTTGAAGCCGATACCGATCGAACCCCACATGTACGGGAAAGCGTGTTCGTTGCCCGGGTCACTCACCGATACCGCTTTGAGCAGGTCAGGGTTCAGGTTTTTCCAGTTAGGCAGCTTGGACTTGTCCAGCTTCTGGTAAACGCCGGCCTTGATCTGCTTGGCCAGGAAGTTGTTCGACGGTACGACGATGTCATAACCGGACTTGCCTGCCAGCAACTTGGCTTCCAGGGTTTCGTTACTGTCGAACACGTCGTAAACAACCTTGATCCCCGACTCGGCTTCGAACTTCTTGACGGTATCCGGCGCGATGTAATCGGACCAGTTGTACACGTGAAGAACTTTGTCGTCCGCCTGAACTGCGCCCGCCATCACGCCCATCAGGGACATGGCGAGGAGGGTCTTGCCAGCTATCTTCATACCTAATGCCTTCATGCGTAATGCTCCAATTTTTCTTTTTAACCACGTTCTTGTTAACCAAGAGCCAGCGGCCTATTCCTGGGCAACTAAAACAACCGGTAGTCTGGCAAGATCCAAGGCAGGCTTTCAAGGAAAGACCTATCCTTCGTTTGCTCTGAGCGAAATGCGAACTTCACACCCCGCTCAGAGCCTAGCACTTAGCCCTGCAATGCACTGAGGGTCAGGTCCAGACACTTGCGTGCCTTGGTCACCAACTCATCGATTTCAGCCGGTGTAATCACCAGTGGCGGAGCGATGATCATGGTGTCGCCGACGGCGCGCATGATCAGGCCGTTTTCGAAGCAGAACGTGCGACAAATCATGCCGGCGCCCTTGCCTTCGTAACGCTTGCGAGTGGCCTTGTCCTGCACCAGCTCGATCGCCCCCAGCAGACCCACCCCACGCACTTCACCCACCAGGGGATGATCGTTCAGTTCTCGTAGGCGACTCTGCAAATAGGGTGCCGTTTCTGCATGAACGCGCTCGATAATTTTTTCTTCGCGCAGGATGCGGATGTTCTCCAGTGCCACCGCAGCAGCCACCGGGTGCCCGGAATAGGTGAAACCGTGGTTGAAATCGCCCCCTTCATTGAGCACCGCAACCACTTCGTCACGCACGATCAGGCCACCCATAGGGATGTAGCCGGATGTCAGGCCTTTGGCGATGGTCATCATGTCGGGTTTGAGGTCGTAGAAATCGCTACCGAACCACTCACCCGTGCGGCCGAAACCACAGATCACTTCGTCAGCCACGAACAGGATGTCGTACTTGGCGAGGACTTCCTTGATGCGCGGCCAGTAGGTGTCTGGCGGAATGATCACGCCGCCGGCACCCTGGATCGGCTCGGCAATAAACGCACCGACGTTGTCCACGCCGACTTCCAGAATTTTCTCTTCGAGCTGATTGGCCGCCCAGATACCGAACTCTTCCGGCGTCATCTCGCCGCCTTCAGCGAACCAGTACGGTTGCGCGATGTGGACGATGCCCGGAATCGGCAAGTCGCCTTGCTCATGCATGTAGGTCATGCCACCCAGGCTCGCGCCGGCCACGGTGGAACCGTGGTAACCGTTCTTGCGGCTGATGATGACTTTCTTCTTCGGCTGGCCCTTGATCGCCCAGTAGTGACGAACCATACGCAGCATGGTGTCGTTGCCTTCGGAACCGGAACCGGTGAAGAAAACGTGGTTCATGCCTTGTGGCGCGATGTCGGAGATGGCCTTGGCCAGTTCCAGCACGGGCGGGTGAGCCGTCTGGAAGAACAGGTTGTAGTAAGGCAGTTCGCGCATTTGTTTGCTGGCGGCATCGGCCAGTTCATCGCGACCGTAGCCGATCGCCACGCACCACAGGCCGGCCATGCCGTCGAGGATCTTGTTGCCTTCGCTGTCCCAGAGGTAAACGCCCTTGGCGTTGGTGATGATCCGTGGGCCTTTCTCTTTCAGTTGCTTGAAATCGCTGAACGGGGCTAGGTGGTGATCGTTGCTCAGGGTTTGCCATTCACGGGTTTGCGGGTTGTTGCTGGTCATGCGAATTCTCCTAAGATTTCAGTGGAAGCGCCGCCAACATCAGCGGCGCCCGGCGCATCAGACGGCGAAGAGCAGGAATTCCCGCTCCCACGAACTGATCACGCGCTTGAAGTTTTCATGCTCGGCCCGCTTGACCGCGACGTAGCCAGTGATGAATTTCTTGCCCAGGTACTTCTCGATAGTCGCACTGTGTTCCATGCGTTCCAGCGCGTCTTCGATGGTCAGTGGCAGGCGCAGGTTGCGGCGTTCATAGCCACGGCCCACCACGGGCGCACTCGGGTTCAGGCCTTCGACCATGCCGATGTAACCGCAGAGCAGGCTCGCGGCAATCGCCAGGTACGGGTTGGCGTCGGCGCCCGGCAGGCGGTTTTCCACCCGACGGTTTTGCGGCCCGGCATCCGGAACGCGCAGGCCCACGGTGCGGTTCTCTTCGCCCCACTCCACGTTCACCGGTGCCGAAGTGTCCGGGAGGAAGCGGCGGAAAGAGTTCACGTTGGGCGCGAACAGCGGCAACAGCTCGGGGATCAATTTCTGCAAACCACCGATGTGGTTCAGGAACAACTGGCTCATGGTCCCGTCTTCATTGGAGAAGACGTTCTTGCCGGTCTCGATGTCGATGATGCTCTGGTGCAAGTGCATCGCACTGCCCGGCTCGCCGGTCATGGGCTTGGCCATGAACGTCGCCGCCACGTTGTGCTTGAGCGCGGCTTCACGCATGGTGCGTTTGAACACCAGGATCTGGTCGGCCAGGGACAGGGCATCGCCGTGACGGAAGTTGATTTCCATCTGCGCCGTGCCGTCCTCGTGGATCAGCGTGTCGAGGTCCAGCTCCTGCAATTCGCACCAGTCGTAGACGTCTTCGAACAATGGATCGAATTCGTTTGCCGCTTCAATCGAGAAGGACTGGCGACCGGTTTCCGGGCGACCGGAACGGCCAACCGGCGGTTGCAGCGGGAAATCCGGGTCTTCGCAGCGCTTGGTCAGGTAGAACTCCATTTCTGGCGCCACAATCGGCTGCCAGCCCCTGTCGGAATAGAGTTTCAGCACCTTTTTGAGCACGTTGCGCGGCGACAGCTCGATCGGGTTGCCTTGCTTGTCGTAGGTGTCGTGGATCACCTGAGCGGTGGGCTCGATGGCCCAGGGCACCAGGAATACCGCGTTCTGGTCGGGGCGGCAGATCATGTCGATGTCGGCCGGGTCGAGCAGTTCGTAATAGATGTCGTCTTCGACATAGTCGCCGGTCACGGTCTGCAACAGAACGCTCTCGGGCAGGCGCATGCCTTTTTCGGCAATGAACTTGTTGGTCGGCGAAATCTTGCCCCGGGTGATCCCGGTCAAGTCGGCGATCATGCATTCGACTTCTGTGATCTTGTGGTCTTTCAACCAATCGGTGAGCTGGTCGAGGTTGTTACTCATAAATGCCTCTAGGCTTTGAGTTTCCTGATGCTTGCATGCGTCAGGCAATGGTTGACGCATCGGCGTCGCGTTGAAATGGGTGTCTGCGACAGGCTATCGTGTTTCCCCGGGCTGCGCGGCAAATGCCGGGCGTGCAGAATCACGAGCGGCGCCCTGTAAGATAGCCGGGCCGCTATTGTGAATCGGTTCTATATTGAACGAAGTAACCGTAATGGGGGTGCCATCCCGGCCGTCCAGAATATCGGACGGAGACAGGTGTTCCGCCAGGGACGGGAGAATCACCCGCTGACCAGAAGCCTCAGAGGCCGCTGCGCTGACGTAGGTGTCGCCACTGATGTGATAAGCATGCAGACCGATCTGCTTAGAGCAGTTGGTGACGCCGATTAACGGCAGGCGAGACATGAAGCACCCCGGTATTATTGGTGTTATGGGTTTGAATCGAGCTTAGCCTTGTTCATTTTTTTACACAACACCCCCGTAAAAAATACAACACGGCCTGCAGACGCTAAAGCGCTCACAGGCGTAAAAACGCCCCAAAGTGCCTCAAAAAAGCCCAATGGGTGCTTTTTTAGGGCAAAAAAGGCCTCGCTTGACTTCGGCATGCCGTTCGGGTTGACTGGAATCCGAAGAGATCAATGATTGATATTTTTAACAACAAAGGTGTTGCATCATGTCGGTACCCCCGCGTGCCGTTCAGCTTAACGAAGCGAACGCGTTCCTTAAGGAACATCCTGAGGTTCTGTACGTTGACCTTCTGATTGCGGATATGAATGGTGTGGTGCGCGGCAAGCGCATTGAACGCACCAGTCTTCACAAGGTTTACGAGAAAGGCATCAACCTGCCGGCCTCTCTATTTGCTCTGGATATCAATGGCTCGACGGTGGAAAGCACCGGCCTGGGTCTGGACATCGGCGATGCTGACCGAATCTGCTATCCAATCCCTGACACCCTGTGCAACGAGCCTTGGCAGAAGCGTCCTACCGCGCAACTGTTAATGACCATGCACGAACTTGAAGGTGAACCTTTCTTCGCGGATCCCCGTGAAGTTCTGCGTCAAGTTGTTGCCAAGTTCGACGAGATGGGTCTGACCATCTGCGCCGCGTTCGAACTGGAGTTCTACCTGATCGACCAGGAGAACGTAAACGGTCGCCCACAACCGCCTCGCTCGCCGATCTCCGGCAAGCGCCCGCATTCGACACAGGTTTACCTGATCGACGACCTCGACGAATACGTCGACTGCCTCCAGGACATTCTGGAAGGTGCGAAAGAGCAAGGCATCCCTGCCGACGCGATCGTCAAGGAAAGTGCCCCGGCGCAGTTCGAAGTGAACCTGCACCACGTGGCCGACCCGATCAAGGCCTGCGACTACGCGGTCCTGCTCAAGCGACTGATCAAAAACATCGCCTACGACCATGAAATGGACACCACCTTCATGGCCAAGCCTTACCCGGGCCAGGCGGGTAACGGTCTGCACGTCCACATCTCGATTCTTGATAGAGACGGCAAAAACATTTTTGCCAGTGAGGATCCCGAGCAGAACGCCGCACTGCGTCACGCGATCGGCGGTGTGCTCGAGACCCTACCGGCGCAGATGGCTTTCCTCTGCCCGAACGTCAACTCCTACCGTCGTTTCGGCGCACAGTTCTACGTGCCGAATGCACCGTGCTGGGGTCTGGACAACCGTACTGTTGCGGTGCGTGTGCCGACCGGTTCCGCCGACGCGGTCCGTCTGGAACACCGCGTTGCCGGCGCCGATGCCAACCCCTACCTGCTGATGGCTTCGGTCCTGGCAGGCGTGCATCACGGCCTGACCAACAAGATCGAGCCGGGCGCCCCCGTGGAAGGCAACTCCTACGAGCAGAACGAGCAAAGCCTGCCGAACAACCTGCGCGACGCATTGCGTGAGCTGGACGACAGCGAAGTCATGGCCAAGTACATCGATCCGAAATACATCGATATCTTCGTCGCGTGTAAAGAGAGCGAGCTGGAGGAGTTCGAACACTCCATCTCCGACCTCGAGTACAACTGGTACCTGCATACCGTTTAAGCGGTTGCAGTAAAAACAACGCCGCAGGCTGAAAAGGCCTGCGGCGTTTTTTTATGGCTTTTTTTCAGCGGGACCGAGGCGCCTGCTTCGCGAGCAAGCCCGCTCCCACATTTGATCTCTGCCGTACACAAACACTATGTTCACTGGAGATCAAATGTGGGAGCGGGCGTGCTCGCGAAGGCGTCCGGGCAGACAACATCAAACCCTGCTCGTACAATGCCCGCTGCCCCGCAGGAGACACCAATGACCCGACTCGCCACCCCACGCAAACCCCGCGCCCGCAGCCAGGCCCGGATCGATTCGATACTCGATGCCGCCCGCACGCTGCTGGCTGCCGAGGGCGTGGCCAGCCTGTCGATCTACAGCGTCGCCGAACGCGCGGAGATCCCGCCCTCCTCCGTCTACCACTTCTTTGCCAGTGTCCCGGCGCTGCTCGAAGCCCTGACGGCCGACGTCCACGCTGCGTTCCGTGCCTGCCTGCAAGCACCCATCGACCACGAAGCCCTGAACGGCTGGCGCGATCTGTCGCGACTGGTGGAACAACGCATGCTCGCGATCTACAGCGAAGACGCCGCCGCCCGCCAGCTCATTCTCGCCCAGCACGGGCTGACCGAAGTCACCCAGGCCGACCGTCAGCACGACATCGAACTTGGCGACCTGATGCACAAACTCTTCGACCACCACTTCGAGCTGCCGAGACTGCCGACGGACGTTGATGTGTTTGCCTTGGCCATGGAGCTCGGCGACCGCGTCTATGCGCGCTCAGTGCAACAACACGGACAGATCACCCCACGCATGGCCGAAGAAGGCATGCGGGTATTCGACGCCTATCTGGGTCTGTATTTGCCGCCCTACCTGTCCAAGCGCGACGCATAACGCAACGAGGTGTTCATGGCACACGTTCCAGACAACTACCTTGGCGTGTGGCAAAGACGCCTGATCAAATTCCAGTCGGGGCGCGTCGACAGCGAAACAGCCGTGTACTGGCTGCAAACCCCGCGTTTGTTTGCCGACCTGCGCATCCCGCCGGCAACGCTTGCGGCGCTGCCGCTGGAGCAACTGAGTCACGCTGACTTGCTGACCCTGAGCGAGCAAAAAGGCTTCGCCGGCGTAACCGAGGTCAACGGCGACATTTGCCAGTGGCATCGCAAACTCGACTACCAGCCCGTCAGCACCGAAGACGACATCGGGCGCATGCATTTTGAAACCAGCGAGCGCCTGATCGAAACCGCCCTGGACGATAACTACTATGAGATTTGGGAGCGACTGCCGGACTCTCGCGGCACCTGTCGCGGTCAGTGGTTGCAGGCGGTCGATGATCCGGCGCGATTTGCCTGCCTGGTGCTGGCCGGTGACTACTTTCTGTTCGCCGCCAGCCGGGTTGTCGCGCTGGAACCCGGTGGTCATTTGCGTGAACACATCGACGGAGCAACTGCGCAACAACGGCTCGCCTGCGAACTGTCCTTCGGTCGTCACCACGGAGGGCAAACGCCGTGGCACATCGACCACTCCACACTGCCTAGGCAAGTCGGCCAACCATTGTTGTCGGCTGACATCGATCCGCACGCCAGCGAACTATTCAGCGACCCACGCCTGTTGTCTTCACTCGGCACCTACACGCCCGTAGCCGGTTGGCGCTGCGCACCCGAGCCCTGAACACCCGCGCATAAAAAACCCCGAAGGGTTCACACCCTTCGGGGTTTAGCGCAATGCACGCGCTTACAACTTGGCGATCGATACCTCGGTGGATTTCACAAACGCGATCACTTCGCTGCCGACCACCAGTTCCAGCTCTTTCACCGAGCGAGTGGTGATCACCGAGGTGACGATGCCGGAAGCGGTCTGTACGTCGATTTCGGACAGAACGTCGCCGAGTACGATTTCCTTGATGGAGCCTTTGAACTGGTTGCGAACGTTGATGGCTTTGATCGTCATGATGATTCCTGTCGTTGGATAAGGCTTGAGTTATTGAGCCCAACGCAATTGCGTAGGCAATGGTGAAACAGGTTCCGGTGCCGGCGGTTCGCCGGGCAACGCCAGCACGCGATTGAGGACTTCGGTTTCCAGCGCCGCCAGCCGATGGGAGCCACGAACCCGAGGGCGCGGCAGTTCCACGTGCAGATCGAGGCCGACTTCGCCCTCTTCGATCAGGATCACCCGATCGGCAATCGCCACCGCTTCACTGACGTCGTGGGTGACCAGCAACACGGTGAAGCCGTGCTTCTGCCAGAGCCGTTCGATCAGCTGCTGCATTTCAATTCGGGTCAGTGCGTCCAGCGCGCCCAGCGGTTCGTCCAGCAACAGCAACCGCGGTTGATGGATCAGCGCGCGGGCCAGGGCCACACGTTGCTTCTGGCCGCCGGACAAGGCGGCCGGCCATTCATTGGCGCGGTCGGCCAGACCGACCGACTCCAAGGCTTTCAACGCTTGTGGCCGCCAGTTGCCCTTGAGCCCGAGGCCGACGTTGTCGATGACCTTTTTCCATGGCAGCAAACGCGCTTCCTGGAACATCAGCCGGGTGTCTTCCCGCGCCTCACTCAGTGGTGCGGAGCCCGCGAGCAATTCACCGCCCGTGGGTTTGTCGAGACCGGCGAGCAAGCGCAGCAAGGTACTTTTGCCGCAACCGCTACGACCGACCACGGCGACAAACTGACCGGCAGGGATGTGCAGATCGATCTCACGCAGCACTTGCCGCGAGCCAAAGGTTTTTTGCAGTTTGCGCACCGCAAGCGGAATCCCGCGCAGCAGGCGTGGAGGTTGTTGAGCCGTCATGCCGCACCTCCTTTAACAACCTGATAGGCCGGGTGCCAGCGCAACCACACGCGTTCAAGCCCGCGGGCCGCGAGGTCGGCGAGTTTGCCAAGCACGGCGTACAAAAGAATCGCCAATACCACCACATCGGTCTGCAAGAACTCCCGGGCATTCATCGCCAGGTAGCCGATGCCGGAGCTGGCGGAAATGGTTTCCGCGACGATCAACGTCAGCCACATGAAGCCCAGCGCAAAGCGCACGCCGACCAGAATCGAAGGCAGCGCACCCGGCAGAATCACCTGACGGAACAGGCTGAAACCGGACAAGCCATAACTGCGGGACATTTCCACCAGCGCCGGATCGACGTTGCGGATGCCGTGATAGGTGTTGAGGTAGATCGGGAACAACGTGCCCAATGCCACCAGGAAAATTTTCGCCGACTCATCGATGCCGAACCACAGGATCACCAGCGGAATCAGCGCCAGGTGCGGCACGTTGCGGATCATCTGCACCGAACTGTCAAGCAGGCGCTCGCCCCACTTCGACAGGCCAGTGATAAAGCCCAGGGCCAGACCGATGCTGCCGCCGATAGCGAAGCCCAGCGCCGCACGCCAGCCGCTGATCGCCAGGTGCGTCCAGATTTCCCCGCTGCGCACCAGACGGACGCCGGCTTCGATGACCGCAATCGGCGCCGGCAGAATCCGTGTCGACAACCAGCCCGCCGACACCGACAACTGCCACACCGCCAGCAGCAACACCGGAAACGCCCAAGGCGCGAGGCTATGGATAAGTTTCTTCATGGCGCGCCTCAGCTTTGGGACGCGGCTTTGGGGAGGATGTCGTTGGCAACCATCTCACCAAACGGGCTGACGTAACCGGCGCTTTTTGGCAGTTCCGGACGCTCGATATCGAGGTGCGGGAACAGCAATTCGGCGACGCGGTACGACTCTTCCAGGTGTGGGTAACCGGAGAAGATGAACGTGTCGATGCCCAGGTCCGCGTATTCCTTCACGCGGGCGGCCACGGTCGGACCATCGCCCACTAACGCTGTACCGGCCCCGCCGCGCACCAGGCCGACACCGGCCCACAGGTTGGGGCTGACTTCCAGGTTGTCACGGCTGCCGCCATGCAGCGCGGCCATGCGTTGCTGACCAACGGAATCGAAGCGCGCCAGCGAGGCTTGGGCACGGGAGATGGTTTCGTCGTCCAGATGAGAGATCAACCGATCCGCCGCTTGCCAGGCTTCGGCATTGGTTTCACGAACGATCACATGCAAACGAATGCCGAAGCGAACGGTACGACCGAGCTTTGCGGCTTTAGCGCGTACTTGTTCGATCTTCTCGGCAACGGCGGCCGGTGGTTCGCCCCAGGTCAGGACCATTTCGACCTGCTCTGCCGCGAGGTCTTGCGCCGCTTCCGAAGAACCGCCGAAGTACAGCGGCGGACGCGGTTGCTGGATCGGCGGGTAGAGCAATTTGGCGCCCTTCACGCTGATGTGCTGACCGTCGTAATCGACGGTTTCGCCTTCCAGCACGCGGCGCCAGATGCGGGTGAATTCCACCGAGGCTTGATAGCGCTCTTCGTGAGTCAGGAACAAACCGTCGCCGGCCAATTCTTCCGGATCACCGCCGGTTACCAGGTTGAACAACGCACGGCCGCCGGACAGGCGATCCAGCGTTGCGGCCTGACGCGCTGCCACCGTCGGGGAAATGATCCCGGGGCGCAGGGCGACGAGGAATTTCAAACGCTGGGTCACCGGGATCAGCGACGCGGCCACCAGCCACGAGTCTTCGCAAGAGCGCCCGGTAGGAATCAGCACCCCGCCGAAGCCCAGACGATCTGCCGCTTGCGCGACTTGTTGCAGATAACCGTGGTCGACGGCGCGAGCGCCTTCGGCGGTGCCAAGGTAATGGCCGTCGCCGTGGGTAGGCAGGAACCAGAAGATATTGAGGCTCATGGAGTGGTCTCCTTAGGGATTCGAATTACTGCGCTTTGGCAACGGCCGCCGGAGGCGTCCAGATCACGTCTTTGATGCTCAGCGGCTTTGGAATCAGCTTGAGCTGGTAGAAGCTGTCGGCGATTTTCTGTTGCGCGGCGACCACTTCAGGCGTGAGGAACAGCGCGCCGTAGCCCTGGCGTTTCACCGACGTCAGGGTGATGTCCGCCGGTAGGCCGAGCAGTGGCGAGACTTGTTTGGTCACGTCTTCGGGATTGGCCTTGGACCATTCGCCGACCGCGCGCACTTCTTCCACGAGGGTCTTGATCACCTCCGGATTTTTCTGCGCATAAGGCTTGGTCGCGAGGTAGAACTGATGGTTGTCGACGATGCCTTGGCCATCACGCAGGGTGCGTGCCTGCAACTGTTGTTCGGCGGCGGCCTGATACGGGTCCCAGATCACCCACGCATCTACGCTGCCACGCTCGAACGCAGCGCGGGCATCGGCCGGCGGCAGGAATACGGTCTGGATGTCGGTGTATTTCAGGCCGGCATCTTCCAGTGCGCGGACCAACAGGTAGTGAACGTTGGAGCCTTTGTTCAGGACGACTTTCTTGCCCTTGAGGTCCTGCACCGATTTGATCGGCGAGTCCTTCGGCACCAGGATCGCTTCGCTGTGAGGCGCTGGTGGTTCGTAGGCGACATAGAGCAGATCGGCGCCAGCGGCTTGAGCGAATACCGGTGGAGTTTCGCCCGTAACACCGAAGTCGATGGAGCCGACGTTCAAGCCTTCAAGCAGTTGCGGGCCGCCGGGGAATTCAGTCCATTGCACATCCACGCCTTGGGCGGCGAGGCGTTTTTCTAAAGTGCCTTTGGCTTTGAGCAGCACCAGGGTGCCGTATTTTTGATAGCCGATTCGTAACGTCTCGGCTTGTGCTTGAGAAATAACGCCGAAGGACACAGCCGCAACTAACAGAGCGACCAGACCACGACGCAAAATGACAGTGCGCATGGCGCTCTCCTTTTTGCAGTTGGGTTTTGGCTGCACCTGCTTGGCCGTTGGCGGCTGAGTAAGGTGAGTACTTCAAATTCAGGTGTGGCTTAGGTGCTGGCTTAAATGCTCCAGCGAGCGCTCAACAAACGTTCATTCAGCAGGTTCGGATCGATCGGCTTGGGCCGTCGGGCCATGGCGCTGAAAAACAGCTCCAGTGATTCATTCAGTCTTTCTTCCAGCTCCGGTGCCAACTGCGCCTGGGCGCTGCCTTCGCCGTAAGCGATCTGGCTGTCTACGGCGAAAATCCCGTGGAGCATTTCCTGGGCTTTCAACGCCGAGAGCACCGGCTTGAGCGCGTAATCCACCGCCAGCATGTGGGCGATGCTGCCGCCGGTGGCCATGGGCAAAACCACTTTGTGGGCCAGGGCGCGTTCGGGCAGCAGGTCCAGCACAGTTTTCAATGCGCCGGAGAACGACGCTTTGTAGACCGGCGTGGCGATCAGCAGGCCATCGGCGTTTTCAATCTGTTGCAGCAGGTCGATCACCT
Source organism: Pseudomonas sp. ANT_J28 (assembly GCF_008370005.1). Taxonomy (NCBI): domain Bacteria; kingdom Pseudomonadati; phylum Pseudomonadota; class Gammaproteobacteria; order Pseudomonadales; family Pseudomonadaceae; genus Pseudomonas; species Pseudomonas sp. ANT_J28. Next base: position 204,989 of record NZ_VOBM01000003.1, read on the forward strand.
TCGGGCTGTCGAAGCGCGCATGCAGCAAGTCTTCGGCCGGGAAGTCCCGTACCTGGTAACTCACCACTTCCACACCTTGCTCCTGCAACCAGCGTTGGGAGCGCTCCAGCAGCACCCCGGAACGGGAACGTTGGCTGGGACTGCCACCGAGTGAGACGACCAGCATTCAGACGATTCCTTGAACGGTGTTGGCGATTCGCGGTTTGCGATCTCGCTTTGATGGAAGTGACCTTAACAGGTGATTTTTATATCCATAAATCATATTTATTCATTTGGTTATTCCTTGTAGGTCTATATGAAATGGCTTCTCCCGGGCAAAAAAATAGGCCGTAAAAACGGCCTGAAATCCCCTGCTTTGTGGACGATCTTTTGATCTTCAACGATTCGGCTGTGGCGTCAGACGCAGGTACGGCTTCACCGCGCGATAGCCCTTGGGAAAGCGTTTCTTGATTTCGTCTTCGTCCTTGAGCGACGGCACGATCACTACTTCATCACCGTCCTGCCAGTTGGCCGGGGTGGCCACCTTGAAGTTGTCGGTGAGTTGCAGCGAGTCGATCACTCGCAAAATTTCATGGAAGTTACGGCCGGTGCTCGCCGGGTAGGTGATGGTCAGCCGAACCTTTTTGTTCGGGTCGATCACGAACAGCGAACGCACGGTCAGGGTGTCGTTGGCGTTGGGATGGATCAGGTCGTAGAGGTCCGAGACCTTGCGGTCGGCGTCGGCAAGGATGGGGAAGTTGACGAGGGTGTTCTGGGTTTCGTTGATGTCTTCGATCCACTTGTGGTGCGAATCCACCGGGTCCAGGGACGAAATGTCGAGGAAGGTTTATGGGGGTGAGCCTGACTTGAAAACGCAAAAGCCCCGCCCGGCGAGATGCCGGGCGGGGCTTTTTTTACTTCAGTTACGCGAGTGCTATTACAACAGCGGGATCGAGTAGCTGACGATCAGGCGGTTTTCGTCCTGCGAACGAGTGCTCGGCAGGTCGGTACGCCACATAGCGTTTTTCCACATGAAACCAAGGTTTTTCAGCGGGCCTTCTGGTACGACGTAAGCCAGAGTCAGGTCGCGCTCCCACTCGGAAGCACCGTTAGCCAACTCGCCACCGCGAGCGTTGACGGTATCAATTTCATCACCTTTCAGGTAGACCAGACCGGCCGTCAGACCTGGTACACCGACCTTGGCAAAGTCATACGAGTAGCGTGCTTGCCAAGTGCGCTCGCCGGCACGGGCGAACTTCTGGATCTGCATGTCGGTAGTCAGGTAAGCCGAAGCGCCGTCACCCTGGTTCAAGTAAGGGAAGTCGCTGCTACCGTTGCTGACCTGATAGCCGCCGCCGAAGGTGTGGCCGGCAACGGTATACAGGAACAGACCGCTATACAGGTTGTTGTCGACCTTGCCTTTACCGTTTGGCGCATTGTAGTTGCCAGAGGTGAAGTAGTTGGCGTCGTGACCGTTGGCACCGTCATCCCGGCTGTTGAAGTAGCGCAGGTCGGATTTCAGAACGCCCGGGCCGATTGCCCAGTTGTGAACCAGACCCAGGAAGTGCTGCTTGTAGAAGTCTTCCAGGTTGCCGTAGTAGTACTGGGCAGTCAGGTCTTTGGTGATTTTGTAGTCACCGCCACCGTAATAGAATTTGTTGCTGTCGCGACCAGCCGCAGTGCGACCGTTGGCACCAGCGATCGACAACTCTTCGTTGTTGCTGGAGTTACGACCTTTGGCGTGCTCGATCTGACCGCCGACCAGTGTTAGGTCCTTGATCTCGCCCGAAGTGATCTGGCCACCCTGGAAGGTTTGTGGCAGCAGACGACCGTCGTTGGTCACGATTACCGGGTTCTTCGGCTGCAGGGTACCCAGCTTCAGTTCGGTCTGGGAGATCTTGGCTTTGGCAGTCAGGCCCAGGCTGGAGAAGTTATCCACCGCTTGGCCGTTGGACTCGCTTGGGAAAACAGTGCCGCCATAAGCGCTACCAGGGGTGCCATTGGCGTTAACGTTGCCGTTAGTGCCGCCGCCCGAATCCAGACGTACACCCAGCAGGCCGATGGCGTCGATACCAAAGCCGACAGTGCCTTGGGTATAGCCGGAAGTGAAGCGCAGATCGAAGCCTTGGCCCCACTCTTCGTTTCGACTTGGGCTGGCAGTGCCGTCACGGTAATCCGTGTTGATGTAGAAGTTACGCAGCCCCAAAGTAGCTTTGCTGTCTTCGATGAAACCGGCGGCGCCTGCCTGCTGCGCCAAAACCCCTACGGCCACAGCCAAGGCCAAGGTGGACTTGTTCATTTGTTTCGCTCCTATCGTTTCTAATTCTTGAGGTCCTGGGTCGAATGCCCTGGATCCTGAAATGCTCGGTCAGTGCCAGACCGTGTGACTACGGCGATGGCCAGCCCCTGTGATTTTGGCCCGCATGATAAACACAAAAAGAATTATTTCATCATTTTTCATGCCATTCAGGAATATAGCTTCGCGCTATTACTCTGAGTCGGGACACAAGGTATCGACTCATAAGCCACCCACTTTAGGCGTTCGGCCTAAAAGCTAAAAAGAATAAAAAATTACTAAATAAGATCTGTTTGGAATATTGAAAAAAGCACAAAAAAAACCTCGCCGGCGGGCGAGGCTTTTTCTGACGGCTATTACAAGAAGCTGTAGGTGTAGTTGAAGATCAGACGGGTCTGGTCAACATCAGGGTTGTTGCTGACTTCACTGCCACGGTAGACGCCATTACGCAACGTCACGCCGAAACCTTTGAGAGTACCCTGCTGGATGGTGTAGTCGATCCGCATGTCGCGTTCCCACTCGGACGCATCAGGGCCTCTGCCGTTTGTTGCTTTGATGTTATCGCCGTGCAGGTAGGAGATCGAGGTTTTCAGGCCCGGCACACCCAACGCTGCGAAGTCATAGGAGTACTGACCGAAGGTGGTGTTTTCACCGGCACGGACGAAACCATTGATCATGGAGTCGGTGAACAGGTAGAAGCTCGCGCCAGCATTGCCTTCCGCATGGCCATTGCCATCAACCACGCTGCCTTGGTTCAGGTAGACGAAGCCGCCGTCATCGTTGACGCGCTGATGGCCCAACAAGAAGGCATTGCCACCCAGGGTGTAGGTGAACATTGCGCTCCAGGTCTTGTTATCGACCTCGCCCGGCTTGCTGGCGTAACCGCCGTTGTTGTTGAAACGATAACCCGCGTCACCGTTCTTACCGTCGGAGCTGCTGTCGAAATAGCGGATATCAGTCTTGAAGGACTGGTTGGCGTTGATCGGGAAGACGTGGATCAAGCCAAAGAAGTCCTGCTTGTAGTAGTCCTTCAGATCCGAGTGGTAGTACTGCAGGGTAAGGTCCTTGGTGACCTTCCAGTCAGCACCGCCGTAGCGGAACTGGTTGCTGTCATGAGTACCGCCAGACACGGCCAGGCCGGTGGCGTTTGACGAGGCGCGACCCGTCGAGTGTTCCAGCTGACCTGCGTTCAAGGTCACGTTGTCGATTTCCTTCGAGGTGATGGTGCCACCGTCGAAGGTCTGTGGCAGCAGGCGGCTGTCGTTCGCTACCAGAATCGGCATGTTAGGCTGCAGAGCGCCACCCAGGTGGGCCTCGGTCTTCGAGAAGCGGGCCTTGACGTTGGCCGCCGCGCGGCTCCACTCGCCCACAGCAGAACCATCGGTGTCACTTGGGGAGAACGAGCTGTTGGCTGGGTGGTGACCTTTGCCGCCGTCCAAATGTATACCGACGAGGGCTTGGGCGTCGATACCGAAGCCGACCGTTCCCTGGGTGAAACCGGACAGGTAATCGAACTTGAGGCCTTCACCGGCCTCTTTCTGATCCGGACCGGTTTCACGGTTATCGTTGTTGAAATACATGGTGCGAGAACTAACGGAAGCCTTGCTGTCTTCCAGGAAACCGGCGGCGCCTGCCTGCTGCGCCAAAACCCCTACAGCCACGGCCAAGGCCAAGGTGGACTTGTTCATTGTTTCGCTCCTATCGTTTCTAATTCTTGTGTTCCTGGCCCTGGGTCGTATGCCCGGGATCCGAAGATGCGCGATTAGCGCCAGACCGTGACTCACAAGTCAATCGTAACTATGTGCGTCTACGACCATGGTCTAATCCCCCGTGAATTCGCTCCTTGCCGGGTAATGAACGCGTCATAAACCCAAAAAGAATCACCCAGCTCTTTTTCATACCGTTTAGGCATTTAGCTCTGACCGGTATTTGTTAGCCTTTATTTAGATCGATTAGCTTTGACGCAATTCGCAATCAATCCATGTCGGAAGGCAGCGCCATGACGACCAAACGCGCACTATCCAGTCTAATTGTTACAGTTTGTGTATCGCTAGTAATTTCTTCGAACGCTCACGCGGCGAACCTCACGATCGGCTATCAAACCGGTATCGACCCCAGCAAAGTCCCCTGGCAGACGGACTGTACGAGAAACCATAGGACAGAAAATTGATTGGCGTCGTTTCAATAGCGGCCCGGAAGTGGTTACGGCCATTGCTTCCGGCGACGTGCAAATACGCCGAGAAGCACCCAGAGGTTTGATGATCGTTACCACGCTCTGGGTGGAACGATCAGGTCAGAGGGTTTTTTCGAAGATCTTCGAATTACGCTGATAGTTGTACAGCGAAGCCCGCGCTGATGGCAGACGCTCTACGCTGCTCGGCACAAATCCACGCTCGCGAAACCAGTGAGCGGTCCGGGTCGTCAGTACGAACAAGGTTTTCAGCCCCTGCGCCCGGGCGCGGGTTTCGATGCGCTCCAGCAACTCGTCACCACGACCGCCATGGCGGTATTCCGGGTTCACCGCCAGACACGCCAACTCCCCCGCATCCGAATCAGCAATCTGATACAGCGCCGCACAGGCGATGATCATGCCTTCGCGCTCGACCACACTGAACTGCTCGATCTCACGCTCCAGCACCTCGCGGGAACGCCGCACCAGAATGCCCTGCTCTTCCAGCGGGCTGATCAAATCCAGCAAACCACCGACATCTTCGATCGCCGCTTCGCGCACAACCTCGAACTGCTCCTGGGCCACCAGCGTACCGCCACCGTCGCGGGTGAACAGTTCGGTCAGCAGCGCGCCGTCTTCGGCGTAGCTGACGATATGACTGCGAGCCACACCGCCGCGGCAGGCCTCAGCGGCCGCATCCAACAGCTCAGCCTGATAGTTGCTGCCCAGACGCTGCAGATGCGCCGGCACTTGTTGCGGGCGCAACTCACGAACCAGACGACCGTGTTCATCGATCAGACCCAGGTCTGCGCCGAACAACAGCAGTTTGTCCGCCCCCAGATCGATGGCCGCGCGGGTGGCGACGTCTTCGCAGGCGAGGTTGAAAATCTCACCGGTCGGCGAGTAACCCAGTGGCGACAACAGCACGATGGAACGCTCATCCAGCAGGCGATTGATGCCCTTGCGGTCGACCCGGCGCACTTCGCCGGTGTGGTGATAGTCGACGCCTTCGAGCACGCCGATCGGCCGCGCCGTCACCAGATTGCCGCTGGCCACCCGCAGACGCGAGCCCTGCATCGGCGATGAAGCCATGTCCATGGACAGCCGCGCTTCGATGGCGATACGCAACTGGCCCACCGCATCGATCACACACTCCAGCGTCGCGGCATCGGTGATGCGCATCCCGTGGTGGTAATGCGGGGTCAGGCCGCGCGCAGCCAGGCGGGTTTCAATTTGCGGACGGGAACCGTGAACCAGCACCAGTCGCACGCCCAGGCTGTGCAACAGCACCAGGTCGTGGACGATATTGCCGAAATTCGGGTGCTCCACGCCGTCGCCGGGCAGCATGACGACGAAGGTGCAATCGCGGTGGGCGTTGATGTAAGGCGAAGCATGACGAAGCCAATTAACGTATTCGGGCATGAACCTGGGCCTGTAATAAATAGCAGCCAAAAAATGGGCGAAACAGAAAACGCACAGCGGGCTGATGGTTATCGTCGGAACAGGCTTGGCGACACGCGCGCTCTCCTCATGGATACGGGTTGGGACATTGGCAATTTAACCGACATGTCTGTCATAGCACAGACCCTGTGGGAGCGGGCTTGCTCGCGAAGGCGGTGTGTCAGTCGCATCTGATGTGTCTGACACACCGCCTTCGCGA